>DATDWX010000036.1:0-20127 GCA_036517335.1 Minisyncoccota bacterium | reverse complement strand
GTCTCCTGCCCGCGAATGTCGCCGAGTGAGATGCGGCCCTGATCGTGTGTGGTGCGCGCCGCGCGCGGTACTCGCACTTGAGGTTGCAGTGCGAATTTGTCTTCCGCATCGAGATGCGCGACTATTTCGGCGAGCGTGCGCACGGGATACACCGTAATGCCGGGCACGAGCGCTGCTTCCTCGGCATTCTCATGAGGCACGAATAATTCTTGAAAATGCTCGTTGCGCGCCAGAAGCGCGATCGAAAGTGCACCGCGTATCGGGCGCATCGCTCCATCGAGCGTCAGTTCGCCAAAAAAGAGTTTGCCCGCAGGGTCAAAGTGGACCTGCTCTGAAGCGAGGAGGAACGCGAGTGCAAAAGGCAGATCAAATCCAGCGCCTTCTTTCTTCAGCTCCGCCGGCGCGAGTGAGACGACGATCTTCTTATTGCTGCGCTTGGGGGATTCGAAATCATACTCACCGCAATTTTTTATTGCCGATGCCACGCGATCTTTGGCCTCTTCCACCGCCTTGTCGGGCAGCCCGACTACATTAAAAGCATGCAGCCCGCGCGTAATATCGCACTCTACCGACACGAGGTGTGCCGAAGGCAGCGCTGGCTGCGCGGCAAACACCCGCGCAAAGCCCGATTCGATCTCCTGTTTGGACATGGCGGGATTGTAGCAACAGCCTCCCTACCGCGCATGCGCGATGCAGGTACGGGCGGCTGGATTGGCGTCCAGTCGTTTGAAGGGAATAGGCTCGCCACAATCCTCGCAAGCGCCGTAGGTGCCACCTTCCATTTTCTCGAGCGCACCTTCGACGTCTTTATGCCTCGTTTCGAGCTCTTCCACGAGGGGCACATTGGTCGCCAACTCTTCGATTTGGTCTGCGGCATCTACCGGGTCGGCCTCTTCGCCCTCAAATCCCACCGAGGCGCCCTGCCAATCACCCGTTTCTCCCTGCACACGGCCATACGAGGCAAGCTCTTCTTCCAATGAATCCTTCTCGGCTCCCAAGGCGCCGCGCAACTCCTCTATTTCAGTTTGTTTAAGATGAGCCATGCCACGATTGTATCAAAGTTTCCGCTCCGCTTGCAATCGGCTCAACACCTCTGGGAATGTATATGGTGAAGCTGCGATGATGAGGAGCTTCTGCGTCGGGAAGGAGTAATAGAGGACGGCGGCTCCCGAGTCGTCCTTCAGTGCGCGCGCGTCGTAATTGCGCACCACAAGATCCACGAATTGCCTGTCTACCGGGAACCCCTCCATCCCCGCGGCCACCTTCGCTACTTCCTTAAAAAGGGGCTGCAGATCGCCATCAATCGTGTCTTCCCAGGTGAGCATACCGGCAAAGGCGCGTTCGTATGAGGAGACAGGAATGACGAAGAGTGGTGCGGGCACGTCGGCGGCATGGATGCCGAAGAAGAAATCGTTTGATAACGCACGCAAAAGGTCATCCGGCGGATGTGCCCCAAGCGCCGCCAAAAATTCGGCGAGCGTGGCTGGCCGTTGCAATGCTTGCGTCGTTTGAGGGTTTGTTTCGAGGGTCTCGGGCGCGATCTGTGTGATCGAACCGATGGATCCCGGGGCTTGTGCGAGCATGCCGCCGAGGGTTTGTTTGAGAATGACTGATGATTGATTAGTTATTTGGAGCGTGACTCGATTCTCTGCGAAGAGGAGTGCCGAGGAAGCGGGTGTTGGCAAGGGAGCCCGCGGATACATCACGATATACACGCCGAAGATAGCTGCTCCTCCGAGTCCAAAGAGGACGATAGCCGACGCAAGCATCAAAAGGGTGCCACGCGCAGGGCCCGGCGCTGGTGGGGTGGTGGGATGGGCCGCCTGTCGTGCGTTCTGTCGATCGGCCTCCATCGAAGCCGCGCGCACGGCCGACATCTTCTGCTCGCGTACGATATCTTGGAGGTCGGTTTTCATCGTGTGCAGAGATACCACTGGTGATCCTGCCTCCTCTGCGGGCGCAGGTACGGCCGACGAGGGCTCGCTGCCTGCTGGTCTTTCTTCTGCGACTTCTGGCGATTGAGAAGCAGGGGGATTTTGTGGTGCGCTCGGTACCCCGGGAATCTCAACAGACTGTGAGAGGGGCCGCGCTGCAAGAGGAGCAGCGCCTACCACCCCCGCCGAGGGCGCGCTTGATATTTCGATAGGAATCGTAGCTGCCGCTTTCGGCTCGGAAGCAGGTCGTCTGCGCTCTGGAAGCTTCACGTCTTGGAGTATCTTCGCGATGTCAGCGCCCACTTTCGTCGGAGCTTGCTGCGGTGGCACTGGTTGCGACGGAGCCGACACAGCAGCTGGCTCCATTAGAGGCAGTGCCTCTAATGGAGCCAGTGCGCTAGATGCGCCTTCGAGGCCCCCTCCTGTCCCCGTGCCTGTCGCCTGTGAAATGTCGTCCGACATGATCGTCGCCACCCTCTGATGGTTTGAGCCCCTTACGTGCGGCCCATTCCGGATCAGCGGCTTTGATGGAGAGATTATACCGTCCTTTCTCGTCAATTTCCTTGATCATGACGGGGACGATCTCACCTATCTCCACCGCGTCAGAAATTTTGCCGATGCGGAAAGGGGCGACTTCGGAAACGTGCACAAGACCATCGGTATTCGGGCCGATCTTCACGAATGCACCAAAATCGAGCATACGTACGACCGGTCCTTCGAGTCGCTCGCCTGCAGAATACTCGCGCGTGAGATCTATGATTTCTTTGAGCGCGGCTTCTGCGGTGCCGCCCCTGCCAGTCACGAAGACACTCCCGTCATCTTCTATGGTGATGTCGTCGCACCCTGTGCGGTCTTTGATGCCGTTGATCATTTTGCCGCCGGGGCCGATGACGAGACCGATTTGATCCACTTTCACTCTGGTCGAGAGGATTTTCGGCGCGCGGGGAGAAATGTCAGCACGCGGCGCGGCGATAGCGGCAGTAATCACGTCGAGAATTTGTAAACGCGCCCTTTTGGCTTGCGCGAATGCTTCGGCAAGTACATTTAGGGGTACACCTTCAACCTTCACATCCATCTGTACTCCGGTTACGCCCTCGCTCGTGCCCGCGACTTTGAAATCCATATCGCCGTGATGATCCTCCGGTCCTTGGATGTCGGTCAGCACTTTGTACGTTTTCCCGTCACTCATCATGCCCATCGCGATTCCCGCCACAGGACGCTTGATAGGCACGCCTGCGTCCATGAGTGCAAGTGTAGAGGCGCATACAGTGGCCATTGAAGTCGAGCCGTTGGAGGCCAAACATTCAGAGACGATGCGGATGGTGTAGGGGAAATCTTCCTTTGCCGGAAGGACGACGCGTACCGATTTTTCTGCCAAAGCTCCATGACCGATCATGCGGCGATTCATGCCACCGAAGCGTCCTGTCTCCCCCACAGAAAACGGTGGGAAATTGTAGTGCAACATGAACGTTTTCTTCACGTCTTGCGATTCAATGGTGTCGAGGAGCTGCGCGTCGCCCGGGCCACCCAAGGTGAGCGCCGCCAAGACGTGGGTTTCGCCACGGTAGAAGATGCCGGAGCCATGAATGACCGGTGAGAGGCCGCCTGCCTGCGCTTCGAGCTTGCGTATTTCATCGAATGCACGGCCATCCACGCGCTTCCCTTCTTTTATCGCAAGGTCGTGCACATACGCATCCATGCGATGTTCGTAGTAGGTGTCGAGTTTGTTCGGCTCGATGTCCTCGAACTGTGCCGCGGCCTGAGCGGCCCACTCGCGCTTGAGCGCGTTGATGTCTCCCTTCGCGAGGATATCCTTTTTTTCCTTGAGTTTGGATCCAATCTTCTCGTCGAAAAAAGGAGCAAGACGCCCGTCGTCTTCGAACGGCGGAATAAACGCGGATTTTTCCGTACCTCTCTCTTGTACGATCATATTCTGCCACGTCTGGATCTTTTCGATCTCTTCACTCGCCTTTTTCAAACCCACTTCGAGTACGGCCTCGGGCACTTCACGCGCGCCCACTTCGATCATGTTGATGAGCCCGCCCGCGCCGCAGGCGAGTAAATCCACACGAGCTTTAGGAGTACCGTTCTCGTCGCGTTCTTTGTAATTTGGATTGACGATGAACTGTTCACCCTGATCTTCAAGTAATCCCACGCGCACGGCCGAGACTGGCCCATTCCAGGGGACGTTGGACGTGGCTATCGCGAGCGAAGCCGCGTTGACCGCGAGCACATCAGGATCGTAGTCTTCGAGAGAGAGTACACTAATGATGACTTGCACGTCGCGTTTTAATCCCTTGGGAAAAAGCGGACGGATCGTGCGATCCACGATGCGACCCGAAAGCACTGCTTCATCAGACGGCCTTCCTTCGCGGCGCATGAATCGCGAGCCGAGGATCGCGCCGGCTGCATAAAATTTCTCTTCGTACTCGACAGAGAGCGGGAAATAATCCTTGTCTGATTCCTTGCTCCCCATCACCACTGTCGCCAAGACAGTCGAGTTGCCGTAGCGGAGCAATACCGAACCATTGGCCTGATCCGCCCAGTCGTTGAACTCGGCAGTCATCGTCTTGCCCCCAATCTCGAGGGAATATTCTTTCTTGTTCATAGGGTATTTATTGGGACATCCTCCTTTGGCGCACTGCGTCGTTGCGGAGCCTCTGCGTCGCCCTCATCGTATGACTACATACGCCTCTGGCGCCGCATTCTCCGCGCCTAGCATTGCATCCAAATGAGAATGTCGGTGGTTAATTTTCGTTAATTGACCTTCAGATTTTAGGTCTCCTGCCCATCAAGAGGAGAACTACCTATCCAAAGGCCGCTTCTAATGTTTCCACTCTAGCATACGATGTATAAAAATTCTAACGGCCGCGACTCACCGTTTGCGTCGCGGCCGCCCAGTACGCTTAGACAACCCCCCTTTGCCTTGTCGTCAGTATCGTTCACCCTCGCGTCGTACCATTCGTCCAGCGTCGCGAACCCGTCCTGCTGCACGAGTCTTTGAATGGTGAAATGTCCCAAGACTAAAACAGCTTCCCGCGGGAGGGGAAAGGGCCTGGTTCTCGTGCGCAAGAATGCGTCCAGTGCGCTCATCAGAGGTTCTTTCTGTCGGTATTGACCGCGCGAACTATAGCACGTGAGGAAGTTTTTACTCCACCCCCGTGATGCGGCCGATTTCGGCTGGGTCGGAAGGGGCGCCCATGGTTTCGTCCGGTGCTTGTCGTGAGTTTGCCGCGGCTTGTCGTGAGCCCGCTCCACGCCGCATCGGAGAGCCGCGGAAGTTGATGAGGTAGCGCTTCGGGTCTTCGTCGAGGTCTAGAAAGTCGTCGCAAGCTTCTTTCAATTTGAGTGAGGTGGAACGGCCGAATGAAACAACCTCTACTTGGCAGCCAGCGTGGTTTTGCAGGTAGCGCACCAATGGCACGAAGTCGCCATCGCCCGTGAAGAGAATGACAGTGTCTACTTTTGGCGAGGCCGTGATCGCGTCCACCGCGAGACCCACGTCCCAATCCGCCTTTTTGGCCCCGCCCGCGAAAATTTGCAGCTCCTTAAGCCGCATTTCGATACCCACCTTGGCCAGAGCCTCAAAAAAAGCCTTTTCCTCACCGGATTCTGTGGTGACCGCATAAGCGCGTGCGCGCACAAGCCTGCGGCCAGCGAGCGAGTCCTTGAGAATGTTGCCGAAATTGGCGCGTGCGTGGTAGATATTTTTCGCACTGTGATAAATGTTTTGCGTGTCGATGAAAACTCCAACACGCTGTTCTGGGTGTTTGATGATACTCATATAAAAGTGAACAGTTAATAGAAAACAGAGAACAATAATAATTAAAAGCTTATTACAGTGTACACCACAGATGAACAGATCTGTTCTCTACTCTCTGTTCGCTGTTCTCTACTTCTTGAGTCCAAGCTTTCTCACGAGCGCGCTGTACCCGCGCTTGTTGTTGACCTCCAAGTACTTCAAATGCTTGCGGCGATCAGCGACCAGGCCGAGCAACCCGCGGCGAGAGTGCAAATCCTTGCGATTCTTGTCCAAATGAGCCGAAAGTTCCTCTATGCGGCGGGTCAAGACCGCTACTTGTACCTCCGGGGAACCCGTATCGGTGTCATGTCGAGCAGTTTTGGCTATTTCATTAGCCTTTTTACGCTTCGTAAGCATTGGCGCAATAGTATCATGCTTGCTTCATCTTAGCAAGGGTAGCCGTGCTGTACTGACACTTTCACTATGGCGTGGCCGGAGTTGTAGGAGTAGCGGCACCAGGCTTCACGTCCACCAATTTGACGTCAAAAATGAGGGTCGAATTCGCGGGGATAACGACCTTACCGGCCGCGTCTTTCTTCTCCTCGGCTCCATACCCAAGTTCTGGAGGGATCGAAAGCAATCGCTCACCGCCCACTTTCATGCCATTGACTCCGATCTGGAAACCGGCGATCAGGTCCTGTGCACCGAGCGTGAATTCAGTCGGCTTGTTGTCATGCGCTGCAGACGAATCGAAGATCGTGCTCGTGGAAATCTCTCCCACGTAACCTACATACAGCACAGAAACGACCGAGCCGGGCGTAGCTTCAGCCCCAGTACCCACGGTTACATCCTGACCTTGCACTTGAGGTGCCGCCGCCGCCGCCCCTGTCTCGGTCTCTGGCGCTGGCGCTCCTGCCGTACCTTTAAACACGAAGAACAAACCGCCGATAATAACGAGAACGACTACAACACCGATGGTGATTTTTGTATTCATATATCTCTAGGATACTCGCGTGCGCCAGCTTTGCAAGCTTGCGCATATGTGGAAAAAGTGGGGAAACGCTGCTCGCGTGTTTGTGCGGATGAATAGGCCCGCTCGAACGTATCGTCCCGTGCGGGCGGGCGTATACTAAACTCCATGGAGCCGCTTGCGTCCAAAATCCGTCCGAAAACCATCGATGAATTCGTCGGACAAGCACATTTGACCGGTCCGGGCAAACCTTTGCGTGCAGCAATGGAGAAGCAAGAGATCTTCTCCTTCATCCTCTGGGGACCGCCCGGCTGCGGGAAGACCACGCTCGCGAGGATCTATGCAGGCGCTCTCAACGCCGACTTTTACGAACTTTCCGCAGTGGATTCGGGGAAGGACGATATTAAAAAGGTTGTTGGCACTCGCCAACTCAAACTCGGCGGCAAACCCAAGGTCTTGTTCATCGACGAGATCCACCGCTTCAACAAAGCGCAGCAGGATTTTCTCCTCCCCTTCGTCGAGCGCGGCGACATCACGCTCGTCGGCGCAACGACGGAGAATCCCTCATTTGAGATCATCTCACCGCTTCTTTCGCGTACGCGCGTCTTCGTTTTGAATGAACACAGTGAAAAAGAAATGGAACAGATCATCAAGCGCACAAAGTTTAAAATTCCAAAGGCGGCTCGAGGCTGGCTGATTCAAATGGCAGGTGGCGACGCACGGCAAGCGATTACCACGCTTGAGACCGCGCAGAAGTTGTATGGAGACATTACCCTCGAGTCGCTCAAAGAAGCGATCCAGTCCAAACATTTGCGCTACGACAAAAAAGGCGAGGAACACTACAATACCATCTCTGCATTCATCAAAAGCATGCGTGCCTCGCAACCCGACGCTGCGCTTTACTATCTCGCACGCATGGTGGACGCGGGTGAGGACCCCAAATTCATCGCGCGGCGTATGGTGATTTTCGCGAGTGAAGATATAGGCCTTGCGGTGCCGACTGCACTTGTAGTAGCCAACGCTGTTTTCCGCGCGTGCGAGACGATTGGCTACCCCGAATGTCAGATAAACCTCGCGCATGGCGCCGCCTATCTCGCCACATGCAAAAAAAGCCGCGCCTCCTACGACGCGTACTTTGAGGCGCTCGCCGACGTCAAAGAGAGCGGCAACCTCCCTATCCCTATGAATATCCGCAACGCTCCGACGAAGCTGATGAAAGAATTGGGCTATGGCAAGGGATACAAAATGTACCCCTCGACCAAGCTCGGGGCAGGTGACGAAGAAAGTTATCTGCCTGAAAAGTTGAAGAAGAAAAAATATCTCAAATAACAACAATCCCGATACTTAGTTATATAACTAAGTATCGGAACCCAAACCGTTTTTTAATACCCCAACTTTTTGTTCACCTCGTTCGGCAATTCCTCTCCTTTCTGATACGCGGCGAGATTTTTGCATAAGAGTTCGACCGCTCTATCCATATATTTTTCCGAGAGGCCGGAGTGATGCGGTGTGATGATGACGTTTGGCATGTCCCAGAGCGGTGAATCCCCTGGCAGCGGCTCTTTTTCAAACACATCGAGCGCCGCGCCCGCGATAGTTCCCTTTTGCAGTGCTTCGATGAGGTCAAGTTCGTTGACAATTCCGCCGCGGCCGATGTTGATGACCACTGCTACCTTTTTCATCAGCGCGAATTTCTTTTCGTCAAACAAGTGATGAGTTTCATCCGTATGTGGCAGGGTGATTACCACGAAATCCGCTTCGGGAAGCATCGCATCGAGATGATCACTTTTTTCCAATCGTTCGACGAAAGTTGTTTTATTTTTCGGGGAACGTGAAACTGCGCTGACATGCGCGCCAAATGCGTGCGCGAGCCGTGCCGCTTCGGTGCCGATCTCGCCTAATCCCACAATAAGAATATTTTTCTCTCGCAACTCTCCAAGCGGTTCGAGTTTTTGCCAGATGTGTTTTTCTTGATTGCGAAGTGCGTCGTGGAAACGTCGCACAAACATCAAACACACGCCAAGAATGTGTTCGGCGATCGGCGTCGCATGAATACCGGAAGAATTCGTCACCAAGATATCCGAATCAATCATTGCCGGACTCAAGATCCTGTCGACACCAGCGGAAAATGAATGCAGCCACTTCACCGTGGGCGTTTTTGCAATATCCGGTATCCGCATGGGGAACGCTGCGATGACCTCTGCGTCTGCATAGTGGGCGGGAGCTTCATCCGGCGCAGTGATTACTACTTCGGCATTATTTCCAGCAGTAGCGCGAATCTTCCCCTCATGCGCTTGGTGAAACGTATGGGCTCCCGGTTTCGCACCACGCTCGGCCAGATCATTCGAAATAACGAGAAGTTTTCTCATGCGCTGAATATATCATCCCGCCTCATTCAGGTGTTAAGATTGTGCGACGTATGGGTTCGGATCTCAAATCTCTCAAAACAGAATTTCTAGAGCATATAGAAATTGAAAAAGGTCGCAGTGTAAAGACGGTGGAGAATTACGATCGGTACCTCTCTCGATTTCTCTCGCAAACGAAGGTTACATCACCTACCAAGCTCACCGAACAATCCGTGCGCGAATTCCGTATCTGGCTTAATCGGCAAAAAGGTACGGATGGCGACATGAAGAAGAAAACACAAAATTACTACATGATCGCATTGCGCGCCTTTCTCAAATATTTGCGCAAGCGCGGCATCGAGAGTCTCAATCCCGAGCGCATCGAGCTCGCGAAGGTGGGTCAACGCGATCTAGATCTCATCAGCTCCGATGAATTGAGTCGTCTGATGAAATCGCCAGTTGGATTTTCCCTCCCCGTCCTGCGCGACCGCGCAATGTTCGAGCTCCTTTTCTCCACGGGTCTGCGCGTCTCCGAGCTCTGCTCCCTCTCGCGAGATCTCGATCTGTCGCGCGACGAATTCTCGGTGCGCGGCAAGGGCGAAAAAGTGCGCGTGGTTTTCCTCTCGCTGGAAGCCAAGAAAGCTCTCGGTGAATATGTAAAAGCCCGCAACGATCTCGAAGATGCGCTCTTCGTGCGCTACGGCCGTGGCGGAAAGGCAGGCGAGCGCATAACGCCGCGTTCAGTCGAACGCATCGTGAAAGCGTATGCGGTCAAAGCCGGCATCACCCGCAAAGTTACTCCGCACGTTTTGCGTCACGTTTTTGCAACCGACTTACTTGACGGTGGTGCCGACCTGCGAAGCGTGCAAGCCCTCTTAGGTCACGCCAATATAGCGACCACGCAGGTCTACACCCATGTGACAGATAAACATCTAAAAGAGATCCACAAAGCCTTTCACGGTAAAAGAAGGCACTGACATATGACACTCTAATACGCGGCCGCGTATTAGAGTGTCATACAATGTTCGCGGTCGATTCAATGTAGTCGAAGATTTGTTTCATTGTGCGCGCCAGATTTTCATCTTCGATCAAGATCGCGACCGGGTTTTCGCTCGAAAAAGATGCGAGCGATACTTTGTTGTCATAGATAGAAATTTCTGTGTCCATTTTGTATTTCGCTGGGATAAATTTCACTTTCCGGAAGTGTTTTTCGTCATCAAGCGCTTTTTGTTGGGCAAATGGCGTGTCAGGCGATATGTATTTCGAGAAGATCTTCAACCTGGCCCGCTTGTTGAGATAATAATCAATAAATTTGTGGTTCATTTTTTCATACCCCGCATCCATGCCGGTAAATTCGTAGAGCGCTTTGTCCGCATTGTTCTCGAGCTTGTCTTCAAATGCCTGCTCGATCCCTTCCGTGCCCTCGAAGAATTGCACCTTCGGCAGCACGTGGGCTTTTGAGCGCAGTAATTTGATCTGCGGCACGAGCTTTGCCACCTCCTCTTTCGTATCAAGGAGTTCTTGGCCGCGGCGTTCGATGTAGGCGGGCAATAACTCTGGAGCGATGGATTGGTATTGCGTTGCACCAGCTTTTTTAGCCGAAGTCACAAGACCGGCCGCAGAAAGATCTTTCAGGATGCCGTACGTCGTGGTCCTTTGGAGCTTTGCTGCTCGCGCGATACTCGCGACAAACGTAGGCCCGCCACTCTCAAGCAGTGCCAACAGCACCCGCGCCTCCTTCTCGCGTAGGCCGAGCTTCTCCAGGGCCTTCTTAATGGCGAGCGGCATATCGACAACAATAATCTGTTGTCGGAAAAAGTCAACAGTATTTATAAAAAGGGTTGACAATCGTTATTTTAAAATGCATTGTATATATAGTAAAAACTGGAGGTAATGGGATGACAAAGTTCAGGAAAGACATGTCTGTAAATCCCGACAGCGACCTTTCGGGTGCTGAGGCGAAGCTTTATCTGATTGAGGATCATGATCCTCGGCTGCTCGAAGCGATTCGCGAATGGCAGGAATCGCGAGTTTCGAAGTTCAGTGCATTGTACCGACCCGGCCTCGAAATGGTGTTCTTCGGCGGTGCGATCACGTCTTATGACCTCTTCATGCGGCAGGCCAAGGCCAAAAGTCGGGAATTGCCGTCTCATACGCGGCAAGATTTGAAGCCTACGCTTCCGCAGGACGGGATTCTTGATAGCGGCCCGTTTCGTCATGAGGCATGGCGCAGGAATCCAGAATTCTTGCAGCTGGCCGAGCGTATGGGGAACGCGGCCTTTACTATGGCTGAGGCAGCGCCTCTCGTCTTCCCTAAGCCGATTGTAACTGCTAGCGTTTTGTTGCTCAGCGCACTTTCATGTTACGCAGCATTGAAGGAGATCGGCGCATTCGACGACTAAACCTACAACCCTGGAACGGCAAAGAGCCCTGACTCTTTGTCGCCCGGGGTTTTTTGTTTCCGTCCCTATTTCGCGGCTGACTCAACGAAATCGAAGATTTGTTTCATCATTTTTGCGATCGTCGCGTCTTCTATGATTAGCGCGATCGGATTTTCGTGCGCGTATGAAAAGAGGCCGACTTTGTTGCCGTAGATGCTTACTTCTCCGTCGAAATTGAATTTTGCTGGGATGAACTTCGTCGTGCGCAGGTACTTTTCGTCGTCTTCTTTGCTTTTGCGCGCCCATTCGCTCTCCGGCGCGATGTTTTGACAGCGGATGCCGAGCTGCGCGCGCTTTTCAAGATAGTATTTGAGGAATTTCTGATCCACATTTGTGAAGACGGCATCCACACCAGTGATGTCGCGGAGGGATTTCTCACTATTGTTCTCGAGCGTATCCTCGTACGCCTGCTCGACTCCCCCTTTACCCTCAAAGAATTGCACCTTGGGCAACGCGCCACGTTTTTGGCGTAACAGTTTGATCTGCGGCAGCATCTCTTCGATCTCTTTTTTGCTTTCGGCGAGTTCCTCCCGCTTGCGTTCGATGTATCCAGGTAAAAGTTCCGGTGCGATCGATTGGTACCGTGTTGCGCTGCTCTCTTTGGCAGACGACACCAGCCCTTTCTCTTGCAACTCTTTCAAAATGACGTAGGTGGTCGAGCGGTTGAGTTTGGCAGCGCGAGCGATAGCGGAAGCAAACATCGGGCCGCTCTGCAAGAGTATCGCGAGTATCTTTATCTGTTTCTGTCCCAGCTCGATGTGTTCAAGCGCCTTTGTGATCTGTGGCATAGGTATTATTCATGCAACACTGTTTCCGGCGTTGCAATCGTAGTTTCCGCATTCGGGTACGCTTTCCGAAATGTCGCCAGCGATGCCGACGCATCTCCCGCCCCCCATTTGCATTCATACGCGATGATCGCCCCTTGCGACTCTTCGACTACATCGACTTCAGCGCCCTTGCGGTTTCGCCAAAAGAAAATACCGGGCCCAAAAGGGTCGGCCGCAGCCTGTTTCGTGCGCTCGATCACGAAAAAATTCTCGAATATGTACCCGCGGTCATCGCGCGCCTCGATATGCGCGACGTTGTCGATGACTGCGTTGCGGACGCCGACGTCAATGAAATACACCTTGAACGCTTTCTTGATCTCGTTGCGTGGGTTGCGCGAAAACGCGCGTACTACCTTGATCACATACGACTGTTCCAAGAGGCGCAAGTACTTCTCGACCGTCGCGCGCGCGATGCCGAGCTCGCGCGAAAGTTCGTTGACCGACACCAGGGAGCCGATCTGAAGCGCGAGTAGCTTCACCAACTGTTCGAACACGCGTGGATTTCTGATTGATTCAAATGTGAACACGTCTTTGTACAGATAATTCGTCGCGAGATTTTTGAGTACGTCTTCTTTGAGCGCTGTTTCACGCGCCGCGACGACGCCTGGGTAGCTGCCGGTACGCAAGCACTCATATAGATCGGCGAGAGCGAAGTCCGGCAATGCCTGCCGCATCTCTTCGAGCGAGAGCGGATACAAAATGAACTCGAACACCCGACCCGTAAGCGGCTCATTGATCCTATTGGCGAGATCAAACGACGAAGATCCGGTCGCGATCACCTGCACACCAGTATCCGCATCTATGAACGCCTTCAAGATTGCCCCGATGTCTTCTATCGTCTGCGCTTCGTCGAAGACGGCGATTTTCTTCCCGGCGACGAGCTCCGAAAGCCGCTCGGGTTCTCCGAGGACGAAGTGTTTGCGCACGGCGGCGAGCTCGCAATTAAAATATCCGCCCGCATCTCCGAACGGCTCCAGCAACTTTTTCGAAAGCGTCGTCTTACCGGCTTGTCGTGGGCCAAAGAGCAGAATCGCCTTGCCCTTGAACAAACGGCTCACAATGTGTGCCTCTATCGTGCGTTTAAATATGATCATATTGGACATCATAACAAATTGCCAAAAAAATAGCAATCTGTAATAACCTGCTTTCTCCGCTCAATGGGCCTGGTAATGGATGGCATAAGCGCAGTATATAGTGTTGTTAAAAAAATACAACAGCATTTTCAATTTTCATTGATAAACCATTGTTTTAAGAGCTTAATTGATGCTGGGATTGATAGACAATTGTGTCTTTCAACCCTTAATGGAGGTGAAGATGCATAAGAAGGTACTTGCAGTCGCGCTGCCGGGCATATGTTCGATGGCGTGCTTCTACCGCCGCAACGACGCCAACGCGAAGGACGAGGTCGGCAATGCCGACGCCGTGATCGCGGCGGTGCAACGGCATATCGAGGATGCCGCCGAGGTCTACCTCACGGGCTATGGTGAGCCGGGCTTGTCTTCGGCTTTCCGACCCGTCCTCGAGCTGATCCGCCGACATGGCGTCCCGTTCTCGATCCTCAGCGCGACACGGCAATCGATTGTGGCCGGGGCTCGTCGCTTCGAGGTGAGCTTAAGTGCTCATTCGAAGAAAGCGAAGACGGATCATTCGGAACCGCTTCGCGCGCTGGAGCAGGCTGCGGCACTCGGCATTCCTCGAGTCCTCTCAATCACGAAGACCAAGGAATCCGACGATGATCCTTTGCTCGCGCCGATCATCAGCGACCCCGAGTGGGCGATGCGGCATTACGACGCCGTCGGCGTCATCATCCGCCCGCAACAATTCGAGGGCCGATCGGACGCAAGGATCGGAGGCCATGCAGTCGTTCTCGAACGCGGAAACGTGGACAAGGGAATGTTCCCGGTCGCCGCGTACCCGGAGCTGCAGGAACTCGGACGGTGGCCGTTGCCCCTGTGCATCGATCACCACGGCAAACTGCGCCCGTCGCTGCGCGAGCTTAGCTCCGAGCTCGTCTAGCACCTTCGAAAAGAGCTTGCGCGGTCTCCGCGCAAGCTCCCCTTCTACTCGCAAAGAGGACGCACATTATGCGCATTCTCATCGTCGGGGCATCTTCCAAGAAAAGCATTGGCTACTTAGTGGGAGAGTGTCTGAAGAAAAAAGGACACAACATCTTGTATGCAAGTCGTCGCGGGAGCTTGGGAGAGAAGTGCGATTTGCTTATTCAGGCCGACGTTCTGCGTCTGTTCCGCAGCTTCCAACCCGAGGTTGTGATTCATGCCGCTGGAGTATTTACCAGGCCACAGCGCATCGGCAAAGCAAAAATGCACTCCAAAATGGCCGATCATATTCTCGCCAAGAGTTATGGGACGCTCGCGCTTCTCGACGCCGCCCGGCGTACGCCGGGCGTTCGTCATGCGATCGCACTTGGCGGACGAGCCGTATCGAGCGATCCCGGCCTTGCGATATACACCGCGGCCAACGGCGCTCTGTGGGCTCTCACGCAATTCGCCGCGCAACACTTGAGCAATCACTTTGCGACCTACTACGTTGATCTGCCGCTGATCGAAAATTCGACAATGGCACGCCGTCTCTTCCCTGAATCATCGCCGGATGGATCAGTGTCGGCGGGTGGCGTCGCGGTGGTCGTCGAAGAGGCTCTGCGCGGGCAACACCAATCCGGCAGGCGAATCGTCCTCGGCGAAGAATGGACGATCTAACCTCCGCGCGTTCGAGAGATCGCGCGGCTTTATTTTTTAATGCGCGCTGCGGAGGGTGCCGGATTGGCGGTAGTAGGGTCGGTGAGAATGCGATTGGTGGTAGTGTGGGGCGATGATGCGGAGGATGTTGCTGGGGCCACGAACTACCAAGTGTTTGCGAGGAGTGGCTACACGGTATGCACCGATTGAGTCGTCTCGCACGGCGTTGAATGCGTCCCACTCACGACCTCCCTTCTCACCAGGAATGCGCACGTCGAAGAAGGACATTGTCCTGTTCTTGTGGATAGGATGTTGCATATTTGTTCTCATGTTACTAAGACGCACGTCTCGCCGACACATTACGAGCATACAAAAGGTATGGTGACATTTTTATGAAGGCGCGTGATATTCTGCCTGCATGCGTATCGTTTCGTGGAACGTGAATGGCATACGAGCTGTGCATCGGAAGGGACTTTTGCAGCCGCTCATTGATGAGGTGAAGCCCGATGTGCTTTGTTTGCAGGAGACCAAGGCGCAGCAGCACCAATCGGAAGTAGATTTGCCCGAATATGAAGAATACTGGAATTCGGCCGAGAAAAAGGGCTATAGTGGCACCGCGATTTTCACCAAAATACAGCCCAAAAGCGTGATTTTAGGCCTTCCGGACCATCTTGCAAAGAAATACCACCTTGCGGGTGATGGCTATGGAGACCCAAATGCCGAGGGCCGCGTGATTGCGGCAGATTTTGGCCCTCTGTACGTCGTTACGGTCTATACCCCGAACGCCAAAGACGATTTGACCCGCCTCACCTTGCGACACAAGCACTGGGACCCGGCATTCCTCGCCTATTGCAGGGAATTGGAGAAAGAAAAGCCCGTCGTTTTCTGCGGCGATCTCAACGTCGCACACAAGCCAGAAGACTTGGCCAACCCAAAATCCAATGAGGGCAAAAAAGGTTTCACCAAGGAAGAGCGAGAAGGTATCGATCAAATAGTCGAGGCCGGATTTGTGGATACCTTCCGGCTTTTCACCAAAGGCAACGGGCACTACACGTGGTGGAGTCATTTTGCGCTCTCGCGCGAGCGCAACGTCGGATGGAGGATAGACTACTTCTTCGCCAGCAGGAAGCTGGTGCCCAAAATCAAAAAAGCGGAAATCCTGCCCCAGTACATGGGCTCCGACCATTGCCCCGTCCTATTGGAGCTTGATTTGTAGCCATCTATAAAGGACATTCGACAGCGGTGGATTATCCACAGGTTGTCCTTTACGATGTCCTTAATGTCCTTTATCATTACGGACGGTGTTCTTTGGCATAGACGAGATGTTTTAAAGAAACAAACCAACGTACGAAGTACGCGCCACATATATTAACCCTAGGCTCTCCTAAGGTATTGGCTTCCACCGTACAAGCGTCGAAGAATTGTTCTCAAAGAAACATTTATCGTACATGCATTTCAAAGCCGCTTCACGGCGGCGACCTTAAAAGAGAAACGGGTCGCCTGGTGAGGCGGCTTTTTCTATTTCTAGCTGACGTGGTGTTTCGTCCGGATCTGGTTGATCGCCTCGCTTTCCTCCCCTGCCTTGCGCTCCTTCCCTTCTTCGCCGATCTTTTTAAGCTCATCATCGTTCAAATTTGAAAATTCTTTCGCTCGTGTTTCCAAATAATCTTCGGTATTTCTCTTCGGATCATCAAGCACCTCTTCGAGCAAGGCGTGAAGTATCCACCCCACGCGGGGACTCGGTTTTTCGCCTATTTCAAGGATTTTTGCGCCGCCTATCTTGAGCATAGCGACCGAGATCGGGTCTCGCAGCGCTTCATCTACCATCGACATATATTTGCGCAAGCGGAAGGGCTGCTCTTTGGGTCGCCCGGTGCCGATCCTATCGCACATGCGCACCTGCAAGAGCTCTTTGATATGGTCTTGCCCCACGCGCTGAATAGTGCGGCGTACCGCCGCGAGCGTGACGGTATCCGGATCAGAGAAGAACATATGCCAACGTACAAGATTGGACACATTGCCGATCGTTTCACGTGAAAAGCGCAGATTGCCCAGAATTTTTTTTGTGATTTTTGCGCCGACCATATCGTGCCCATGAAATGTCCAATCATTTTTTTCGTCTGACCGCTCACGTACCGTGGGTTTGCCCACGTCATGAAAAAGTGCGGCGAGTCGTACGTCGAGCGACCACTCATTGTCGGCTGCATGCTGCAGTGCCCGCAGATTGTGCTCGAAGACATCATATGAGTGCGCTTGATTTTGTTCGCATCCGATACCAGCTTCAAGATCGGGCGCGATGAAGCGTAAAATATTCAGCTTTTGAGCCATAAAAAGCGCCTGCATCGGCCTCGGACTCATCACAATGCGTGTAAACTCATCTCGAACGCGCTCTCCAGAAATTTTTCCCAACTGAGTTGCGCTGGCTGCGATACCAGCCATCGTTTTCGCCTCGATCATAAAATCGAGCTCGGCGGCAATGCGAATTGCTCGCAGCATACGTAGTGCGTCTTCGCTAAAACGCTCCCCCGCATCGCCCACCGTCGCAATGACGCGTCGCGTCAAGTCTTCCTTCCCGCCATGCTCGTCCACCAACTCCTGCGAGATCGGATCGTATGCGATCGCGTTGATGGTGAAGTCCCTCCGCTTCAGATCTTCAGAAAGGTTGTCGCTAAATTCCACTGCATCGGGGTGGCGTGCATTGGAGTACCCGGACTCGGTGCGATAGGGTGTGATCTCGATTACCTTGAGCCGAGGATTTTCGCTCTGCGTTACCACGCCCACGGTGCCGTATTCGTTCTCATAAAATGTTTCCGAGAAAAGCGCTTGTATCTGTTCGGGCTTGGCATTGGTGGTGATGTCCCAATCCTTGGGTTCGCGACCGAGCAAAAGATCGCGCACGCACCCTCCCACCAGATAGGCCTCAAACCCTGCCCTTTGCAGCGTATCGCAAAGATCGCGCACTTCTTGAGGGACAGCGAGATCTTGGCGCGTCATCCGTGCATTGTAGAGCATTCGTTGTATATCGGCGAATGAAAGGTATGATAACCACGTTAAGCTCTCGTGGTGAAATGGATATCACAATAGACTTCGGATCTATTATTCCAGGTTCGAATCCTGGCGAGAGCATAAAGTTTTGCTTTATGCTCTCGCAGTATGGTGCCTGCGCACCCTACGGCAGGATTCGAACGCCGGAACGATGTCGCGCGAGTACGCGCGACCGTGAGGCGGTGCCCAGGCCGAGGTTTGCGGCGGCGCACCGAGAGCCGAGGGAGAGTCCTGGCGACAAAAAATTGCCGCTAATCATTAGTGCTGTATAATTGAAAAGTTCTGCGGGTATAGTTTAGTGGTAAAACGCCTCGTTGCCAATGAGAAAATCCGGGTTCGATTCCCGGTACCCGCACAAAGACAGATCAGCTCGCCAGAGTTGTCCGATAGAAACTGGAGGCAACCAGAAAGAAGGAGAATATGGCTGGAATGGCAAAAGTGGGGATAAGTAGGTGGATATGTGGATAAAGGACAATGTCCGATAGAAATAGCCTCCAGCGGCCAACTTCCAACTAACAACGAGAAAAACAAGCATAATGTAGGGAAAAGGTTTCTTAGGAACATCCCGCAAAATGGTTCACGTGAAATGTTTGCCAATCGGTGTTATTATCTGCATCTATGACCGACGATAAACGTACTGAAAAGCAGAAAACGGGCGCAATAGGGGAGTCTATTGCCGAGCAATTTCTTAGGAGCAAGGGCTACAAGATCATCGAAAAGAATTATCGAAGGAAGTGGGGAGAGATAGATATCATTGCAGAAAAGGCCAACACGGTGCGTTTCATCGAGGTCAAGGCTGTTTCACGTGAAAGCCGGGCAGTACACCGCCCAGAGGAGCTGGTGGATCGCCGTAAGCTTACGAAAGTCGCCCGCACGGCTGCCCTCTATATGGAAACCAAGCGAGACAGAAGGGAGTTCCAGATAGATGTGGTCGGCGTAATTATTATGGACAAGGCATCTCGGACGGCCCAGTGCCGTCTTTTTGAGCAAGCGCTCGAGAGCAACCTATAAAGGACATCAGCCAACTGACGGATGTCCTTTAGAATTAGACCGATTTCCAAAGGAATGTGTGCATGTTCTTGAAGAGGTCAGCAATGTCTTTGTTCTCGATGACAATGGCAGATAGGTCGCGCAGACTAATCAAGGCCACCTTGTCTGCGTAGGTAATAACATCCACGTTACACGTGAACCACGGCGGTAATTTTTTATCCAACTTGTTCTCCGAACCGTTTTTAGCCCGTATTTCCTTGATTTTCTTATAGTATTTGTCCACAACGAATAGGTCTCGTGTCTTTAGCGCATAGGCGGCGTTTGATCTATCGAGTTCAGCGTAGTCTTCCTCGGTGAAATTTTCGAAAAACGCTGCCGGAGGAAATATTGAGTAGACATCGGCCACAGTCTTGAAAATGTCCTCGTAGATGTTCTTTATTTCTCGCTTACCTTCGTAGAAAACAACGCGCGGTTTATTAACGGCGGCATCGTGTAGGGCGCTCATTTCATTGATCCGCTCCTCCAAATGCGACGTTTTCTTCTTGAAATCGATCAATATTTTCTTGGGCTCTACGGCCGAATAGAACATTCTCTTGCCAACGGGCACCCGGATGACGAAGTCTCTGTTGAGCAGAAGGTCAAGGTATTCGTAGCACGTCGCACGCTTAATGTTGGATTCCCGTGCAATCTCGGAAATAGTCATCTTTTGTTTGCCAAGTAGCGATAGGTATATCAACGCAGCTTTCTCCGGGAGCCCGACTTCTTGCAAAGCTTTCATGATGCCGACCTGGTCCATGAGAGCAGTTTCTCACAATCTAATTATATGTCAAATAAACCGACACAAATTTAATCAATATCTGATAAAAGTTAGGAAAATAAGCCATATAATATAAAGAAGTGTCCCAAAAAACAGCATATTTATTCGTATGGCTATAAACTCCTGTCATGATTTCGGAAAACATTGCTTCAATGGAAATGCCAACTACTTTTGGGGTCTTCAATCTTTGGGTATGGAAAGGTGAGCGAGGTAGGGAACTGGTCGCACTTTCGACTCCTGGCCTCGATGCGTCAAAAGAAGTAATGCTACGGGTGCATTCAGAGTGTCTGTCAGGCGATCTCTTCCATTCTCTGACCTGC
>DATDWX010000035.1:0-41117 GCA_036517335.1 Minisyncoccota bacterium | reverse complement strand
GACCTCGATGGTTCGTTCTCCGCGCTCAAGAAAAAACTCGCTGCTCACCACGGCCTGAGGCGCGACCGCCGCTACAAAGTTATCTCGCAATTACTCAAAGATGCGCACTAATTCCAGCCTCCCGTTTCTTTCTTTAAACCCATATATCAAATTCCGCTATTGTGTTCTGCGAGTCTTCGCTCCAAATCTTCGGTACAGCCAATGTACCAACTTTTGTCGTTCCGATTTTCAAGTACGTAAACTTTGTACATACGCGGTCGCGTAAAGGCTTCGCCCACGCGGCTCACGTAAAAGTTGCTTCGCACCTCACATGGCAACCCGCATACGCGGCTCGCCACGTGGGACGTTAATCGCAAAGCGATTACGTCCTTTACGTGGCTCCGGGGGTGGGACTCGAACCCACAACTTACTCCTTACACTTATCCTCCTGTTTCCAAAAGGGGTGGACTATATCATCATCCCAACTAAAAATAGTCGTCGGATGTTCTGGTATCTAGTCTCTACGGCGCTCCCGTTACTTTCTAAGGATTCAAGAAAGTGCCGGGTTCCCACGGTATTGCCCTTCCGCCAATTGGCGGGGAGGGTTTCACCGTTATCCCAGAATGTTCGATCTGCCTTCCGACAGAAAGCTGCCTATGCCAACCCTTCGACTTCGCTCAGGGTCAACTTCGTTGACAGGGAGCCACTCTACCATTGAGTTACCCCGGAATGTTTTTTAAGAACTCTTTCCCAATTCCAGATTTGAAATATTTTTCTCTGGCACGGGCCTCTTTGCGATTTATACCACACTTTTCGCTATAAATTAACCTCCACGGTCGATATCCTTTCGTTGAAAACACTTGACCGAGATTATGTTCCCGAACTCTTTTGTCTACGTCCTGACTCATTCCAACGTAGATTCTTTTTTTCTTACTGGAAGATATCGCGTATATCCAATACATAGGAGATGTTCCAGAGCCACTCCCTGCCTGCCGGCAGGCAGGTACCATTGAGTTACCCCGGAATATTCCATTAGTTTTTACACCAACGGCTAACGAGGAGTATAGCCGAGCATGGTACAGTTTCAAACATGTGGAGATGGGTTATTGGTACGATCGCCATTGTGGCGGCCGCGGCGATTTTTCTCTTTAACCCTCCGTTCATGCAACGTAGCGATAATGGGTATAATGAAAGCACCACTACCCCTATGACCGACGACACTCTCACACTCACCAGCACAGCATTTGAAAACATGGCCAGCATTCCGGCAAAATACACCTGCGACGGAGAGCAGGTAAGTCCGCCGCTTGCGGTCTCGGGCATCCCCGCGGGCACGGTGTCGCTGGCGCTCATTATGGATGATCCAGATATTCCCGCAGTGTTCAAGGAGCAGCGCGGCGTGGGCGAGTTCGTCCATTGGGTGCTCTACAACGTCCCACCGCAGACGAAAGAGATCGCATCGGGCGCGGCCGTGGGAGTGGTGGGTGCCAATGGGGCAGGAAAGAATGTGTACGCAGGGCCCTGCCCGCCGCCGCAGTACGAGCCAAGCACTCACCGCTACTTTTTTAAACTCTACGCGCTCGATCAAAACTTGCCCCTGCAAGCGGGCGCTACGAAAGCGGACGTGGAACGTACGATGGCAGGGCACATTATCGCCGAGACGCAGCTCGTAGGGACGTATAAACGCAAATGATATGGACATGCGCATCAAGACAGACGGTTTTAGCCTGACTCCCGCACTCGACGAGTATGTGGAGGAGCGGATGATGGCTATTCGCAAGCTTCTCGGCGCAACGGACGCGCCCGTGCGCTGCGAGATAGAGCTTGGGCGCGACGCGGGTCGGCCGCGGCATGGCAAAAACATTTGGTACGCAGAGATCCAGATTATACGGCCCGGCGAGCCGTCCGTGCGCGCCTCCAATCGCTCCGAATCCATCAACGGTGCGATAGACGATGCAAAGGAGGAGATGGAGCGGCAATTGCGCAGCGAAAAGGGTCTGCACACACGAGTGTTGCGCAAGAGCGGCGCGCTGGCCAAGCGTCTTCTGCGGCTCGATTAGTCGCCACGTGCCCCCGCAATTGTCCACATTTTACTCACACGTTTTCACCAGTTTTCTTTATTGCACGTCCATGAATTGACCGCTAGCCTGCGTAGGGGTTGAGTCTTGCAGAGACTTGACAAGACCTGCCAGCCGGTGTATATATCAGGTCTCCTTTTATTGGATTTGTTTGCATAATTAAGGTCTTAAACTGGTTATGAATATTCAGGTCTCTGGTCGCTCGCAGCCGTTGGTAGCCAAAGTGGGTACAATCGCAATTGGATTGGGTCTGGTGGTGGCATCGTTTGCAACGCTTGCAGCGCCATTTTCGGCATTTGCTGCCGATGGGCAATTAAGCGTCCTCATCAACGGTGCTCCTCCCACAGGGTTTTGCGTTGCGGGTCCGATCACCGTATCAGGTACCGGCAGAACGGGGCAGCAGGGCGGCACTTGGCATCTCGCTATCGGATGGGGCGATGGAGCAACAACGACTCCCACAGTCACAAGCGGCACGCTGAGCGGACAAAACGAAGCTTTTTCTTATTCACAAACGCGCACGCTGACAGCCACAAGCACCGGTATTACCGTTGTTCTTTATCACAGTCAGCCTTCCGGACAGGACGGCCAGGTAATAGTCGTCAATCAGTGCGTCGCGGCGCCCACACAGGGCGTTGTAGTGCTGGCGAAGCACGTCGTCAATGACAACCAGTTCAACCCGGGCACGGCCGTAGCGTCCAACTTTACGCTTCATATCTCCACGTTCAACTTCACTGGTTCGGAAACTGGTGCTACTCCGGGCGCAATTCTGAGCGCGGGTACCTACTCGGTTACAGAGACAGGTCCTTCTGGATATGCACAGACCAGTCTCGTTTGTATCGGCGATGACAATACGACCACTACCAATGGTTCGGTCACGGTCGTCGCAGGCAAGAATTACGTTTGTACGGTAACGAACAACGACAATCAGCCGACGACCGGTGTGCTTCGTGTCATCAAACACGTTGTTACCGACAACGGCGGCACTGCTACGGCTGCTGATTTCAGTTTGCACGCTATGAGCGGCGCGAGCGAGGTATCAGGCTCTCCGCAAATTGGTTCGGAGACGGGCACCGACTACACGCTCACTGGTGGGCCCTACAATGTTTCAGAAACAGGCGCACCTGCTGGCTACACAGCCTTCTACAGCGGAGCGTGCGACAGCAATGGGGATGTTATTGTGGTCAACGGCCTCACCGCCACTTGCACCATTACGAATGACGACATCGCGCCATCGCTCACGCTCGAGAAGATCGTCATCAACGTTTTTCGCGGCATCTCGATTGCCGCAGACTGGGTACTAACGGCAATCGGTCCCGACACGATCTTCGGCACGAGCCCGGTCTCAAGCGGTAGCACATTCCCGTCGGGCACATACACCCTAACTGAAGGTGGTCCTTCAAATGAGTACAATGCGAGTGTATGGGTCTGCACGGGCGGCAGCCAGAGCGGTGATACGATCACACTTGGTCTCGGCGAGTCGGCGACCTGCACCATCACCAATACCGATAAAGAGCCAGGCACACTGCACGTCATTAAGCATGTGATCAACGACGAGCCCGTAGGATTTGCAGGCACCGCACAGGCGGGCGATTTCACACTGCAGGTGAGTGGCGGCAACCCAAGCCCTGCATCTTTCGAGGGGAGCGAGGCGGGTACTGACGTCGTCATAGACGCAGGCGCATCCTTTAGCGTGTCTGAAACTGGTCCGACTTCGGGCTACGCCATGTCGCAGAGCGCTGACTGCTCGGGCATCATGCCTGAAGGTGGCAGCCTCACCTGCACGGTGACCAACAACGACAATCCCGCGACGACGGGCGGACTCACGGTGATAAAAGTGCTTCCGAATGACAATGGGGGAAGCGCGGTAGCAGGGGATTGGACCTATCACGTTGCGGACGACTCACAAAACAGCACGACAGTTTCGAGCGGAGCGAGTAATCAGTTTGCAGGCGGTACCTATACGGTGTCCGAGACCGATGGTCCCGCGGGCTACGAGGCGACCTTCAGCGGAGATTGCGACGAGGATGGCAGCGTCACCGTGGTCAACGGGGAGTCCAAGACCTGCACCATTACCAACGACGACATCGCGCCGACGATCACACTCATCAAAGATGTTGTCAAAGACAACGGGGGCACCGCGGAGGAAAATGCGTTCGGACTCTCGATTGGCGGCACACCTGTCGCTTCAGGCGAGACTTTTCCGGTAGATGCGCACGTTCCCGTCGAAATTATGGAGCTCGGTCTCACCGGCTACTCTTTTGTGTCCATCACCGGTGATGAGGAATGCCCCTCCATACTCGGTGGCACCATTACCTTGAGCGAGGGCGACAATATCACCTGCACCATCACCAATGACGATATCGCCGGAGAACTCACGGTCATCAAAGATGTTATCAACGACAACGGCGGCATTGCTGAAGCGAGCGACTTCACCATTCATGTGGAGGGCACCGACGTCTCCGACGCATCCTTCCCGGGCGATGAAGTGGGTACCACCGTCACGCTGGACGCGGGTGATTACAGCGTCTCGGAGAGTGGTCCTGAAGGATACGGCGCTGATATGAGCGCGGAATGTGCGGGCTCTATAGGGCTTGCAGAGCACAAGACCTGCACCATTACCAACGACGACGGCAAGGCTACCCTCACCATCGTGAAGCATACGACCAATGCCGATGGCACGTTCACCTTCGACGTGTCGGACGGAGATGCGGTGACGAGTGCAAGCATAACGACCGAAAACCACTCCGGTACGACGACGCTCGCGATTGATGCGGGACACTACAGCCTGACAGAAAATGTGCCGTTTGCATGGGTGCTCCTCTCCGGCGATTTCTCTCGCTGCGAATATGAGAACCAAAGCGTCGGTACCTCTATCCCGGATGGCGAATCCATCACCCTCGATCCTGGCGATCTGATCACCTGCACGTTCACCAACACGTCCACCAACGCTGATATTTCTGTCTCGAAATCAGTGGACGACACGACACCGGACGCTGGGCAGCAGATTACCTACACACTCACTGCTTCAAACAGTGGGCCTGCGGACGCACTGAATGTGATCGTGACCGACACCCTGCCCACTTCGCTCACCTATGTCTCCGACGATGCATCTTCCACAAATTCGACCTACGCGACCTCGACCGGGCAGTGGGTGATCGGCACATTGCAGAGTGGTGCGACTACCACCCTCCACCTCATAGCGAGTGTGAATAGTGGAATGGCAGGACAGGCGATCGTGAACACTGCGACGGCCACCAGCACGAATGCTGATTCGAATATTGATAACAACAGCAGCACGGTGAGTGTAAGCGTGAATACGCCGACTACTCCCACTCCCACCGTCACTCCACCTTCAAGCGGAGGCGGAGGTGGTGGGGGAGATGGAGGTGGTGGCAACGGCCCGATCGTCGGCTCGTTTGGCGGTGGCGGTAGTGTGGTCGGCGCTTCCACGGGCCAGGTATTGGGTGCCGCCTCGACCACGCTCCCAGAACTGCCGCCCGGCTGCATTGCGCTCCTCAATACATACATGCGTCAGGGTAAGAAGAACAATCAGCTGGCTGAGGTAAAGAAACTACAGCAATTCCTCAACGATGAAAGACAGGCCCACCTCCCACTCACTGGTTTCTTCGGCCCTCTCACCGACAAAGCGGTACGAGGCTTCCAGATCGCGCACACCGAGCAAGTGCTGAAGCCGTGGGGTCTCAACACCTCGACAGGGTTCGTCTACAAGACGACGCAGCGTTGGATCAATCTCATCAATTGCTCCTCACTCAACATCCCGCTCCCGACCAATCTCACGCCGTACCACGGCGAGGATCTCTAAATCGGGACCTACGCAAATCGTGTATGAGAGTGACAAACCTGCCCACAGGGTCAGGTTTGTCGCGTTGTATAGGTGTGCGAAAATGTAAGTGTGCGTAAAACAACAAAGAAGGAGCGGCGGGGGAGCGGCTCTCCTCTCAAATCGCTCTTACCGCAAGGGAAACGTGCTCGCCGTCGCGTGGAACTCATGGGTGTCGAAGCATTTGCCGCTTTCGGGATACTGATAGCTCTCGTATTTGTCGTCTCTGGGCTGCAGCGCTTCATCATTGCCTCGCCGCAGGTGGCGGCGGTGGTGTCTGCGGTATTGGTGGAGCTTGCCAATGGTGATCGCGCTTCAGGCGGGTTCGGGATCCTGAAAATAAATCCGCGTCTAGTCGCAGCGGCACAGGCGAAGGCCAATGATATGGCGGCCAAAGGATATTTCGCGCACACCTCACCCGAGGGCGTGGATCCGTGGCACTGGTTTAAAGAGGCGGGCTACACTTTTGATCATGCGGGCGAAAATTTGGCCGTGGATTTTTCTGATTCGGGCGACGTAGAACGTGCGTGGATGGAGTCGCCTACGCACCGCGAAAATATCTTGAATCCTCGCTTCACCGAAGTCGGCATAGCGACCGCGCAGGGCACGTATCAAGGTCGCCCGACTACGTTCGTCGTGCAAGAATTTGGAACTCCCACGCAATCGCGCGTAGCGGGGGCGCCGGTGCAAACCGAGACTATTCCCGAGAATCCTACAGAGCCAGCGATCGCAACGACGCACGTTCGATCTGCTAACATCAGTACTTCCTCGCTCGCCGCTCGGTCGCAGAAGCCTTCCGTCGCCGAGGTACAAGTGACCCAAGTGCTCGGGTCCACTGCGAAAGAACCGCAGAAGGTACCCGATGTCTCGGTGCCCTCGGCCGAGCCTAATCCCGAGAGCAAGGATACCTCGCACGAGACGCCGCTCACGAGCCCGGCGCTTGCCGCAGCACTTGCCCAAGAAATGTCGGGCCAGGTGCCGCTCTGGGCATATCCCGTGAGTTTCCCTCGTGACACACTGCGTTACACCTACTACGCAATCGGCATCCTCGTGCTACTCGCCCTTGCCATCGAGACAGGTTTTGAGATCCGCTTCCATCACCGGAGGCGTGCCGCGCGCGCTGGTCTTCTACTTATCGCGATGTGCGTGCTGTTTCTCGCCGCCAGCTACTTCTTCTTCTCCGAGCCAGTGCTCGCGGCAATCAGCGGCTAGAGCGAACGTGCGAAATCGGCGTAAGGCATCTTGCGTTTGCCCTCCGGCTTGACCGCATCAATGATCAGAGCAGCGTGTTCTATGTGAGCATCCAGAATGGCGACGCGGATTCGCCTGCCGCTCCGCTCGAAGAACGCAAACGTACCCGGCCAGCCCTCGAATGCCTTTATTTTTAGGAGATTTTTGTATGGGTCGGCCTTCAAATCGAGCAGGCCATCTTCCTTTGAAAATTTCTCGCTGTAGGTCGCGAGATCGTGAGTCTGCTCGCGCGGCTCGATGTGGCCAGCGACATATTCGGGCAGTACCTGCGCGAGCAGGCGGCCGCCCTCGGGCACGAGCAATTTTTCCAGCTCGGAATTTTTCACGGGCCAGTTGGGGACAGCGACCTTCTTCTGGGCCACTATAGAACCATGATCCATTTCCTCGTCCACCAGTATGATGCTCACGCCCGTCTCGCGCTCATCATGCAGTATTGCCGAGCGCATGGGGGAGGGGCCGCGCAGGCGCGGTAGGAGGCTTGGGTGAACGTTGAGGAAGCCTTTGTGGGGAACGTCGAGAATACTTTTGGACAATATCTTGCCGTAATCCACGACAACGGCAACGTCCCAGGCATCGCTTTCAAATCTCTGCCAATCGTGCGCAAGGGGAATCCCCACTGCCTGCGCCCTTAGCTCCACAGCCGTCTGCTTAAAAACAAGCCCACGGCCTTTAGGTTTTCCGGGGAGCGTTACGATGAGCGCGGGGGTGAGCCTTGCGTCTATGAGCGCGTCGAGAACGTACACCGCAATGTGCGACGTGCCGAAGAAGGCGAGCCTGATTTGTCGCGAGTCATTCATCATTTGGTTGTCTTGTCCCGTGGCCGCTAGGCTTTACGGGGTCATCATAGATCGCAACTGCTTTGTCGGTGTAGAGAATACCTTCGAGGTGATCCATCTCGTGCTGGAAGATGTGTGCGAGGAAGCCGGAGGCGCCACGCGTTTGCACCTTACCGTTCTCATCCATGTACCGCAGTGTCGCTTTCTCGGCGCGCGGCACCTCGCCCCATTTGCCGCGGATCGAGAGACAGCCCTCGCGTTTCTCCGTTTTCTTTCTCGACAATTTGCGCAGCACGGGATTGATATAGACCTGGTCTGGTTGAGAATGAGGTTTAACCTCATTCTCCGAATCTGGCTCATCCGGTGCAGTTCTCGCTCCGCGGGCCAGGGCTCGGCCGGAAATGATGAAAAGTCGCACGGGCTCGCCCACCTGTACCGCCGCGAGCGCCACCCCGTGCTCCTCCTTGGCCAGCAATTTTTTCATATCGGCGATTAATGTGCGAATTTTACGGCTCTGTATCTGGTTGTTCAGGATATCCCGCGAACGCTCCCGTAGTGCAGGATTTTTATCGGCTGGCAGAATGGTATGCATTACGAAACTATAACGTCAGAGCGGCCTATAGTACAATCCTGTGCGTGAAGCACATCAGCGACCAGCTCAAGCGGACGATGAACAAATCGAAGGAGACGGAGCGTGGGGAATTGATGGCGTATTTTCGCGACCGGCTCAATCGTGATCGTGGAAAGGACGGCTACCCGCCGCTCACAATGGCCCGCATGGGTAAGACGCTAGAGAAGATTCCGACGAAAGACCTATATTATTTAAAACGTGTCTGCGACGATGCGAAGCATTTTTCAAAAAAGTTCTGGTACGAAATAAACCCAAAGAAACACGAAGCGCGGTATTCGCATTGAGATAAAAAGTATAAAAAAGTCGGCGCGGTCTCCATGGGGGGCAGAGACCGCGCCGTTTCGCGATCCGGAAACTCCGGACCGGTGCCCTGTCAGGCAGTGCGGGGGAATGTGACAAGGTCTACCACGGCGACTATAACCGACATATCCATTGTCGTCAAGACTTTATGAAATTCCGTGTGGGTTATACTGCGCTCTCTATGTCCTTCTTATTTTCTCCCAAACTCGGCATTGATCTCGGCACTACCACCATCCTTGTATTCGTGCCAGGGAAGGGCATTGTGCTCAACGAGCCCTCGGTCGTCGCAGTGTCGCGTGACAACAAGATCCTCGCGATCGGAAGTGAGGCAAAAAACATGATCGGCCGTACGCCCGAAGAGATTATTGCGTACCGTCCGATGAAAGACGGCGTCATCGCGGATTATCGCGTGACGGAGGCAATGCTCCGCTACTATATGCGTAAGGCCCTGGGCCGATGGAATATGTTTCGCCCCGAAGTAATGATCAGCGTGCCTGCAGGCGTGAGCTCTACCGAGCGCAGGGCGGTGGTGGAAGCTGCCACGAAGGCGGGCGCGCGTGAAGCGTACGTAGTGAAAGAGCCCATTCTCGCCGCGATCGGCGCGGGAATACCGATCCACGAGGCGCGCGGGCACATGATCGTGGACATCGGCGGCGGGACTACCGACGTCGCCGTGATATCGCTCGGCGGTATCGTCGCCTCCACATCGGTCAAATGCGCCGGCAATGCAATGGACCGCGCCATCGCAGATTACATCAAAAAGACATTCAACCTCGGAATCGGTGAAAAGATGGCTGAAGAGATCAAGATCAGAATAGGCTCGGCGGTACCGATGGACCAAGCGCTCTCGATGACCGTCAAGGGGCGTGATCATCTCACGGGCTTGCCGCGCTCTGTCGAACTCGATACCAATGAGGTCGTCCGCGCGTACGGGCGTGAGCTGCGCACAATGGTAAGCGCCATCAAGGATGTGCTGCAGGAAACGCCGCCGGAATTGGCTGCCGACATCATAGACAACGGCATTATCATGACGGGTGGTTCATCGCTCTTGCGCAATCTCGCCGAACTTGTCTTTCGCCGCACGGGCGTGAAGGCGCGAGTGGCCAAAGACGCGCCGTACTGCGTCGCCATGGGCACAGGCGAAGCCCTGAAGCATCTCGAAACCTACAAAAAAGCGATCATTTCAAAGAGGTAACAGAACACTAGTTAGTAGAAAATTGGTAGCAGACCGAAAGGCGGCCTTCACTACTTTTTTCTATTGCCTGCGTACCACTGACTATGCCTTCGGCTGTTGTAACTTCTCAATATCCTGCACGAGTTTGCGGAGGTCGGCTTGGATGTCGGCGAGGGTTTTTTGCTGCGCGACATCGTCTTCGTCGCCCTCTTCCGCGATCTCTTCCACATCTTCCTGCAGCTCGTCCACGTCTTTTTGGATCTCGTCCACATCCTCCTGAATTTCTCCCACGTCCTCTTGGATTTCATCAATGTCTTGCTCCACTTCTTCGATGGATGCGGTCGCGAGATTGACGCTCATCTGAATAAAGATCGCAAGATAGATCGCCTCGAGCGAGACGATGGTGGTGACGATAAGCAACATTTTGTCCCAGCTGACGAAGCCGATGAGCGTGGCAGCGAAGCTCAGTATAAAAAGAATGGTGTGGATGAAAAGCGAATTGGGAGAACCGATCCAACGCGTGGCCTTGAGCGCCATCTTGCTTGGTGAAAGCATATCTTTCATGCGCGGTAGTATACCCCTCACTTGCTATACTGTCATTATGAAGCTTGTGGGGAATGTGCATCTCGTGGAAGGGAAGTCGGCGGACATCCCACAGGTACTTTCGATGCTCGAAGGGGAGGGCATCACAATTTCGGCAAATCCCGATTTGCATGTGCGTCACCATCGGCACTTTGGCATTGATGAAGCTCGCGATCTCTCGGCTCGCGCAGCGCTAAAGGCGCTGGAAGGGGTCAGGCGTGTCTTCGTGCTGGCGGTGGATTCCATCACAGCCGAAGCGCAAAATGCTCTGCTGAAAACGCTCGAAGATGCACCAGGCAACGCGCTTTTTATATTCCTCCACCCTGCGCCGCAAACACTCCTTCCTACTGTGCGTTCTCGCGCGCAGATGCTCGCGCTTCCTCCGAATGTTCAAGGACGGTCCTTGAACAGTGCGCTGGAATTCCTCAAGGCCAACCCCGCGAAACGACTCGATATGTTGAAACCATTCCTCGATAAAAACGAAGACGATCGTCGCGACATGGGAACAACACTGCAATTCCTCAGCGCGCTTGAGTGTTCGCTTGCCCCGCTAACCACAGATGGGAGCGCACGAGCAGGTATAGTGGCGATCTATCGCGCTAGAAAATACATTGGCGACCGTGGCGCGCTCGCAAAGCCACTTCTCGAACAAGTGGCACTTCTGGTGCCAGTGATATAATGAAAGAGTGAATTACGATCTCAAACCGTTTGATCAAAAGGTTGCAGCCGCGCGGGAGTGGCTCGCGCGCGAATACCGCGGACTTCGCACCGGCAGAGCAAACCCTGCAATCTTGGATGGCATACAGGTAGCCGCGTACGGCTCGACGATGCCGCTCAAGCAGGTCGGCAATATTGGGGTCGAGGATGCCCGCACGCTCCGCGTCCAGCCCTATGATGCGTCGCTCGTGAAAGATATCGAGCGCGCGATAGCGGCGGCGGATCTTGGTGTCGGTACATCGGCCGATGGCTCCAGCGTGCGCGTCAGCTTTCCCGACCTCACGGCCGAGCGACGCCAGGAGTATGTGAAACTGGCAAAACAAAAGTGGGAAGAAGCTCGCACGACGCTCCGCATTGCGCGCGATGAAGTGTGGAAAGAAATACAGGAAAAAGAACGCAAGAGCGAATTGACCGAAGACGATAAGTACAGCCTCAAAGATGAGCTGCAGAAAAGGATGGACAAGGCCAATGAAGAGTTGGAAAAAGCCTTTGAGGCTAAGGAAAAGGAGATGACGACATGACTATCCTCCTGGTCATCCTTATCCTCGTCGCGCTCATCATCATCCATGAGCTCGGGCATTTTATCGCGGCGAAGATCTCGGGTGTGAAGGTGCAAGAATTCGGGGTGGGGTATCCGCCGCGCGCGTTTCGATTCGGGAAGGTCGGCGACACAGAATACACACTCAATTGGATCCCTTTTGGCGGATTCGTGCGACTATTTGGCGACGAAGGGGAACGAGAGCGCGGACGCGGCGCATTTGTCGACGCCGGGCGCTTTAAGCAGGCGATCATACTCTCGGCAGGCGTCTTGATGAACGTGGCGCTTGGCTACGGCCTTTTGGTAGCAGCGTACGGGCTCGGCATTCCGAGGCCGGTGGACTCACCTGGGCCAGGTGTGAGACTCTACATTTCCGACGTAGTGCCCCGCTCGCCCGCTGAAGCGGGGGGCATTCGCCCGGGCGACGAGCTTATCTCGATGGAGGACCAAAATGGTATCGCCCTCGAGGCGCCTACACCAGAAACAGTGAGGGACTACGTGGCTGACCGTGGTGGGAAGCGGGTCACGGTGTCCTTTAAACACAATGACATCCCCACGAGCGTCGAAGTGATCCCGGCGAACGCGGTCATAGAGGGTGCTGCTGGCCGCCCCGCGCTTGGGATCGGTCTCGTATTCGTATCAAGCGCGCCACTCCCGCCTTGGGAGGCAGCCCAGGCGGCGGGAGAGACGACCATTTACGGTCTTCAATCGGTCGCCCAAAATTTGTGGGCTATACTCAAAGGCGCGCTCATGGGCGCCCCAAATCTGCGGGACATCGTCGGTCCCGTGGGCCTCGTCTCGGTCGTGGGGGAAGCATCACAGGCCGGGATTGCGCAGGTCTTGGCACTCGCCGGATTCATATCCATCAATCTCGCGGTCATCAATCTCTTTCCTATCCCCGCACTCGACGGCGGTCGGCTGTTCATTCTCGCTGTTGAAACGCTCATCCGTCGCCCTGCATCCAAACTCGCCGTGCATCTACTCAATATGATCGGTATCACTGCCATCATTCTCCTCATGATTGTCGTGACGTATCAGGACATTGCTCGGTTGGTGGCGTAAAACAAGGAGGCCCGCTTACGCGAGCCTAACCCTGGCGCACATCCCTGTCTTTAGAACGGGATGTGAAAGAAATAGGACAACACGAACCAGAGGGCTGCCACCCCAAACGCCATTGGATACATCATAATTTCATCCTCCCGCGAAGATTAAATACTATTGATAGTCATTAGTCAAGTGCTGTACTTGAGCGCATGCGCTACAATGCGCCGACATGAGACAGTCGGAGCTTTTCACCAAGACACGCAAGCAGGCGCCCAAAGACGAGGTCGCTAGAAATGCGCAGCTTTTGATACGTGCCGGATATATTCATAAAGAAATGGCGGGGGCTTATTCCTTGCTTCCGCTCGGTTTACGCGTGGTCAAAAAGATCGAGCAGATCATCCGCGAAGAGATGAATGCGATCGGCGGGCAGGAGATGGAGATGACTGCGCTCCAGAGCCCTGCGCTTTGGAAAAAGAGTGGACGTTGGGACGATACGGCGATAGACGTGTGGTTCAAGACGCGGTTGTCCGACGGAGGCGGATCCGCCTCCGTCGGAAAAGATGGTGGCGAATTGGGATTAGCAACGACTCACGAAGAGCCGATGACGGCCATCATGAAAGAATTTATCCAGTCCTACAAAGACCTGCCGCGCTACCCGTACCAATTCCAAAAAAAGTTTCGCAACGAGCTGCGCGCCAAGAGTGGCATCTTGCGCACCCGCGAATTCGTGATGAAGGATCTGTATTCTTTTAACAGGAATGAGGAAGAGTTCCGCGTTTTCTACGAGAGAGCCGCAGCCGCCTACCTCAAAATATTTGCCCGTGCTGGCTTAGGCGAGGTAGTCTTTCGCACCTTTGCCTCTGGCGGCTCCTTCTCGAAATTCAGTGATGAATTCCAGGCGGTGTGCGATGCAGGCGAAGACACGATCTATCTGCACCGCGACAAAAAAATTGCGGTCAACAAGGAAGTATACCAAGACGATGTGCTCTCAGAACTCGGGATAGGAAAAGGCGAGCTTGAAGAGGTAAAGGCCATCGAAGTGGGCAATATATTCCCGCTCGGCACCCGATTTTCTGAGGCGCTCGGGCTCACCTTCAAAGATGAGGGAGGGAAGGCGCGCGCTCCCATTATGGGCTCCTACGGCATCGGCCCCGCGCGGCTAATGGGAACAATCGTAGAGGTGTTGTCGGATTCAAAAGGGATCGTCTGGCCGCAAGAAGTTTCACCCTTCCGCGCTCATCTTGTAGCTATCACCGGGGGCAATGCTGATGTGGAGAAGGAGGCGGAGCGTGTGTTTGAATTGATGCACGACAACGGTGTGGATGTGCTGTACGACGATCGCGACCTGCGCGCTGGCGAGAAATTCGCCGATGCCGATCTCCTTGGCATACCGCTCCGGCTCGTGGTCTCCGAAAAGACAATGCAAGAAGGAGGGATAGAAATGGTCGCGCGAAGGGACGGTACCACGAGCTTGGTACCGGATAGCGATATTGTAGAGCGTTTGAAGAAGTAGGGAACACGTTATGCACGCGCTCCGCAGATGGAAAGACAGCATATTGGCGATGTTTTCCAACGATATCGGCATTGATCTCGGCACAGCCAATACTCTGGTCTATGTAAAGGGTCGCGGCATCGTGATCAATGAACCGTCCATCGTCGCGATGAACCAAAAGACGGGGCGGGTGGTCGCGGTCGGTATGCAGGCCAAGGAGATGATGGGTCGGACGCCGCCGCACATCGTGGCGATTCAGCCGGTCGTGGACGGTGTCATTTCTGATTTCGAGGTGACGAGCGAAATGCTCTCGTATTTGATCAACAAGGCGCAAGCCGGACACACCAAGCTGCTCGGTCCACGGGTAGTGGTGGGGGTACCCTCCGGTATCACCTCGGTAGAAGTGCGCGCTGTGCGCGATGCCGCGCGCGCTGCGGGCGCCAGGGAAGTGCACATAATCGAGGAGCCGATGGCCGCGGCGATCGGCATCGAATTGCCCGTGCACGAGGCGCGAGGCTCAATGCTCATAGACATCGGCGGCGGCACGACGGACATTGGCATTATTGCTCTGGGTGGGTTGGTGAAGTCGCGCAATGTGCGCATCGCTGGCGACGCTTTTAATGCCGATATCATCGGTCATATGCGCAGCGAATTCAAAATACTCATCGGTGAAAAATCGGCAGAAGAAATAAAGATCGCAGTGGCATCGGTATCTCCTCGGCGCGAGATATTGGAAGCTATAGTGCGCGGGCGCGATCTGGTCACGGGATTGCCGCGTGAAGTCTCTATCGTGGACAGCGACGTGCGCAATGCGATCGGCCACTCGGTGGAAGAATTAGTCGAGGCTGTGAAAGAGGTCTTGGAAACAACGCCGCCAGAGCTCATATCCGATATCATGCAGCGGGGCATCTTCATTGCCGGTGGGGGAGCCTTGATCCGTGGCCTGCCGGAGTTCTTGACCTCCTCGGTAGGTGTGCCGTTCGTCATTGCCCCTGATCCTCTGACGGCCGTCGTGCGCGGCACCGCGATCATCCTGGATGATCTTGATCTCTGGCGCGATGCGCTTATTAGAAGTGATGATGAACTTGTCCCAACAGAATGAACAACAGACGCCAGCGCAAGCAGCTTCTCATCGCGACGACACTCATCGCACTGGTGCTCTCTGTTGACGTGTTTTCGGGTGGTGCGATTCGTACATCTCTACGCTCTCTAAGCTCTGCTGCATGGGGAGCGGGGAGCAGTGTACTCGCTCGCATTGGGCAAAGCGGCTTTTTTTCCTCGCGCGCCTCGCTTGCCCGCGAGAATCAGTTGCTCAAAGAGGAGATAGCGATGCTCCAACTACGGAGCGCCGCATACAGCGCGCTCAAGCAGGAAAATGAGCACCTGCGAGCCATTGTACATATTGCACAATTAAAGCAGGGATTCACCGCACCCGTTATTTCATCGCTGCGCGCCTCTCCGTACGGTACGTTTATGATTGGGGTGGGGGAGGCCGATGGAGTGGCGAAAGGTTCGCTCGTCGTGGGCGGCGACGGGTTCGTCATCGGCCGCATCGCGGATGTATCCCCACATCGGTCCCTCGTCTCAGAAGTATTCGCGCCTGGGACCAGCATTGAATCCTCGGTGGGTGGTACGCCTGTTTTGTTGACCGGACGTGGGGGCGGGAATGGGGTAGGGAATCTTCCGCGCGGCACCAGCGTCTCGGAGGGCGACCCTGTGCTCGCGCCCACTCTCGGACAGCGGGCTATCGGCATCGTGGGTAGGGTCGAGGGAGGTGCCGCAAGTGCATCAACCAAGATCTACGTGCGCTCACCGGTCAATCTTGAGTCGTTGTCATTTGTCTATGTGGAATTGGCGCCCTAAGCGAATATGATACGAATTCTCATTGCTACGGTCGGATTTGTCGGCGCCATTTTTTTGCCTGTGTGGGTGCCGATCACCGCGATCCTGATCTCCGCATTTTTTTGGCGAGCCTCCGAAGCGATGCTCCTGGGGCTCTTCGTAGATTTTTTGTGGCTTCCGGTAGGCGGAGTACCGTGGGTCACGCTCGGCGCGGTCGCCGTGGTGTGGCTCTTTGAACCGATCAGAAGCGAATTTTTGTCGCGACAATGAGTGGAGGTGATGAAAGACATCGGATGTCGGACATCCGATGTCCTACATAGTGAATGTTTCTAGTTCTAGCGGTATAGTGAACGAATGTTCCGCCGCAGACATCGCGTTCGTGAGATTGCTCCGGAGGAGATCTTTCTCGACTCATCCAATCTGCCCGCCATGGAGGCGAGCCAATTCGAAGGGCGCGTGGAGCGACCGGTACCGCGTCGCTCGATATTTGGTGTCGGCGTGATTTTTATGTTGGTGGCGATCATCTTTGGCGCGCGTGCCTTCGATCTGGGCGTCGCACGAGGCGCTTCCTTCGCGCAAACGAGCCGCGACAATACGCTCGAGAGTTGGCCGCTCTTTCCGCTGCGCGGTTTGGTATACGATCGCGCGGGAGTAGCGCTCGCGTGGAACGAAGCCCCGTTAGATACTGCAATTTTTAACGGGGCCACGACCACCAGCGTCGCGGTCGGAGTAGGGACTACTACACCATACGCCCTGCGTCGCTACATTGAAGAACCCGGTTTTTCTGTGCTGCTTGGTTTCGTGAAGTATCCGCGGCAAGACAAAGCGGGCGCGTGGTGGCGCGATACCTATAACGGGATGTCCGGTCTTGAGCTTGCGTTTGACGAAGCACTCGCAGGTCAAAACGGCGCGGTAATGATCGAGACAGATGCGCACCACAGACTAGTGCGGCACAATATCACCACACCGGCAGAAAATGGAAGCGATTTTCTTTTGTCCATAGATGCTGACGTGCAGGGGCACCTGTACCGGATACTCGCTGCTCACGCACAGAAGCAGCATTTCGTCGGCGGCGCTGCTGTGATCATGGATGTCCACACGGGGGAGTTGCTCGCGATCACCAGCTTCCCGGAGTACGACAATCAGGCATTTACCGATGGTGTGGTCGCGGCGGTACGCAGCGCTTCACAAAGCCCTGCGACGCCGCTTCTGGACCGCGCGATTTCCGGCTTGTATGCGCCCGGCTCTATCGTGAAGCCAATGTTTGCCGCCGCCGCCTTGAATGAAGGTATCATCAGCCCCGAGAGGCAAATACTCTCGACCGGTGCAATAACCATTCCCAATCCCTATGACCCAGACAATCCCTCTATCTATCGTGACTGGAGGGTACACGGCTGGGTAGACATGCGCACGGCGCTTGCCGTATCTTCGGACGAGTATTTTTACACGATCGGCGGAGGATACGGGGGGCAACAAGGGCTCGGTATCGAACGCATCAACCAGTACGCAGCGCGTTTTGGATTCGGGACGAAGACGGGGATCGCCCTTTTGGGTGAGAAGGAAGGGGTGGTGCCGAGTATCGCGTGGAAGGAAGAAAACTTTCCCGGAGATCCATGGCGGCTTGGCAACACCTATCACACAGCGATCGGCCAATACGGTTTTCAGATCACGCCCATTCAAGCTGCTGTGTATATTGCGTCGATCGCCAACGGTGGAAAGCTCCTGACTCCGCAACTCACCGCCTCCTCCACACCGCGATTTACCATGGTGGATATTCCAGATCAGTATCTGCAGATCGCACGCGAGGGTATGCGCATGGCGGTCACATCGCCTCGCGATGATGCTACAGTCAAAGCGCTCAATATTGGCGGCATAGCGCTGGCGGCCAAGACAGGCACCGCGCAGATCGGCGCACACAACGAATGGATGAACTCATGGTCGGTCGGCTTTTGGCCGGCCGAGAACCCACGCTTCGCCTACGCAGTCGTCTTGGAGAGGGCGCCTGCCGGCACCGCATCGGGCGCAGCCCCTGGGCTCTTGCCCTTTTTCCAATGGCTCATCAGCGCGCATCCAGAGTATGTGAATTGATATACATCGTGCTCCGATTGTGTTAAAAGGGAGTTTGTCATAGGCGCACCACATGGGAGACGTGCCATGCTTGTTCTTGAGGAACTCCTGGCGAGATTCTGTACCAAAGAATCTGGCTTCCAAATATTGTGGGCAGAAGCGATTGAGTCGTGCCACATGTGTTTGTTGGGCGCGGTGTCACCGGGCGGTGGAACCATCACCGTCACATGGGATGGAGGCAATCGGATGTTGGTTTTGGGACATTCGATAGCAATTCTCGAGTACATCCCATATTACGAACTCATCCAAACTCATTTAGCCGACTGCAACCTCAAACTTGACGGGATGCTGCGGGTTGGCGGGGTGCTTCTTGAAGGGAACCTGACCATTCTTTGCCAAGCTGCGCTCAAGATTTCCGAAGCCGTTGCGGAAAGTAGCGTTCTCGGCGACCTGGTCATAAGCAATATCCAGCAGTTTTGGATCGAGTGCGAAATGTTGTCCCGCGACCTCTCGGCAATCGTCGGACCGCATACTCCACGCCATTAGACGATAGGCTCGGCCCTGTATGAGAAAGCCCTGTCCCCGCGTAGCGTGCGCGTACGGCGGGGCTTGGCTTTTTTTGACACTAGGATACAATGCTCCCGCATCAGAGTACCTACTATGGCCGACCAGACCAACTACTTGAGCAAAGAAAAGTTCGACGAGCTCACGCAGGAGCTCGAACACATGAAGACCACGCGTCGGCGTGAGATCGCAGAGCAGCTCGAGTACGCGCGCTCTCTCGGCGACCTGTCGGAGAATGCCGAATACGAAGAGGCAAGGAATCTGCAGGCAGCCTCGGAAGACCGAATTCGTGTGATCGAAGAGCAGATCAGCCACGCGCGCATCATTGAGCACACCAAGGGCAATGCGGTCTCGCTCGGCTCTACCGTAATGATCCAGAAGCAAGGGGAAAAGGAAGAGCACACGTATGAGATCGTCGGCTCGGCGGAGGCCAATATGCAAGAGCACAAGATCTCGCACCTCTCACCGCTCGGCTCGGCACTCATGGGCAAAAAGAAAAGTGACACCTTCTCCTTCGACACCCCTAAAGGCGCACAGAAGTACAAGATCGTTAGTATCAAGTAGACGAAGAATTGCCCGCGGTGTATTCTTCTCTTCTCGTTCAAAGAGGGCCTATAGTAAAGTGGTATTACGCGGCATTCGCATTGCCGAGTCCGGGGTTCGACTCCCCGTAGGTCCATTGATTCAATTTAAATACCAAATGGCGGAGTTGAGGTAGACGGCGAAAAGTACCCAGGCTAGGTAGGGGAGAAGCAGGTAGGTCGCTCGGCGATCCATTTGTCCCGCACCGAGGACGAGGGCAATAAGGATGATCGCGAGGGAGACGACATCGGTGAGGGCGAGCAAGATAGCGTGGAAGCCAAAGAAAAACATCGTCCACGCAGCATTGAACGCGAGGGAGACGAAGAAGCAACCGACCCACGGATGCCATAGCGCTGTCTTAGACCAAATAATGCCGAGTGCGACGCCCATGAGACCGTAGAGGATCATCCACGCGGGGAAAAATATCCACGCGGGTGGCGTAAGCGTCGGCTTGGCCAATTGCGCATACCACACTCCCACATCTGCGCCAATGAACAGCGAGCCGACTAGGCCAGCAAGATAAGAGGCACCGATCGCGGCGGCATAACGTCCAGCGTAAGCCATACCATTCAGGCATACCGCATGTTTAACGTATCTGTCAAGCGCGTTGTGCACCTCCTTTCGGGCCGCCGAGAATTGAACTCGGGCTACAAGACCCCCAGCCTTGTGTACTGCCACTATACTACGGCCCGTTTTGGTGATGTTCTCTATCGGGCCGCCGGGAATCGAACCCGGTCTTTACACTGCCCGTTTTGTGATGTTCTTATTCGGGCTGCCGGGAATCGAACCCGGTCTTTACGAACCCGAATCGTACGTACTACCGGTATACTACAGCCCGAATAAGAACATCACTGCGAATCTCACGTACTACCGGTATACTACGGCCCGCCGTAGAACATCACCGGATGCGCGATGCAGGATTCGAACCTGCGACCTTTCGAATGTGAATCGAACGCTCTAACCAGCTGAGCTAATCGCGCGTTGGTGGATTATCCACTAAAAGCCTGCCACTCTCAAGGGCAGTCTGTTATACTACTGCGCAATGGATTTCCACATATTCAGCCTCGGATCCAACGATGCCCTGGCGCAAAAAATCGCCGACAGGCTCGGCGCTCCACTTGGCCAGATCATTTGCCGCGCATTCAGCAGCGGCGAGCAGCACGTTCAGTTCCGCGAAAACCTGCGAGGCAAAAACGTCTTTCTCGTACAACCCACGAATCCTCCCGCTGAAAATCTGGTCCGCCTCATGCTTGCGCTCGACGCGGCACACGGCGCTTCTGCGCGCGAGGTCAATGTCGTTATGCCCTTTTTCGGGTATTCGCGTCAGGACAAAAAATCCAAATCACGTGAGCCTATATCAGCTCGCGTGGTGGCGATGACGCTGGAGAATCTCGGTGCGACCCGTTTGCTTACGATGGATCTGCACAACGACGCCATCGGTGGATTTTTCCGGCGCACTATCGTGGACAATCTCTATGCGCGGCGTGTCTTCGTCCCGTATTTCAAAGAACTGTTCAAAGATGCGCTCGACAAAGACGATCTCGTCGTCGTCTCGCCGGACGCGGGTGGCGTGGTGCGCGCGCAATCCTACGGTAAGCGGCTCATGCGGTCAGGCGACCTTGCGATCATTCACAAAGAGCGCGACATCCCGAATCAAGTAGCACGAATGAAGCTCATCGGTGACGTCGCCGGTAAAGTGGCGCTCATGGTAGACGACATGGCGGACACCTGCGGCACGCTCGCGCGCGCCGCGGACCTTCTCGTCGAGAATGGTGCTCGCGAGGTCTACGCCGCTGCGACCCACGGAGTGCTCTCAGGCGACGCGCTCGCGACCATTCAGAATTCTCCCATCAAGAAACTCTTTATCACCGACACCATTTCTGCCGAGCGCGAACTCGGCGACAAGATCGAAGTCGTATCTGTGGGCGAACTCTTTGGCGAAGCGATCGAGCGTATCGAAACGGGTGAATCTTTGAGCGAGCTGTTTGAGACAGAGTAGTCATCCTCCCGGCAGGAATCCTCTTCGAGCCGGGGCTTGCCGTCGTAAGCGACATGGCTGCGCCCTTCGATTCCTGACGCGGCGTGCGCAGGCACGCCGCTCCGGTCGTCGCTCTCGCTCCTCCCGGCAGGAATCGAACCCACATTACGAGCTCCGGAAGCTCGTGTCCTGTCCATTGAACGACGGGAGGTTTTCGGTACTATATAATAGAAATATGCTAAAACACAGCAGCGGTGAAATGCCCAAGACCGGGAAGACGGAGGGTCCGCACGCGGCGAATGACAATGTAGAAAAACCCCTGCCCGAGATGACGGCGGCGAACGATAACGTTGAAGGCAAACATCTGCGCGAAGTCGAACGGCCAGAGCATGAAGAGGGTGAGATGAGCAACAAAGCGCTGCGGGAGATGATGGGTGAGATCGAAGAAGCGCCTCCAGGAGCCGTACTTTTTATCGCTGGAGTCACGAGTCCGCGCGCGTGGGATGAGAGGAGAAGCGGCCACGGCGCGCGAGCCTCGGCGCAGGGGTACGACGAGGGATTTGCCCGTAAACTCGAGAGTGAAGAGGTGGTCTTCATCACTCACGACATGATGCGAGGCCCTACCGGGAGTTACGAAAATGCGCTCGTGGCCCTCGAGCATGCGGTCAAAAATAACCCGGGCAAAAAAATTGTCTGCGATTCCAACTTCCTCCTCCAGCACCATATGTTCAAACCGTGGGAGGCAGAGGATTCAAAGGAATTCGGATCCCTTTCCACCGGGAAGCAAAGCAAAGAATCGCTCGAGAGATGGCTCAAGGATGTGAGCAGCGACAATCCTGATGCCGAAGCGATATCGAAAGCGACGATGCTCGAGCAGCGGTTTGCGCAGTCCACGAAGCGATTGCTGGATTTTGGCCGCAGATACCTTGGGGGGCGGGAGATGGTATTTGGCCTCGCCGCCGACAATGTGCTTGCGCTCGCTTTCTTCGTATTTGCTACGAGGGGCAATCTGCAGCCTGGGGCGGTGAGGGATGTGCTCGGTAAATTTCATGGGTCGAAGCGGGCGGTGGAATTTATCCGGATCAAGGACGGGAAATTCATTACTGAATTGGAAGGCAGAAAATTTAAAGCCCGCCGCGTCGCTTGACGTCGGGAAAAAAAGAGCCCGACACAACTTCGCCATTACAGCGTTGTCGTGTCGGGTGTTCGAAGGGCGGGCGGGAGGTGCGCGCTATTCGACTAGGTTGTCCAGGCCACAATCGCCAACCCGACAACAGCGATCAGCAGCGCGACCATCAGTATGATGAACTGTCCGTCCAGATCTCCGCTTGGCTTTCGGGCGTGACCCTCGATGATCGATGCCAGCGATTCCGCCACAGGGCGGTCGATAGGACTCCTCAGTCCGTTTTCCATTGCTTATGCCCTTCCGCAGTTTCGACAGCTGGCAATATATTACAAATAAATACATATGTCAAGCATGAAAATCCCAACGAGGCGATAAAATGCGCTGCTAGAGGGCCGTTAGCTCATCTGGTAGAGCGTCCGCATGGCATGCGGGAGGTGACCGGTTCAAGTCCGGTACGGTCCATAATGAACCAACCAGCGCTCCGTTACATGGTAGATCTTGGAGAAGAAGTTGCTCGGTTTGTGCATGCGCATAATAAAGGTTTGCCAGAAACGAGAGCGTTGCTTGACCGCTGCTTGGGAGTGATCGATTTGTGTCGCGAGTCAGGAATATCTGCGGCAGGCAGAAAGGAAATCAGTATTTTGCGAGACGTTCTTATTGATTCTATAAGCAATCAGCCCCAGTACAAAGTTAGCGGAGAAGATTTGGAATCCTATTTTATGCCGTTTACAACGCGCTTGGTCTCACATCCATGAAAGCCAAGAAGATCACCGTAAAAGAGATTTAAGATAGCATCTACGTCGGCCCCTTGTGGATCAACTTCAGCCTAAGAGTGAGGCGGCACAAGTAATCCACACAACTATAGGCTTATTCGTACGAATGAGCCCATATGCGTATATACTTGATGCATGAAGGAACTGGAACGGAATTTAAAGGCGCTTGCAAACGGGCGACGTCTCGCCATTCTTAGGATTCTTTCACGCAAAAAGAAAGCATCTGTCAGCGCGATAGCAGAGGCGATCAAGCTTTCTTTCAAGTCGACCTCTCGGCATCTGGGCGTATTGACTGGTGCTGGAATACTCGAAAAAGAACAAATCGGTTTGGAAGTCATGCATAGCCTGTCAGAGCGTAGGCATCCGATCGTTTCTGAAGTTTTGAAAATACTCTAAATCTTGCTCAATAGGCTAATTCGTACGAATTAGCCTATAAGCGTCCGCAAATCATCCCCATTCGATCGTGGCGGGAGGTTTGTCGCTGATGCGGTAGACTACGGCTCCCACTTCGCGGACTTCATTGGTGATACGGCGCGAGACTCGCACGAGAAAATCATATGGCAGCTGAGCGAAGCGCGCGGTGAAGCCATTGACGCTCCACACTGCCCAGAGCGCGACCACGTGGCCCATGCCTGCGTCGTCGCCCTTGCTTTCGGTGTGCTCGGAGCACGTGAGCGTTGCTCCCGCTTGCCACACGGTGTCGTAGAGATCGGCCTTGCGCAGCTCCTCTATGTAGATGCCATCGACCGATCGTGCGATCCGTAGCCGCTCGGCTGAAACCTCGCCTTCGATACGCACGACCAGCCCGGGGCCGGGGAATGGGTGGCGAGTGAGCAGCTCTTCCGGCACGCCGATATCGCGCCCGATAGCCCGGGCTGAATCCTTGACCTCCGTCTCGAGCGGCCGGAGCTCTGGCACGGAGAATTCGATACCGGTGTTGTGATGCACCTTGATCTCCGCGACGCGCGCGCCTGTAGCATGGCCATGGCCGCTCTCGCGAAGGTCTGTATACAGTGTGCCTTGAGCGATAAACGCTGCTCCGAACTCTCGAATTTTTTCCTCCAACACTTCCTTGTACACATCACGCATCGCGAGCCGTTTGTCTTTCATGGCGGGCTTGCCAGCAAGCGCCTGCAGAAAGCGATCGGTAGCGTCCACGATCTCAACCTGAATCCAGTCCGCATCGGCAAAGTACTTTCGTACAAACGCCTCGTCATCCGGTCGGTCAATACCTCGTATATACACCCCCTTAAGTTGTCCAAGGGGAGTCTTTGGCCGCTTGTCCAAGGACTCCCCTTGGACAAGCGCGGCTTTGAGCAAATACGCGACCACTGAAGAATCGGAGCCGCCAGAAAGTGCAATGAGAACCTTTTTACCACCTGCTTGCACTTTTAACTCGGCGATCTTTTGTTCAGCGACATTATGCGCGGGGAAACGATCGGAGATGCCGCAGATCTTGAAGCAGAAATTCTCGTACATTTTTGCGCCCTCGGCCGTATGCGTGACTTCGGGATGAAATTGCACACCCCACAAATGTTTGAAGCGACCGGCGGCAACTGGCGCATTCTCGGTAGAGCCGAGCACGGTCATTGGGGCGTCGGCTTGGATAGCGTCGCCGTGCGTCTGCAACACCTCGGAGAGGTCGGGTACACCCTCAAATAGCTCGTCCGCAGCTTCAAGATGAAGCTTATGCACGCCAAATTCTCGCTTGTCGCTTGGGATGACCCGCACGCCGATATGCTTGGCCCACATCTGGAAGCCGAGGCACACGCCTAGCAGGGGAATATCGAGGTCAAAAATCTTTGCATCAAAAGGTGGTGGCTCGGTCTCTACAGATGCGGGGCCGCCGGAGACGACAATACCCTCAGGAGCGGCTTTTTTCACATCTTCGGCGGTGACGCTCGAAGGATCGGCCACGATGCAAAAGACCCCGAGTTTCGAGAGCTGCTGCACGATGAGGTGGTCAAACTGCGACCCCATCGAAAACAGCATCACAAAGTGCCCGGTCTTCCGCACCCGCATTTCCTCGGCAATCTCCGCAAGCGCTTCAGGAGTGACGTGTGTAAAGATTTTCAGCATAGTGAAATATATCGGAATTGTAGCAGAAATTAAAACAGCCTGGGAAACTTCACGAGTCATCGTGAAATTCCCCAGGCGAGTGTAGACAGCTTCAATCGGTAGCTATTTTTTTGCCACCTTGCTGTGTTCCCGAACAGGGCGTTGCGGGCGGACGCGATCCTCCCGGTTCAGCTGAGCATCGATTGCGGCCCATGTGCTGAAGCTTGACTCCTGTTGGTCGTCCGAGAGCCGATCAATGAGATCAGAGGTTGATGTGCGAGGCACCTTCGACATGAAGCCAGCCCGCGCCACAAGCCCGAACTTCTTGATCTGCGGGCAACTTTCCCGCCGGACCATGGCAGTCAGATCTCGGCGCGACCGCAAATAGCGATAATGGTTGTGGTCGCTGAGCACTTGCGCCGCGATCTTGCGGTGCTTGATGCCGAAGCACGCGCGCGGAGAGCTTTTCACGTTCGCGGCGATCAGCTCCGTAAGGGCGAGCGGTTTTTTAGCGGCAGCATCGGCTATCGCTGCGCGCAGCAACAGCACCTTGGCGTAGCGCGCCACTCCCAGGCTCACGTCGGCGTTAATACCTGGGGAAGCCGACTTTACGTCGTCGGCGATGAACCCCATCAACTCCATGAAGTGCTGGCAGGCGGTATCCCGCATGAGGCGAAGCGTCCGCCGGTCTCGCGGCAGTTGCTTCTGCATTGTGCGCTCGTTGGCCCAGCGTGCGCCCTCGGCCGCCTCTTCCTTGTCGAAGCACAAAGGTTCAGCGGCGCGTGCCGTCATAACAGGCGTGGCGATAAGGACACCGGCCGCGAACGCTGTCGCGGCAATTTTCCCCCAGTTGGTCATAATTCCCCCTATTGGACGGAACGGCGCATACCGCTCCTTCGCTGTCCTTTTGTATCATACCATCTATAGTTGCTCTATGTCAAGCAACAATGCGCAAACTATCAAAACATGGGGATAACTGTCTTGCGGTAGGGTATAGTGGGTTATACTCATTTGCAGTGGGATAAAGTGGTAAATATGGGAAACCTGTTGATCGGTGAATACACGCATACACTCGATGAGAAAAAGCGTGTCTCGCTTCCAAAACAATATCGTAGTGCGCTCGGTAGGCGCATTGTCATGACACGAGGTTTGGATAAGTGTCTCGTCATATTTTCGCGGAGCGGATGGGAGCGAATGGCAGAAAAATTGCAATCGCTATCGTTTGTGGATGTGGACACGCGCGGGTTCAACCGATTCATGCTCTCCGGGGCAGCGGAAGTCGAGGTCGATGCCGCGGGCAGGATTTTGATACCGGATCACCAGAAGGAATACGCGAATTTGAAAAAGGAAATCATTTTCGCAGGCATTTCTGATCGGGTCGAGGTGTGGGATGCAGCACGTTGGAGTGCCTACAAAGCTCGTATCGAAAAGGATCCCGAACAAATCGCCAAAAAACTCGGCGAGATAGGAGCTCTTTAATATTGATGCTACGGGGTGGCTGGAGGATTTACATCGTCATGCGCACGCGACGCTCACAATCCTCCAGCGACCCGGTGTCGTCATCTCTCGACGTTGCTCGAGACAAGTCACCGTACTGGCCTACAACCGCCTCCGGCGGTTCGGCTCACAAGACTGTTCTTTTACATGAGGCAGTGGAAGCACTCTCGATCTCACCGGAAGACATCGTGGTAGACGCGACGCTCGGAGGAGGCGGACACGCGCAAGAAATTGTCGCAAGGCTCAGGCGAGGTGGAGTATTCGTCGGGTTCGATCTTGATCAAGACGCGGTACGTCGCGCTGAGGCGCGCCTGAAAGGAAGTGACGCACAAGTCGTATTGATCAATGCAAATTTTCGCAACCTGGGGGCTGAATTGCGCGCACGTGGCATCGAGCGAATAGACGCGGCACTTTTTGACCTCGGATGGAGTGCGGATCAGTTGGCGTCTGGAAGGGGATTCTCCTTCCTATCTGAAGAACCGCTTTTGATGACCTACGGGCATGACCAAGATTCGCTCACGGCAGGGACGATCGTCAACGAATGGGCAGAAGAATCTATTGCCGACATTCTATTCGGCTGGGGGGAGGAGCGCTACTCGCGAAAGATTGCGAGGGCGATTGTGCTCCGCCGCGCTGTAAAACCATTCACGACATCTCGCGACCTTGCCACCGTGATTCAAGAGGCGACACCTCTTGAATATCGCCGGAGGCGGATCCATCCGGCGACGAAAACCTTTCAAGCAATCCGCATTGCGGTCAACGACGAGCTGGGCGCGCTCGCGGAAGGTCTGAAAGGTGCGTGGGATGTGCTTAGCCCATCCGGTCGCCTAGCGGTCATCACCTTCCACTCGATCGAAGACAGACTAGTAAAGCAGCGGTTTGTTGGGTGGGAGCGTACGGGTGAAGGAATACGAGTGAATAAAAAACCACTGACACCAAGTGATGAAGAACTCAAAGACAATCCACGTGTAAGAAGCGCAAAGTTGCGTGTAATTGAAAAAATTTGAATATTGTATGTCAAAGCATTTACAAAGAATAAGCAAATACCGACCTTCTGCGCTGCAGGGAACCTTGCGTTTGGAAGTCGCTCGTCCGCGTGCGCGCCTTTCGCAGGAGCAGGCGTGGGAGCCGCACACGCGTTCCATTCTTTCGATCGCGCTGATCGTACTCACCGCAGCCTATCTGTATTTTGTCGCGGCTTCGATCATGAACGTTATTGCGCGCACCGAGGCAATGCGCGAGATGCAAACTATCCAGAGTGCGATCGCGGGCATGGAACAGCGGTATTTTGCTCTCTCGCAAGGCGTTACCCCCGCCGAGGGTGTGGCGCTCGGCCTCTCTCCGGTGGTACATACTTCCTACGTGCATCGCCCAGGCAACGCGGCTGTCGCAGCGATCACCTCGAATGAAATCTAGTTTCGTTGTCCAGGCTCCCTGATAAGCTAAGGGCCTCCGGATGGTTTACTATGACTGGGCATGAGTGAATCGAGAAAGCTTCTCACGGGTCGGGCACGGGTGCTTTCCGGGGCGTTTATTCTAGTTGCCGCGCTTCTCATCGCACGGCTGTATTTTGTCCAGATCGTACACGGCCGGCAGTATAGCCGCGACGCAATGGGCCAATATACCGAACAAGCGCCGGAAGTAATCCAGCGCGGGAGCATTTTTTTCACAGAGAGAGACGGCTCGCTCGTCGCCGCTGCGACGATGCAATCTGGTTGGCGGATCGCGATTGATCCCCAGCAGATCGGTGAGGCGCAGAAGCTGTATGACGCACTGAACGCGGTCACGCCGATCGACAAATCGGTATTTATGAACAGCGCCGCGAGGAAAAGCGATCCCTACGAAGAGATCGCCGTGCACGTAGATGACACAGCTGCGACAAAAATACGAGCACTGAAACTGCGGGGCGTCATACTGGTATCAGATCAGTGGCGCTTCTACCCGGGACGCTCACTTGCAGCGCAGGCGATCGGCTTCGTCGGCTATTCGAGTGAAGGTCGCAGTAAGCTCGGCGTGTACGGTCTCGAAAAAAAGTACGAGACAACGCTCTCCGAGAGCTCGCTCGGCCTCTATGTCAATCCGTTCGCGGAGATCTTCACCAATGTGAAATCGGCGCTTTCGAGCGATCCCGCGGCTCACAAAGGCTCGGTGATCACATCGATCGAGCCCAAGGTCGAAGAACAACTCGAAGCGACGCTCGATAGCGTAATGGAAATATACACTCCCACCGCAGCAGGCGGTATCATCATGGATCCGCGCACGGGACGTATTGTGGCAATCGCCGGCAGGCCTGCCTTTGACCCCAACACCTACAATGTAGTCGCCGACCCCTCTGCCTACGACAATCAGCTCGTCTCAGGGCGCTACGAATTAGGTTCGATCATGAAACCGCTCACGATGGCAGCTGCGATAGACAGTGACGCCGTCTCGCCTGGGACGACATACGACGACAAAGGTTGCATAGAGCGCTCTAGCTATACCGTCTGCAACTTCGACTTGAAAGCTCGCGGTGTCATACCGGTGCAACAAATACTCAATCAATCTCTCAATGTCGGTGCGACGTTTCTCGCCGACACTATGGGGCACGCGACACTAACACGCTACTTTCGAATGTATGGACTCGGAACAAAAACGGGCATTGACCTACCAGACGAAGTGGCAGGGGATCTATCACCCTTGGGGAGCGGCAGGGGACCGGACGTAAATTATGCAACCGCCGCATACGGGCAGGGCATCTCCGTCTCTCCCATCGAAATGATACGAGCGCTCTCGGCGCTTGCAAATGGAGGCGTGCTCCCTGATCCGCATGTGGTAGACTCGATCAAATACGAAAGCGGCCTCACGCGCAAGGTTCCTTCAGGGAATGGCCCGCAGGTATTGAAGCCAGAGACCGCTGCTACCGTGACCGACATGCTCATTACCGTGTTTGACACCGGCCTCCTGAACGGCAAGCTCAAAATGGAACACTACTCCATCGCGGCGAAAACGGGTACTGCCCAAATCCCCCAGAAGGGCGGAGGTTACATCCCGGGCGACACTTACCTGCACTCATTTTTTGGGTATTTCCCAGCGCGTGATCCACAGTTTATCGTATTTCTCTTCGCTATTAAGCCGCAAGGACAGAAGTACGCATCGGCCACGCTGGCGAATCCGTTCATGGACATCGCAAAGTTTCTCATCAATTATTACGAAATTCCTCCCGATAGGTGAGGCGTGATATAGTGCGCACCATGATCCTCACCTATCATGAAGGTGCCTGCGTGCGCGCGCAAGTCGGCGACACCACCGTCGTCTTCTCGCCCGTCTCGAAACAGTCGAAAAATTTTAGGCAGACGAATTTCGGGGCGGATGTGGCATTTATTTCTCTCAATCATCCTGATATGAACGGGGAAGACGAGGCTTCCCGAGGAGAGAAGAAAGCGTTTGTCATTTCTGGCCCCGGAGAATACGAAGTCTCCGCCAAAGGCGGATCCGCCTCCGGCGGAAAGGAATCTGACGCCGTCAGAGTAGCGGGATTTAGGACAGCGTCGCGGTACGGTGGAGAGGAAAAGATCAATACGGTCTACGCGCTCACGCTTGACGGGCTGTCTATGCTCTACCTCGGCGCCCTGAATGCTGCGCTGCCACCTGACGTGCTTGAGATGGATGCACCGGACATCCTCTTTGTGCCAATAGGAGGAAATGGGGTACTGGGCCCGGCCGAGGCACAAAAATTGGCAGTAGCGCTGGAAGCCAAGATCGTGATCCCCATTCTTTACGACGATAAAACATTGAAACAATTCCTGAAAGAAGCAGGTGAGGAGAAGGTGCAGCCAGTGGATAAATTCACAGTCAAACTGCGCGACATGGTGGGAAAAGAGGGGGACGTGGTAGTTTTAAGTCCGTAGCTCATGGTAATGAGAACAATACATAAGTTGCGTGAACGTCCGAAGGACGAGCGCGTGGCAGTGGCGGGAGGGATCTCGGTCGCGGTGGTGGGAGTGCTCTTTGTAGGATGGGCGGGATTCGTATTGTACGGTGTCGGAGGCGGTGAAGTGGTAGCCACCAATCCAGAGCCCACTTCACAATCGCAACAAGCCGCGTCTGCCGCTCCGGCGGCTTTACAGCAGGTTATCACCCCGGCTACCAGTTCGTACCAAGCCTCTCCCCCTTCAACAGTCGAACACCCCGCAGCACCTTCCATCGTTCAATAACGCGCTAAAGCTTGCCTTTGGACAACAGGGGATCGTGATTAGTTCATGCGTAGTAATTTAACATGCGGTCGCACACTAAATTGCTACACTTCTATCGAAGCAAAAATTCTTGCTTAAGCCGCTGATCGTTCTCCAATTTTTCTACGATCATATACAGAACACTCGCACCAGTCCGAAGTTCCGTTTTCACGAGAGCGATCACGTCCTCGCAATCGTGCGGATACACCCATACGCTGTCTTGGAGACGATAGAAACCGAAACGCTGCATCATCGTTCGCAACGCGTTGCGCATCGCCCGCTTCTTTTCGGGTATATCAAAAATAACAACGCGCCAATGTTTATCCCAACGCTTCGGTCGCATGGATTGCTCGAGCAACATGTTTCCGCGAACCCACAAAGCACTCTTTCCCGCTTCGGAGATACGCGCGTATTTTTTACCTTTGTGTTCTTCGAAGATGACATACCCATCACGGGCGAGTTGCGTAATGATATTGTTGGAACGATACATGAACTGTCTTTTGAACTTGGGAATCTTGCCCAGCAACTGCAGCGTATTTGGAGTGATCAAAGCAACGGCGATGATTCCAGAGAGCGCGACCGTCGTCAGGATGGTTCTTTGGATGTTGCCCATTCGCCGTTGATGACGCGCCTCTTTTTCGAGTTGACCCATGCGTAGTAATTTAACATGCGGTCGCATAGTAAATTGCTACGGTGGGGAAAACTGAAAAATATAAAAAAAGGATCTAAAAAATCCTAAAACAAAAAAACAAAGGACCGCCGCGCCGAAGAGGGTCGCGGACGATCCTCTGTCCTTTGCGTCTCACTTCGGCGCCTGCGGTTTCGACTAGTTCGAGAGGTGCACGATCTCGGGGAGTTTGCCGTGATGCGGTGCCCACTTCTCGCCTTCAAAGCGAACGCGGATTATTATTGGGTCCTCGTCAGTTGCGACTGCCGGGTGTTCCTCGACTCTCCGCATGATCTCGACGGCTCTGCCCTTCACGCACCTCTCTTGATCCCTGAAAAAGCTAACGCGCGTGGAGCCGTCCTTGGAGTCGAGCATATTTTTGACGTCGCTCCACTCAATCCTGTCGGGTCGCATGGGTTTGTTTATTGTCCCGACGAACCATATCGAATGCATAGGCCTGACGAGATCAGCGACGACGATGTACCGAGTGTCGGGCATGGTTTTGCCTCACGATTTATCAAGCCACGGTGACCTGATTTTCCGGGTGCACATTAGCATTTAAACAAGTGGTAAGCAAAGGGGTTTTCTGCTATAATTGACCCAACATGGCAGCGAAGAAAGGTGAGGAAAATAAGGGTAATTCGGGTACTGTACACGTCAATGTCGTGCCTCGTAGCATCTCTACCGAGATGCGGGAGAGTTATCTGGATTATGCGATGTCGGTCATTACGGCGCGGGCGCTTCCCGACGTGCGTGATGGACTCAAGCCCGTACACCGGCGCATCCTCTATGCGATGCATGATGTGGGGCTCACCGCGACGGCGAAGACGCGCAAATCAGCAACTGTGGTCGGCGAGGTCCTGGGCAAATACCATCCGCATGGCGACGTCGCGGTGTACGATTCTATGGTGAAAATGGCGCAGGAGTTTACTATGCGCTACCCGCTCATCGTGGGGCAGGGCAACTTCGGCTCGATAGACGGCGATCCGCCTGCTGCTATGCGCTACACGGAAGCAAAGATGTCGCGTCTTGCCGGAGAGATGCTGCGCGATATTGATAAAGAAACGGTGGCGTTCGCGCCCAATTACGACAACACCAAACAAGAGCCAACGGTCTTGCCTGCGGCGATACCAAATCTTCTTTTGAACGGCACGCTCGGCATCGCGGTCGGTATGGCGACCAACATCCCGCCGCACAATCTGCGCGAGGTGTGCGAAGCGGCGATACATTTGATAGAGAACCCAGAGGCGACCACCGACGACTTGCTCAAATTCGTGCAAGGGCCGGATTTCCCCACAGGGTGTGTGGCATTCAACGAAAAAGACATTGCGCACGCTTATGCCACGGGCCGCGGCCCGGTAGTGGTGCGGGGCGAGGCCGAGATCGTCGAGGGCAAGAAACAGGATTATCAGATCATCATCACCTCGATCCCGTTCCGCGTAAACAAAGGCGATCTCCAGGAGAAGATCGCCGCGCTCGTGCATGAGAAAAAGCTAGAAGGTGTCCGCGACATGCGCGACGAGTCTACGAAGGACATCCGCATCGTGATCGAACTCAAGAATACGGGCAATGCGCAGGCAGTGCTCAACTACCTCTACAAGCACACGCAGCTCGAGGAGACCTTCCACTACAACGTCGTGGCACTCGTAGACGGCGTGCCGCAAACGCTTTCTTTGAAAGCCATTCTCGAATACTTCATCGCCTACCGAAGGGAGGTGGTGACCAAGCGCACGCAATATGATCTGCGCAAGGCGCAAGAGCGCGAGCACATCCTCCTCGGTCTTAAGAAGGCACTCGATCACATTGATGAGATCATCAAGCTTATACGTGCGAGCAGGGACGTCCCGCAGGCACACACAGAGCTGATGAAGAAATATAAATTCAGCAACCTGCAGGCAACGGCAATTTTGGAGATGAAGCTTTCTCGATTGGCAAATCTGGAACGTCAGAAAATTGAGAACGAACTCAAGGAGGCGCAAGCCATCATCGAAGAATTGAGCTCTCTCCTCAAGAGTGTCGCTAAGATGATGACACTGATCAAGAAGGAGATTCGCGAGGTCATAGAGAAATTCGGCGACGAGCGTCGCACGAAGATCGTGAAGCGCGGCGCCAAGCTACTATCGGCCGAGGATCTCGTAGCCGACGAAGAGTCGGTACTCGTCCTCACTGCTGGCGGCTATATCAAGCGCACGAATCCGGGGGAGTACCGTCGCCAAAAGCGCGGCGGTGTGGGCGTGATGGACCTCAACACAAAGGATGAGGATTTTGTCACGCAATTCCTCACGGCAAGCGCGCACAGCGACCTCCTCTTTTTCTCCGATCGTGGAAAGGTCTACCAATTGAAAATGTATGAACTGCCGGAAGGAAAGCGCGCCACTAAGGGCAAGTCCATTCTGAATTTCCTTTCCCTTGAACAGGACGAGAAGATCACCTCGATCCTCGCCATGCCCAAGGAGAAAAAGGTGGCGGACGGACTATCCCTCGTGATGGCTACCAAAAACGGCACGGTGAAGAAAACGGCGGCTGCACAATTTCGCGAAGTACGTCGCTCTGGCTTGATCGCAATCAATCTCGACGAAGGCGATGCGCTCATCTGCGCGCAGTTTGTTCACAAGGGCGATGACGTCGTTTTGACGAGCGGCAAGGGTCAGTCTATCCGCTTCAAAGAGGGAGATGTGCGTGAGATGGGGCGACAGGCGGCGGGTGTGCGTGGCATGAAGCTCGTAAAAGGGGATTTCATCGTCGGCGCCGGTATCGTTGCAAGGACAGCTAAGGATGCCGAGCTCCTCGTCCTTTCATTGACAGGATATGGTAAGAAAACAAGACTTTCCGAATACAAAACGCAAGGTCGCGGTGGAAGCGGGATCAAAACGATGTCCATCACTACGAAGACAAAGCAGCTCGTGGGCGCAGCTGTAATCGTGGGCTCTGGCGAGCTTGTGGCAATGTCGCAGAAAAGCCAGACCATCCGAACAGGTCTCGACGAGATACCGAGTATCGGCCGTGCCACGCAGGGCGTGCGCGTGATGAAATTGCGCGAGGGCGATAGCCTCGCTTCGTTCGTCGTCTTTCCACAAGATCAGGAATCCCGAATATGAAAGAATCGGGTCCACAACCGATTAATCGAGTTATACGGCAGCGCGAGGATCAGATAGCACCGGAAGCTATCGGCTCGCTCAGCGAGGAAGAGTTCTTGGGTCTTGACCGGCCTCAGTTTGAACTTTTATCCAGAGGTCAATCACTGATGGTTCCCAAGGTCGTGTACTACATCTCGCAGCGAGGGGGTAACCTCGATGTTCAACGGGCGCTACTTCAACGTCATGGCCTTGATGAGGGTGTCTATGATGAAGTCGAAAACAAAAGGGGATTGTTCTCGACTTCTCCCCATCAAGAACGAGCCGTCATAACGGTTATACGCGCAAGCAACTTGCGATTAAGTGGGGTAAGAAGCGAACTGTTGAATCAATTTTTTTCTATTCAGCAACAGTCATTGGTAAAATACTTCTCACCCGCTTTCTATGTGGCGGTTGAACGTTCTGACCACTTGCGCGAGACTTATCCGTTGCGGCATAGAGAACAATTTCCGCTTGTGGACTCGTTGCTCGGCGATATTGAAGCTCAAACGGGTCTCGCGCCGGAGGCAATCTTCAATGCAGGGCATATTCCAACCTCGTTTGAACATCAAGCTCGCCAATCGAGTCCTGCAAGTAGAAACCGAGCGCAGCCTCGAATGATTACTGAATATTTGCAAATGATTCGCGAGGCATTATCAGGCGATAAATCAATGAGTGATATAGCAGCGATCCATGACAGAACGTATCCAACGATTCGTAATATATTCTACGGGGACAGCAAAATTCTAAGCGATCAAATGAGAAAGGTCATCCAGAGCCGCTTGAACGCCAGCTAGAGAGTTCTGCCTTTGATTCTCCTGAAACTACACCATGACTGAAAGATATCGTTGAATTACGTTGTGTTCGGCAATTACCGCTAAGGGGCCGTTCACAAATAACATCCGTTATTTGGGATTATGTTCCCTAGTGCCGCCTAGTGGAACTTATTTACGAATGCGGCCTAAATCCCCAGATTTCTTCCATGTTTCGACGAGCGTGCGCTATAATAGTTGCAATGCAGTCGCATGCTACCGCGCGTTTCGCCCATCCCGCATCGAACACCGATGCGCTCGGCATTGAAGGGGGAATGGTGGTCGCCGATTTTGGCTCCGGCTCCGGGCATTATGCGCTTCATTTGGCAGAGCAGGTGGGAGAGAGTGGCGTTGTGTATGCCATCGATGTGCAGCAAGCACTCCTCGAGCGTCTCAAAAATGAGGGGGTGCGGCGGGGTTTCAAAAATATCGAGATCATCTGGGGCGATGTCTCGCGGCCGCGGGGATCCAAAATCGCAGATCGCACCGTGGACCTTGTGCTCATCTCCAATCTCCTCTTCCAGCTCGAAGATCCCGCGCGGGCGCTCAAGGAAGCATGGCGCGTCTTGAAACCAGCAGGCAGACTTGCCATTATTGATTGGTCGGACTCTCCGCCAGTTGGCGGACGGCGCATGGGACCTACTAAAGCGCATGTTTTGAAAATAGAGAAAGCGCTTGATCTGGCACACGAGGCGCATTTTGATTTGATCCACGAATTCGACGCGGGCTCCCACCACTACGGGCTCATCTTGAAACCCGCACCCGCCTCTCGCATATGAAAACACGCTCACTTTTTCAGATCATTCTGCTCGCCGTCTTCGGCTCCCTTGGGGTAGCAGGTGTACTCATCTTTGCCTTTGCTGTGGGGGGAGGTAACACGGCAAGCACGATCGGCAAAGTGGTGATATGGGGGACCTTCGATAAGTCAGCAATGCAAAGCGTGCTCGATACGGCGATGCGGGACAATCAGGATCTGCAGCAAGTCAGCTATGTGCAAAAAACCGAAGCCACGTATGAGCAAGATCTCTCCAACGCGCTCGCGCAAGTGCAAGGCCCTGACCTTTTTATCCTACGATCTGATTATGCGCTTAAAGACGAGCCTAAAGTCATACCCATTACGTACGAAGAGTTAAGCCGCGTACAATTCCAGAATATTTTTGCGGAAGCGGCCAATCCATATCTGGGCAAAAGTGGCATCATTGCCATACCCTTTGCCGTAGACCCGCTCGTTCTCTATTGGAATCGCGACATCCTCTCCAGCGCTGGCTACGCCGTGCCGCCTGCGTATTGGGATGACGTGCCGAGGGTGTCGGAGAAGATAACACAGAGAGACCAAAGTGGGGGGATACAAAGGGCGACGATCGCCTTTGGGACTTACCGGAATATCGAAAACGCCAAGGCCATCCTCTCTGCGCTTCTAATGCAGGCGGATATTCCCATTACGACGGTGCGCTCGGACGGTACTATAGCCGCCGCGCTTACGCAGGAGACGGGGGGGTCAAGCAGTGCAGCTGACGACGCGCTCCGCTTTTATACCGAGTTTGCCGACCCTTCGCAGAGCGATTATTCATGGAGCGGCTCTATGCAGGGCGCACGGGCGGCATTCGCCGCGGGTGATCTGGCACTCTATGTAGGCTTTGCGAGTGAGGCACCATTGATCGCATCCATGAACCCAAATCTCAATGCCGCGATCGCCGCTCTCCCACAGCTTCGCGGCGCGGCGCGCACATCGGATTTCGGACGCGCGTATGCCTTTGCAGTGCCACGGGCGAGTGGGAATCCCATCGGGGCCAAGGCCGTGGCAGCGCTCCTCGATTCAGCGACGACCTCGGCAGCGATTGCTCGCTCCCTTGGTATTTCCTCTGCCCTGCGCAAGGTATTGGCAGATCCGGTAAGCGGAAATGCAGCGATCTTCAATCAAATGACAATCATCACGAGGATATGGAGTGATCCGGATCCTACGCAGACAGACCCGCTCTTCCGCGCTATGATTGAAGACACCGTGAGCGGAGCATCGCCCCTGTCGCAGGCGCTGCAGCGCGCGGGGCAGCAGATGTCGCAGATCATCAGCGGCGAACAGTGATATGAGAATACGAAAGTGGGTACAAGCATTCTCGGTAGCGTTGCCAATCCTTTTGGTGTTTGGGGTCGCCCACGCCGCCTGCGAGGCCGGTACGAGTGGCCTCTGTAATCCGCTGTCGTTCAAGACTGTCCAGGCCTTCGTCGAAGGTGCTTTGAAAGTGCTGGTGATGATCGCACTGCCCATTATAGGATTTTTCATCGTGTTTTCGGGATTTCAATTCATCTTGGCGCAAGGTAATGAGGGCAAACTAAAAAACGCTAAGCAAAATTTTGTGTACGTCATTATCGGCGCTGCGCTCGTCCTCGGTGCGTGGGTACTCGCGACCTTGCTCGGAGCGACCGTATCGCAGTTGGTCGGCTAACAAACGATATGCCAAAATTATCTGTTCAGTACATGCTGGTACTCCTGCTCGCATCGCCCACGGTGGCGCTCGCCGCGGGCGCTCCGACGGACTTTAAGAGCCTCGCGAATCTTGTCGTTAGTATTATCGAGACGGCGACGGCGGTCGCTATCGGCCTCGGGGTTTTTTATTATCTTTGGGGCATTGCAACCGCATTCAAAGACGGCGACTCGGCGAAGGGATGGGAAAAATTTCGCCCGCAGGTGACGTGGGGCATCTTCGCCCTTTTTGTCATGGTTATGATCTGGGGCATTTTGCGAGTGTTGCAGAATACGCTCTTCCCATAAACAATCATGTTCCCTTCGGCGCCACAGGTACTCGGCTTCTTCAATCTTCTCGTAGGCGTAATGTTGGTGATCTCCGTCACGCTATTTCTCGGAGGGTTCATAATGTATATCGTGCGCCTTGGTACGTGGCCAACCTACCGCACGCAGGCGCTACGCATCATGTCGTGGGGAGTTGCCGTCCTCTTTACGCTGGTTCTGATCCTTGCCGTGCAGCAATTTCTCGCGCGGCACGTCTTGGTGGCGGTATCTATCGCGGCGTTGATCATCATACTCGTAGTGTTGTGGATCATAATGCAAGGTGTGCAGTCTGGCGGTTCCAGTCCCGAGCGCGCGGGTGAGAGGAGGTGAACGCTCGATAGGAACCTTATCCACAGTACCCGGTCAGTCCGCCTTGTGTATATTTCTCCATTCGCTAGGATGAAGCCACTTAGAGGTTAACACTATCAATCAGCTAATACGCATATGAAACGCACCCTTATCGGCTCCTTGGCTCTGGCCTCTCTTACCCTTGCATTGCCGCTCGTGGCCTCGGCGCAGACTATTCAGGGCGTCCTCAATACCTTTGGAGCCATCATCAATATCCTCGTGGTCTTGGCGATCGGCGCTGCCATCCTCGTGTTCTTCTGGGGCCTCATCCAGTACCTATTGAAGGCAGGCGACGAGAAAGCGAAAGGCCTCCAACTCATGCTCTACGGTATCGTTGCGATTTTCGTCATGGTCTCCATCTGGGGGCTCGTACGGCTCCTGGGCAACACCTTCCTTCCTGGCGTATCCAACAACCCGCTTCCGGCGCCGTTCCAGTACCACCCATAGGCAAGACGCCATTCCCTTCCCTTGCGGATCTAGGGGCTTCACATGGAGGCAGCAAAGCAGATAATCGGCAAGTTTAACGATGCCATTCTCAATCCGGCAATACTGGTCGTATTCACGCTTGGATTTTTCCTCTTCGTGTGGGGGCTCGTGCAATTCCTCAAGGCGCTCAATGAGGGGGGAGATGCAAAAGAGGGGAAGCAGCACATGCTCTGGGGTGTCGCGGGCATGTTTATCATGGTGTCCGTATACGGCATCATCGCGCTGATCTCCAACACCTTCGGCCTCGGCATTGATCCGCGCGGCAGCTACAATCCCGACATGTCGCGATTGCAAAATATCAACGTCGGCACGCTTGGACAGTAATAAATGCTTTCGATGCTGGGGAGAGGACTTGTCCGCCGGAGGCGGATCCGCCTCCGGCGGAAACCCTCTCCTCAATGGGCAGGGCGAGACTTGAACTCGCAACCCTTGCGGGACATGGTCCTAAGCCATGCGCGTATACCAATTCCGCCACCTGCCCAGTTCGCCGAGTATACCATTTACCCCCTATTGATGAGGTAGGTATCGAGTCGGTCTTGCGTTTCTGATAGGGTGGGACCGTCAATCCTTGTGATGAATTCTATGTGTCGCGCGCGCCAGTCTATCGATCGCGCGTGAGCAACAAGGATCGCCCCAGAAATGCGATCGGTAGAAAATGGGATCTCGTCGCTGTAGCCCTTGACCTTGGACGAGATAGGGATAACGAACGCCACTCCGTGCCGCGCGTTGAATATCCGTCGGGTAATTACCAATGCGGGACGATGTCCGCCTTGCTCATGCCCCAGAGTGGGGTCAAATGTAAGCCAGACCATGTCGCCACGCTCCGGCACGTAGGCCTTTACCATACCTCCTTACCCACGGGTCTCATCTTTGTCCATGCCTGTATTTCAGGATCAGAGACGGGACGAACGTTTTTTAAGAGTTGCTGCAACGTTTTCTTCTTACATTTTCGTGGGGTGAGAATGAGAGACCCGTTTTCCAAGCGGACATCGAGCATCGCATTGTTCTTTACATCTGCCGCGAGCAACATGTTGCGAGGCAAACGCACACCGAGTGAGTTGCCCCATGCGGACACTTTTATAGTAGCGACCATATATACAGAAGTATATACAACATTTCCCCTCCGTCAAGTTGCTGGTTCCCACTCATGGTACAATTAAGCGGAGTTTATAAACCTTACGTTTGAAATATGGCAAAGAAAAAGAAGCGAAATTACAAAAAAGTGCCCGGTGGCAAACGCCGCCTGAAGCGGAAGTAGGGCATATTGTTACGGGTGTATAAAAAAGAGACCCAGTTTGCGACCGGGCCTCGACGTTGGCGGAGCACGAATGAGAGTCACCAGACTCCTCCTGTTTGTGGTTAGAACCGCGCCAGCGATTCCTGCGCAATCCTCGCGAGACGGTTGGCTCTCGCCAATATCTTACGGAATTGCTTGGCAAAATAGGCTCGCTCCTCGTGCGTGAGCCGAACATCGCGTGACACGACGTCGATCATGCTTTGGAGAGCAGTTTCTGTCTCGCCATTTCGATCAGCAAGCGCGCTGAGTTCCGCAAGAAGCTCCTCTCGGGTCGCCAACGCTTCTGCCAGCTCTCGCGCCGCCGGATGGTTCGGCTTGCGCAGAAGCAACGGTCGCGTGGCCTCCCGCTGGCGAGCGGCCTTCCTGAGTTAAAGAAACTTTCGGGAGGCTGTTTTTGATGTATGGTGGCTCAACTACAAGCTAAAAGTCAGAATATTTACTATGCGAATTAAAAAAAGGCGAAAATATGCCCATTTTGCGTTAGTCACTACACCAAGAAAAACGG
>DATDWX010000034.1:0-45980 GCA_036517335.1 Minisyncoccota bacterium | reverse complement strand
GACCTCGATGGTTCGTTCTCCGCGCTCAAGAAAAAACTCGCTGCTCACCACGGCCTGAGGCGCGACCGCCGCTACAAAGTTATCTCGCAATTACTCAAAGATGCGCACTAATTCCAGCCTCCCGTTTCTTTCTTTAAACCCCTATTGCTTAGGGATTCCATGAACCCAAGAGGGCCCGCGTGATGAAAACATAATACACACATTAAGTCAAGGAAAGTCACCGGCAACTCTCGTACACGTCCACAAATTGCTCTGCGATAGCTTCCGGGCTGTACTCCTCGACGCTTTGGCGACCGGCTTCGCCGAGGGTTTTTGCTTGAGCGGGGTCTCCAAGGATACAGAGAGTGCGATCGGCGAACATTTTTGTGTCCGTGGGCGGCACGACGTAGCCGCTGACGTCATCCCACACGTATTCGGGCAATCCGCCCGCTTGCGCTGCGACGACCGGCAGGCCGCAGGCCATTGCTTGCAAGAGCGTCATTGGTTGGTTTTCGGAGGTGCTGGTGATGAGCAAGACATCGCACGCATTCAGTGCTTCCACCAGCGGCTCGCCGCGGAGCGTGCCGAGAAATTTTATGCGATCAGAGAAGCGTTGGTCATGCACGCGATGCTCAAGCTCTGTGCGATAGGGTCCATCGCCGACGAAAACCATCTGTGCGTCCGAGCGCTTTGCAATGTCGGCAAACACCGCAAGGGCGGTATCAAGATTTTTCTCCCGCGCGACCCTTCCGAATATGAGCACGGCCCGCTCGCCGATACCGAATTTTTTCTTGAGTTCATTTTTGTTCGCAAGGGAGCGGAATGTATGCGGAATGGGATTGGAAATAATGTGCGCGGGCTTTTTCATGCCGTATTCGCGCAGCTCTTCAAGCATACGCGCGCTCGGCGTGGTCACCACATCACATCGGCCGTAGTACCAGGCCGCGTATTTGCGCGCGATGAAAGGCATTGGTGGAAAATTGAGATGCAAGTAATGCAAATAGTCCGCGGGGAACGTGTGATCGGTACCGACGAAGGGCACACTAAGTCGCCGCGCAGCGTACCACGCGAAAAATCCTACTACGCCGAAAAGCTCCGTGTGGACTATATCGGGCTTGAACGCACGTATATCTGCCATTGCGCCGCGTGGAAGCGAGAGGAACGTGCCGCCGGGAAGTTCCCATGCAGGGAAGTGGAAAACATCCGGTTCGGGCACCGACCCTTTCATTTCAGAAGCGTAGATGCGCACCACGTGGCCATCTGTTCGTAATTGTTTCGCAAGCGTCTCCACCGAATCCACGAGACCGGAGAGAAGCGGCAGGTACTGATCGGTACAAATGGCAATGCGCATGTTACGTTTCTCGTTCCACCTCGGCGCGCTCGCGGTCGAGTTCTTTGCGCATGAATCGCGTGAATATGTACCAGCCGATGCCGACGACGCTTGCCGCGAGTATCAGGTATTGCAGGTAGGTGAACACGTTGGAGACCGTATCAAGTGCACTGCCGAAGAAGTAGCCGAGCAGGAAGAGTCCGCCATACTGCACACCAGCGACGAGAGCGCCGTAAAAGAAAAATCGCCGGAAGGGCGTCCGTACCAATCCGCCGACGATAAGGAATGCAGCCGATACCCCATAGGAGAGCTTGCTGATGAACATCGTCCGGAATCCGTGGCGCTCCCACATTCGTTCCACCTCTTCGAGGTGCTCGCTTCTGACCCCGATCTTGGTGAGCATGCGCCGCGCGAAGCGCGTCTCCCCGCCAAAGCGGCCCACAGCGTACATGATGGTGTCGAGCACGATGTCGCGTGCCAGCAGGATAGAGAACATGATAATAGGATTGAAATATCCGAGAAAGGAGAGCGTGCCAGCCACGAATGCGATGAGCGGTCCTTCCACGAAAGAGAGTGGGACAATGATCCAGTAGCGATACTCGATGAGAAGGTGCGTGATAGTATCGGGGCTCATATTCGGCTAGTATACTTTACCTATGAATCGTGAACGCGCGCTTCACAAGCACCCCAAGCCGCATCGAGAATTGGCACGCCGCTATCGTCAGTACGCAGCTTTGCAGCAATTTCGTGTTTCGATACTACTATCAGTACTCTTGTTTGCCGCAAGCGTCGTCGTTGTCATTTATGCAATTGGATACGCCACTGAAAGTGCCAGCAATTCCGTCACCGACATAATTCTCTCAAATACGCCGACGCTCGATGTGGACGGCCTATTTGTCTTTGGCACTCTCGGACTCGTCGCGTTCATCACACTACTCCTTTTGGCACACCCCAAACGTATCCCTTTTACTCTCCACGCCATGGCGCTCCTGTATTTCATCCGGGCGGCATTTATCTCGATGACGCACATTGGTCCGTTTCCGATCCATAGCGAGAATTCTTTTGATCTGGGCGTTATCACCAGCAAGTTTTTATTTGGCGGCGATCTGTTTTTCTCCGGCCACACTGCCCTAGCATTTCTCTTAGCACTCATATTCTGGCGCGAAAAAAACCTTCGTTACATTTTTCTCGCATGGTCCGTCTTCATGGCTACAGTCGTGCTGCTAGGGCATTATCACTACACGATTGACGTTGCGTCCGCTTTTTTCATTACCTACGCAATCTACTGCGTCGCGGTGTGGCTCTTTCCAAAAGATCGTGAACTTTTTTACTCGGAGCAACTGGTGGACGAATGACATCGTGCCGATGAGCAAGTCACGGCCAAGAGGACTCAATGGCGATATACACTTAACCTACGCTATAGCGTGAAGTTAGTGTATGTTTATTTTTTGGGATGCGTGGGGTATAGTTGTCCGATATGGAGGAAGACGTGCGGTTGCGATTGGACGTGCTCGAGAAAAAGCTCGACGCGGTCTATGCATCTGTAGAAAAAACGCGGAAGTATTTTCTGGCTGTTGTCATCATTTCCGTCCTTCTCTTTGTATTGCCACTGATCGGCCTTGTGTTCATTATTCCCTCATTCATCAACACCTACAGTGATATGGGCGGCCTTTTGCAGTGATACACTGATATCGTATGGATGAGCAAACAGCAGACAAGATAATCGCAGCTACGCATTGGCCCCGCGCCATGGCAGCAACGGCACTGGGCACACTGGCGGTTTTTCTCCTCGTGGCCACTGTTGGGGGATTGAAGAGCTACCGCTTCATCGGCTCGGGGGTAGCGGCCACGAATACGATCAGCGTCTCGGGTGAGGGCGTGAGCTATGCGGTCCCTGACACCGCCACCTTTTCTGTTACCATTCAAGAAACTGCCGCGACGGTCAAACCCGCGCAGGACAAGGCCACAGCCAAATCCGATGCGATCATTGCGTATCTCAAGGATGCAGGCGTGGCGAAGAAGGACATCCAAACCGCAGACTACAGTGTAAATCCCCAGTACGAGTGGAAGCAGCAGGCGTGTCCGGCAGGTTCCTACTGCCCCGGCGGGAAGCAGGTGCTGACAGGCTACCAAGTCTCGCAGACACTATCCGTAAAAGTGCGCGACACAGCGAAGGCGGGGGATCTTCTTGCAGGCGTGGGGAGCCGTGGGGCATCGCAAGTATCCGGCCTCACTTTTGAGGTGGACGACAAGGATGCGGTGGAAGCGGAGGCGCGCAAAGAGGCGATCGCGGACGCTAAAGCCAAGGCTGAAAGCCTAGCGGCGTCCCTTGGGGTGAGACTAGTGCGCATTGTCGGCTTTAGCGAGGGTAGCAGTGGCCCTATCTACTATGCCAAAGAAGTCAGACTGATGACTGCCGATTCTGCGGAGGCACCCTCCCCAGAGATCCCGGTCGGGGAGAATAAGATTACCTCCAATATCTCACTCACCTACGAGATCCAGTAGGGCATGGAATACCTAGTGGCGGTCGGTGTCCTCGGATTGCTGTGGTTTGCGTTTTTTGCATACCGCAGCGACCTACGCGCCAAAATGCTGTGGTGTAGCGGATACTGGGCGATCCTATTGAGTCTGGGATTTCTCATTCTCACCATCCTTTTTCCTCATCTGCCACCGCAATCGAGAATTGTCCCTGGATATTGGGATCCCGGTACAATCTTCAACCTTGCGCGCATCACAGGCGGTTGGTCGATCGAAGATGCGCTCTACATGTTTTTCACCGGAGGGATAGCGGCCGTATTATATGATTTTGTGCGTGGACAAAAAGTTCCCACAGTAAGTGGTTCGCTATGGCGCCGCCGCAGGGCGGCTACGCTGATTCCTGCCGCAGCAGTCTTGGCAATGGTACTGCTATTTCGCGTCAATCTTATGTGGGAATTGATCGCATTTTGCGCTATTGGCACGGCCGTCGTATGGCTCTCACGCCCAGATCTTATTACACGTTCACTAATAGGCGGCGTATGCTATGCCGTTTTGTACTACCTTCTGTGGCTATTTTTTCTGTATTTTTCTCCCGACTACTTGGTGATACATCATGATACAGCCAATGTAAGTGGCATATCTGTAGGGGTGCTACCGCTTGAGGAGATACTTTTTGCCTTCACTTTTGGTTTGATGTGGTCCGCGATCTACGAATATGCAAAAGACATCCGGATGGCATCTACCTCCCCATCCGTCGTTCCCGCGTAGCGTACTCTTCAAGTATCCGGTCGAGTATCGTTTCACTAAAATCCGGCCAGTAGGAATCGATGAAAAAAAGCTCACTGTAGGCAGCTTGCCACAGAAGGAAATTCGAGAGGCGCTTTTCGCCGCCGGGGCGGATGATGAGATCAGGATCGGGCATATCAGCAGTCCACAAGTGTTTTTGGAGAGATTGTTCGGTGATCTGCTGACCGGTCGTTGCGAGTTCTTGCGCAGCCGCTGTGATCTCTTGGCGGCTGCCGTATGACATGCACACCCACACAGTGAGTCCGTCGTTGTGTTTGCTTCCCGCTTCGTTGCGCACGATGGCTTCCTGCAGATTTTGTGGCAGCATCTCCAGCTTGCCGACGAAGCGAAGGCGAATATTTTCTTCCGCCAATTTGCGCAGGGGCTGCTGCGCGATCTCTTGCAGCAGGTTCATCAGGTATGACACTTCCTCTGCCTTGCGGTTCCAATTTTCCGTAGAAAACACGTACACGGCGAGATGTTTGATGCCGCGGTCGCGCACCCAGCGTGTACACTCAACGAATCTGTCATAGCCGCGACGGTGGCCTTCAAACTCTGGCAAACCGTTTGCCCGTGCCCACCGGCGATTGCCGTCGAGAATGATGCCGATACAGGTAGGAAGGTTGCGTGGGTCGCTCATAAGGTATTCAGATGGTACCAGGCGCGGTATCTTTGCGCCAAAGATTGCGGTAGAGTGGATTGATGAAAGTCGCACAGAAAGTGGTGCCGGGCCGAGCTATTGCCTCACAGAAATTTCCGGGCTACATTCTCGCGCTCACCGGTCCTTCGGGAGTCGGCAAGTCGACGATCAGAAGAATACTCACAGAGGTGTGCTCCGAGTACACGGCAAGCGTGCCCATGCTCACGACGCGCAAGCCGAAGCAGGGAGACGATGGAGAATACATCTACACGACGCAGACAGAATTTGACCGCATGGTACGCGCCGGATCTATCATTGCCTCGACGCAGATCCCATCTGCGAGTGAACATCGGCAATACGGATATCGCAGTCGAGAAATCGAGGACATATGGAAACAAGGCAAAATACCCGTTGTCATCACCGAGATGCACCTACTCAAGGGCCTCGCGGATTTCTACGGACGCCGCTCCGTCTTATCATTCGGGCTCCTGCCTCCGGGTCGTAGCAAGCGCGCCAAATTAAGTGAGCTTCTCCATCGTCTTCGCAAGCGCGGACGCGAGAGCGAGCAGCACATACATGATCGCCTCAAGAATGCAGAACAGGACCTCGCACTTTTCGTGCGGCGTAAGGAACTCTTCGATCACATTGTCGTCAATGATGATCTTCCCTCGCTGATCGCGTCCATGAGAAAGAAAGTACCGGCCCTTTCGGGAGTGTGAGTGTTTGCGTACTTATGGAGGCGCAATCCAACGAAGAAGTTGTGCTTGTAGACGAGAGCAACATGGTGCTCGGGACGATGCCGAAATTCGCCGCGCATGGCGCAGGGACGCCACTCCACCGAGGATTTTCGCTCTTCCTTTTTGATCGCGCGGGGCGACTTCTGCTGCAGCAGAGAAGCAGCATGAAGAAAACCTGGCCGCTCGCCTGGTCCAACAGCGTTTGCGGGCACCCGACCGTGGATGAGTCCAATGTCGATGCCGCGAGGCGACGCCTCGCGCATGAACTCGGGATGCGAGCGACACATATTGAAGAGGTGTTGCCGTATCGCTATACGTTTGTACGGGATGGCGTGATGGAAAATGAAATTTGTCCGATACTCGTCGGCTTTACCAGTGATGAACCCCAGCCAAATCCAGAAGAAGTAGAAGCGACGCGTTGGGTGGAATGGCAAGCATTTTTGCAAGAGATACAAACCCAGCCGGGCGCGTATTCGGAGTGGTGCGAGGAAGAAGCAAGCCTGCTCGCGACAAGCCCACGTTTTATTGAAATGTTTGAGCGTCGCGATACATATTTCGCGTAATTGTGCATCCAGTACAAAAAAATTTAGCGAGCGCACTACTACAGAAGCGCGCCCGCCAGTTCGAGATCAGAAGCTTTGTCTTAAGTCAGGCCCGCTGGTCGAGCGCACGTCCAGCGCATTACACGCCTGCGTCGAGCGGCACCGTCCTCGATCATTTCGCCTGCCCCTTGCCGGAGCCAGAGTTTCCGGGCTTCGTTGGGGGAAAGCCATCGGTAGGTATCCACCTCCGTTCGACGACCGATGGTTCTAGGCAATCGGCACGAATGTGTCCTCGCTCGGTAGAGCCACACCAGTACTCCCGGTACGATTCGGTAGGCACCGCTCGCCGTTGTTTCCACTTCTACACGGAGCCCCGGAAGTTCTTCTTTAACGAGTCGCTTCAACGTGCGGCTTTTCTTTTCCCCTGGCCGCGAGGTTTCCATCGGGTTGGCGTCCATCCCGTTAAGCTTGCCGAGATGTTCCTTATTATGACGCTCCCTTAAAACGAGGATTTTCCTAGTTCTAGGATTTCTTAGATAGAGCGCTACTCCTTCGATGCGTTTAGGCATCGCCACCTCCCCTACACATTACGGTTGATCGTGAAATCGGCGATTTCGCTCAGAATTGCGCAACCCCAGGGAGAAATGTGCATCCCTTTGAGGGCCGCCTTCCCCTCTGCCACGAGGGAGCGCGCACGATTTTCGCTGTACGCGACCGCGCCACATTCATGGAACAAAACGCGCGCTTGGTCGAGGTCGGCCTCGGTCACTTCGCGCTTGCCGAAAATTGTGGCAAGTCGCGCGCGCTGTTCATCACTGCCGTGTTCCCTCACGAAGACCGTGAAGAGCGTCTTCTTCCGCTCCTGCAGATCTGACGTGACGGGTTTTCCCACCTCCTGTTCTGATCCGTAGATACCGAGCCAATCGTCCCAGAGTTGGTACGCGATGCCAACCGGCCTTGCGAAGGCTGTCATAGCTTCGAGATCGTCATCGCTCGCACCCGCGAAGATCATCCCCAAGTGGAGCGGTGCCTCCACGCTGTAACGAGCCGTTTTGAGCACCTGGATCTTGGTGACAGATGCTTCCGACGCCTCTCCAGGCTCCATGTCGAGCACCTGCCCGACTATCGTCGCCTCCGCCATCATCCGCATATGCCGCTGTGCACGCAAAATAACGTCGGGAGGGAACGGGGACTCGAGGAGCGCGTCGTACGCCATCTGACAACACAAATCACCGGCGAGTATCGCCCTCGAATGGGCGAAATGCTCGATGTCGCTGAGGGGTGACGTGCAGTTTGTCCCCAGCATGTGCTGAAAGACGCGATGGACGGTTGGAGCTCCGCGGCGCAGATCCGAGCGATCCATTATGTCGTCGTGGATCAGGAAGAACGCGTGGAAGAGCTCGGTCGATATTGCGGCCGAAATAACCTCTTCCCAATCCCGTCCCGAGCAGGCAGTGTACCCGATCGCAACGAGCGCCGGGCGCAGACGCTTTCCCCCGTTCATCACGAAGGCGCTGATGACGCGCGCGTCCGATGCTCCGATCGGATCAATGCTCGCCATCCTCTCAATGACTGCAGAAAGGTGGGCAGCCAGCGCCGAATCAATGCGCGACTTTAGTCTGCCCACGAAGGGCGCTAAGGTATTACGATTGCGATATGGCACTGTCGTCCCTTTCTGTGAGGTGTTACGGGATTTGGGCCAGCTCTGACGCCAGATACTGTCAACGAGCCTATTCGCATCATAGTGGCTCGCGGGCTTGCGTCAATGTATGAAGCATTTCGACTTGCGCGCTTACAGTGTCTTTGATAGAGTGTATAAAGCCGCCGAGAGGCGGTTTTAAAATGCGAAAATATGGCCAACCCATTTACTGAATACCTTCGACAAACGCGTGGCGAGCTGCGCCACGTCGCATGGCCGACGCGCGCGCAGACCATCATCTACGCGGTGCTAGTCGGTGCGATCTCTATCGGCACCGCACTCTATCTTGGGCTCTTCGACTTCCTTTTTACCACGGGCCTCACGCGGCTCTTGAATGCGCTGCCACAAGGAGCGCCGAGCGCCATTACCGCTTCGAGCACGAGCCCCCTTACTATCACGCCAATCGCGACTGGCACGCTCCCCGCAGGATCAGATCAGGTGCCCACTCCGTTCCAATAACACATGTCTTCAGATTTACTAGAAGCTAGAACCTAGAAGCTATCCAATTATGGCTCGACAAACGTACGGCACTGACAGGGAATGGTATGCCATCCACACGTATTCGGGATACGAAGACGCTGTCGCGCGCAATCTCAAGCAGCGCATCGAGGCTTTCAGCATGCAAGACAAGATTTTCAATGTCATCGTGCCGACGGAAAAGAAGATACGGATCAAAAATGGCCGCAAGACCGAGCTCAAGGAGAAACTGTTCCAAGGCTACGTGTTGGTAGACATGATCGCGACCGATGAGGCATGGAGCGTGGTGCGCAATACGCCGCAAGTAACCGGTTTTGTGGGTACCGCCAATCAAGCCGTGCCACTCTCAGCTGACGAGGTAGAAAAAATATTGAAGCGCACGACAGGCGACACGGTGCGCCACGCGATAGATCTTGCCGCGGGCGACGCTGTCATCATCATTGACGGCCCCTTCAAGGATCTGGAAGGCAAGGTGGGTGAGATTGACGAGGAGCGCGGAAAGGTTAAGGTACTAGTGCCGATGTTTGGCCGCGAGACGCCGGTGGAGCTCGAGGCAGATCAGGTGCAGCGCGTCTAACTATTTTCCAACATTACTGACTACTCATTATGGCCAAAGCAATAACAAAAATCATCAAATTGCAGATCGAGGCGGGCAAGGCCACGCCCGCGCCGCCGGTGGGTACCGCCCTCGGCCCCGCGGGCGTCAATATCGGCGAGTTCGTCAAGCAATTCAACGACCGCACGCGTCCTATGATGGGCACGATCGTGCCTGTCTTGATGAGAGTGTACAGCGACCGTTCGTTTGATTTTGTCGTCAAAAAACCACCAGCATCGCGTCTCATATTGAAAGCGATCGGACAGGAAAAGGGCTCGGGCAAACCGCAGAGCACGAAGGTTGGTAAACTTTCGAAGAAACAACTCCAAGAAATTGCTACCGAAAAGATGGAAGATCTGAATGCGAGCAATATGGAATCGGCAGAGAGAATAATTGCGGGTACGGCGCGCTCAATGGGCGTAGATGTAGAGCGTTAACCTCTTGAGGTTTCGTTGGTACAATCAGCGCATGGATGTAAGGCGCGAAATACAAGAAGCGCTCGCTCATGCGGGTGCTGAAGTGGGTGTGCATGTAGATGCCCAGGAGGTTCCGCTAGAGCATACTGACGATTTTGCACACGGCGACTACGCGAGCGGTATCGCACTCGCGCGTGCGAAAGAAGCGGGGATAGCACCACGCGCGCTGGCGGAGGAAATCGCTACAGCGCTCAATGTAGGACATCCGATGTCCTACATAGCAAAAATCGAGATCGCGGGACCCGGATTCATCAACTTCTATCTCGCCACCGCTGCACTTGCCGAGGCGGTTGAAGAGGCGCGGCAAGAAGGCATGTGGGGCTCAAACAGAAATCTGTCTGGAAAAAGAATAATGGTGGAATATACCGATCCGAACCCCTTCAAAGAATTCCACATCGGGCACTTGATGAGCAATGCGATTGGGGAGAGCATCGCGCGACTTTTAGAATTCTCCGGTGCTGAAGTGTACCGCGCCAACTACCAGGGTGATGTAGGTCCGCATGTAGCTAAGACTATCTGGGCAGTAAAAAATAAGAAAGTTGCTGGAGTCAGTTGGGGAGTTGCTTATGTTGTCGGTAATCAAGCTTACGAAAGTGACGGGGGGGCAAAAAAGGAGATAGATGAAATAAACGCGAAGCTTTACGACCGCTCGGACAGTGCGATAAATGAAATGTACGATGCTGGGCGCAGGGCATCACTCGCGCATTTTGAAGAACTCTACAAAATTCTCGGCACAAAATTTGACCACTACTTTTTTGAGAGCGAGACTGCGCCGCGCGGCCTGGAGTTGGTGCGCAAGAACCCTGGTGTGTTTGAAGGAAGTGATGGCGCAATCGTCTACAAAGGGGAGAAGGATGGACTGCACACACGCGTCTTCGTCACCTCGAAGGGATTGCCGACGTACGAGACGAAAGATCTCGGACTTGCGCAATTGAAGAGCGAAACGTGGCCGTTTGATATATCCATTACCGTGACCGCGCACGAGCAAGCGGATTACTTTGCGGTGGTGCTTGCCGCGATGCGCAAGGTATTGCCAGGCATCGCATCGAAGATAGGGCATGTCTCGCACGGCATGATGCGTTTCGCGGATGGGAAGATGTCGTCGCGCACTGGCAACGTCATCACTGGCGAGTCGCTCTTGAGCGATCTGAAAGACGCCGCGCTTGCGCGCGCGAGGGAGAGCAGAGCGGATGATCCCGAAGACTTAGCGCAGCAGATCGCCGTAGGCGCGATCAAGTATCAGATATTGCGACAAGCTTCCGGCAAAGATATTATTTTTGATCGCGCACGCGCCCTATCCCTCGACGGTGATTCGGGGCCATATCTGCAGTATACCCATGCGCGGGCGCATCAGGTCATCGCGAAAGCGCGAGCAGAAGGCATCAATCCTAGAGGCCTCGCCTCTAGGATTCCAGAGAGCGCAGTACACCTCGTCCGACTTCTACACCGTTTCCCCGAAGTAGCAGCGCGCGCGGCGCAGGTGCGGGAGCCGCATCTCATCACCAATTTTCTCATCGAGTTCGCCGCTGCCTTCAACAGCTGGTATGCGCAGGTGCACATCGTGGATGGCACAGCCGATGCTCCGCACAAAGTGGCCGTGGCCGACGCCGTGCGCTCCACGCTCAAGCAAGGTCTGTGGTTGCTTGGTATTCCGGCTCCGGAGAAGATGTGAACAGTTGCACGTTTGCTGTGCGAGAACATACCGTACAATGGCCACATGCAGCGGCATGAACCGATCTCCGACACGGGTCTTTTGCTCGGCTCCATTTTCGTCGCCGTGTCTATCGTAAGCATCGGCATCCTGGGCGATCATCAAGGTCCCCAGCAAATGGCAGTCGTTCAGAGCCGTGCGATGCTTGCGGCGGGCGAAACTACTGTAGGGACTAATGGCTTCAACCCAAATACTCAAAATGCTACGCCCAAGGACGCAAAGAACGACGCTGATTGCAAAGAGAAAATACCCAATACCCTGGGATATGGAGGGACGGAATATGCGTGCAACAACAACTGCGAGTATTGGGTGAAGGGATCAGGCGTGCAAGCAAAATTTCGTGCAGATACCAAGCCCGGCATTATACATATGTATGAATTCGCAATCTTTGGAACGGGATCGTTTGAACTGAGAAAATGTAATGAACGTGGCTTGGCAGGCTCGCTCGGGAATATAAGTAATAGTTATAGAACACTCGGTTATTTTCATGATTCTTCTTTTAATATGGTCGATAATCTTGCGCCAGCAGCGGGAACAGCTGCGACGACACCAAAAATTAGAGCACCGATCAATCTCCTTGATGACAGTTGGAGCAAGTCAGCAGCTAGTGGCGATTTAACAGCGCCACCCGGGGTAAACAACCCTGTGATGCATGATTACATCCGTGACAGTAGTGGAAAGATTGTTCGCGAAGAAATTTACACAAAAGCAAATCTTGGAGGGACGGGACCAGCCACCATTGCCCCTGTACCACAACCACCAGTGCCGGGTACTGTTGAGTCAATAAGTGGGTCCGATCTTTTCTGGTCCGGATCTCGAGAGCCTGTGTATCAAGGCACACTCACTCCTGTGCCACCCCCTGCGGCAACAGTGCCAGCTCCAACCGCTTTAGCGCCGACCGCCCCACCTATCGCAGCACCACAAGTAGTTACCATTAATAATGGCGGCGCGATCGATGAGGTAACTATTGGAGAAGTAGAGGTACAGATTACCAATAGAGGGCTCGAACCCGAAACGATTTCTGGAGGGAATTCGGCGCCAGCTTCTGCTCTGCCTTCAACAAATTGGACTGGCGTAGCGAAGTGTACTGCCGCTGCAGCACCAAGACCACTCCTTTTTCTCCCGGGCTGGAATGCATTAATTGCTGGCGGATGTTACTTATACAATAAGTGAGGGGGAAACGGTTTCTGAGGGATAATGGTGCCAGGTATGCTCCGAGGAAAACGGTGTCGGGGAAACGGTGTCGGACACCGTTATGGAGGGAGTGAATTCGTGGTGTAATGCTATTGCTGTTTTGGCCTTCCCCCGACCGCATGGTTGCCTGCAGCGCAAATTTTTCAACGATTTGTTCAACAGTGTTGCTAACGCCGCCGGTATGCGTCTTTACGGTCATCGGCATCGAAGACAATGATTGAATCTTGCGTGTCGAAGTAGAAGAATGCTCGGTAATTGCGTGTTATGCGGAAGGAGTAGATACTCCTACGCTCTCGAAGTTTTTTGACATGCAAACGCGAATCCCGCCAGTTTGCAGCAAGCAAATCGATCTGTCGTTTGGCGAGCACGCGCACATGCTGCGGGAAACCCTGTACCGCTCGGTGGTAGTCGTCGGTTGAAATGACCTTGTACACACGCCTTATGCACGGGGAGCGAATTTTCGGGTTGCTCGCCGGAACGACCCAAGAATGCGATCAGGGTGCTTGTAGTTGTCCAATGATTCTGAAGGAACTATGATATCCATATCGCGTCGCAGCGACCGCACTTCCTGCAATACTTTAGACAGGAGTTTTTCTGTTGTGGTATTTGTTACCATTCGTCCAGTATAGCATATTCGGCTTTTGATTCGAGTGATTTGAAGGCTAAGATAGAGGAATGAGCGACAAGGTTGAGTCTGCGAAGCGCGAGGAGGCTATTTTGGCATTTTGGAATGAGCGGGGGATTTTTGAGAAATCCTTAAATAAGCCTGCGCCGAATGGGGACTATGTTTTTTATGATGGTCCGCCGTTTGCTACTGGCACGCCGCACTATGGGCACATCGTCGCCTCGGTGATCAAAGACGCAGTACCGCGGTATTGGACGATGCGTGGATACCGTGTGCCACGGCAGTGGGGATGGGATTGCCATGGGCTACCGATAGAGAATATCGTCGAGAAGGAGCTTGGCTTCAAACACAAGAAAGACATCTTGAATTACGGCGTCGCCAAGTTCAACGAAGTGTGCCGCTCGAAGGTGCTGATGTACGTGGATGAATGGAAAAAGGTTATTCCGCGCATTGGCCGCTGGGCAGACATGGAGCAGCCGTACTTCACCATGAGCCGCGATTTTATGGAGAGCGTGTGGTGGGCTTTTAAGCAGCTCTACGACAAAGGATTGGTGTACGAAGATTATCGCTCGATGCATATCTGTCCGCGGTGCGAAACGACGCTCTCGCAGAGTGAAGTCACCGAAGGATACAAAGACGTGAAAGATTTGGCGGTGACGGTGAAGTTTAAATTGAAAAATCCAGAGAAACTGGGACTTAGCGGTGATGTTTATATGCTTGCATGGACAACGACACCGTGGACTCTGCCTGGAAATGTCGCTTTGGCCGTTGCCGGAGAGATTACATATGTTGCAAAGAAGGCGAGCGCTGGTGTCGTTATCGCCGCAAAGGAAGCACAAGGGGTCGAAGGGGAAGAAACGGGAGCATGGAAAGGAAAGCAACTCGTCGGCCTCGAATACGAGCCGCCTTTTGATTACTACATCAACGATACGACACTGAAGAATCGAGAGAATGGGTGGAAAGTGTACGCCGCGGATTTTGTGACGGCCGAGAGTGGGACAGGTATCGCGCACGAAGCGCCGGCCTTTGGCGCCGATGATTGGGAATTGGCCAAGAAATACGATATCCCTTTTATCCAGCACGTGAAGATGGACGGCACGTTCAAGCCGGAGGTCAAGGATTTCGCGGGAGAAGACTTGAGCCCGCGCGCAAAAAACATTCCAGAGGAAGTGCGCGAAGTCGATCTCGATGTGAAAAAGTATCTTGAAAAGAAAGGGCTCCTTTTTCACTCGGAAAAATATCTCCACAGCTATCCGCACTGCTGGCGCTGTGACACGCCGCTACTGAATTATGCTACCTCGTCGTGGTTCGTGAAGATCGAAGCGCAAAAGGAAAAGCTGTTGGAGACCGCAAAAACAATTAACTGGTCGCCAGCGCACATCAAGGAGGGCAGGTGGGGCAAGTGGCTGGAGGGTGCGCGCGATTGGTCTATCTCGCGGCAACGATTTTGGGCGAGCGTGATCCCTATCTGGCGATGCGGTAGGGGAGTGAACAGTGAACAGAGAGCAGCGAACAAAGGGTGCGGGCACGAAATTGTTTTTGGAAGTGCCTCAGATCTCGAGCAGGCTAGTGGACAGAAAGTAGATGATTTGCACAAACACATCGTGGATGAGATCACATTTGCTTGCGACAAGTGTGGTGGAGTGATGAGGCGGATTCCCGATGTGCTCGATACCTGGTTCGATTCTGGCTCGATGCCCTATGGGCAGGCGCATCATCCCTTCTCGCAGGGCCAAAGGGAACCCTTGGGTTCCCTTTGGCCCCCGAACTTCCCGGCACAATTCATCGCCGAAGGGCAGGACCAAACGCGTGCGTGGTTCTACTACCTCCATGTCCTCGCAACATCAATTTTCAATAAGAATGCGTTCGAGAACGTGATCGTCAACGGCATTGTGCTTGCGGAGGACGGCAAGAAAATGTCGAAGCGTCTGCAAAATTATCCCGATCCCATGGAGATCGTAGAAAAATACGGCGCCGATGCATTGCGTCTCTACCTGCTCGCCTCTCCCGTAATGCAAGCAGAGAACCTCAATTTCTCCGAGAGGGGAATTACCGAATGGAAGAGCGTCCTCACGCGCCTCGAAAATGTGCTTTCTTTCTACCAACTCTATCGCGCCGACGTGGCGCACGAGTCCCTGCCTGCCGGCAGGCAGGGAGCGCCTGCGAGCGAACATGTACTCGACCGTTGGATCGTCGCGCGGCTGAATCAAGTGCACGGGGAAATCACTGAATCGATGAATGTATACAACCTCACAGCCGCGACACGCCCGCTCGCGCGCTTCGTCGATGACCTTTCTACATGGTATTTACGTAGGAGTAGAGAGAGGATCAAAGATGGTGATGCATCAGCACTGGGAACCACGCTGTTCGTTCTGCGTGAGACATCCAAACTCATTGCACCCTTCGCGCCTTTCATGGCGGAGCATTTGTGGCAGGAGTTGAAAACAGAAAATGATGAGGAGAGCGTGCATTTGGCGGAGTGGTCGGAAGTTCGAGATGTCGATGAAACAGTGATTGTTCAGATGCGCGCCGCACGGGAAATTGTTTCGAAAGCGCTCGAGGCGCGTGATTCAGCGAAGATCAAGGTACGCCAACCACTGACGTCGCTTACGATCCCCGACACCGCACAACTTTCAGATGAATACCGTGCCATTATTGCTGATGAAGTGAACGTTAAAAACATTTTGGCCGGTAAAGACATTGCCCTAGACACCAATATCACCGATGAATTGCGCGAAGAGGGAACGCTTCGCGATATTATCCGCGACATTCAGGCGTTCCGGAAAGAAAGCGGATTGCAACCGAAAGACCGCGGCGTATACCATGTTGCCCGTTCGGCCGACAATGTTTCGTTCATTGAAGCGCATCGCGAATATCTCGAGAAGGAAACGAATACCGATATCCCAATAGGGGTTTCGTAAACCCCTTTCTAGAACCTTGCACCTATTCCCCATGTATCAGAAATATCAAACAGATGCGCTGGTCTTAAAAAGCTCCGGTCTGGGCGAGGCAGATAAAATGTTTGCTCTGTACACCAAGGATTTTGGGAGGGTAGCGGCTCGCGCCTCTGCTGTCCGCGCGGAGAGGTCGCGCATGCGCTACGCGCTGCAGAATTACGCACGCGCTGATGTAGCGCTCGTGCGCGGCAGACGCGGTTGGCGATTGGCAGGAGGAAGTGCGATCAAAAGTGCTGCCGGCGATGCAAAAGGCATCGCTGCGTTTGCGCGCATTTCGGAGCTGGTACTGCGCCTCGTCCAAGGAGAAGAAAAGAATGAGTATTTGTTTGCCGCGCTCTCGGAGGCACACACGGCATTGATGCAAAAGACATGCGCAGCCTGGCCCACGATCGAGATCGTCTGCGTGGCGCGCGCGCTCTACGCGCTCGGCTATCTCTCTTCCGAAGCCCTTGAGACCGCACTCTTTACACACACGGCATACACTGGCGAGCATCTGCTCGAAGCAGAGACTATGCGCGATAAATTGCTTTCATCCATCAATCATGCGATTGCGGAAACGCAGCTGTAAGTGTAGGCTCTTTGTATGATCACTGTTGAGCGATTGACAGAAGCGAATGAAGACACCCTCAAAGATATTTTAAGATTGATCGCACAGCTTCGCAGAAATTCCGCCGAGCATACGGGTTCCCTCTACGACATTCGGGACACCGTTGCGAATGAAAAGGCGGTGTGCATTGTTGCAAAAGACGGCAGACACATTGTTGGGGTAGCAACGCTCTATATCCTCGTCAAAGTCGGAAAGCGTATAGGCTATGTGGAAGATGTGGTAGTCGACGAGCAGTATCGTGGGCAAGGACTTGGTAAGAAATTGATGGAATCCATTATCGACGTGGCCCGCAAAGAAGCACTCAATAATTTATTTTTAACGAGCAGTCCAGCGCGCACTGCCGCCAATAATTTGTACCAAAAGTTGGGGTTCGAGATTGTAGAAACAAATCCCTACATGTTAAAGCTCTGAGAGGTCTTTGCGTGATACAATTTTGTTGATGCCTCCCTATCACGAGGAAGAGAAGATTGGGCGACTACGGCGGGCGATGTACTCTCGCAAATTTGGCGACACTTTAGGATCGCGGGAGCGCCGCAAGTTAGACCCAGGACATGAGGAGATTCCCGAAGACTGGGAGCAAGGTGCTGCACAAAGTGAGAAACCGACGTCTCTGCCGCTCGATGCGATGTTGCTGCGGCCGGCTGCACCTTCGCGCGCCCGCGCCATCATGGGATGGATCCTCGTCGCCGCGGGGTTGTTTTTTGTCGGCACGCTCGGGTTTTTTGCCTACTATTTGTTCTTCGGGGGTGCTTCGGCGATCTCCTCGAGAAATATAGACATCGCCATCACTGGACCCACACAGATCGCGGGTGGCGAGCTGACCGATCTCGTGATCACCGTTACGAATCACAATCGAGAATCCCTCGAGCTCGCTGACCTGGTCACCACGTTTCCCACAGGGACGCGGCTCAATCAGGGGAGCTGCACCTACCAGACCTGTCGCGTCTCGCTCGGGGAGATAGCGCCGGGCAAATCTCTCATCGTGAAGCTGCCCGCGGTATACCAAGGTGCTGCGGGGCAGCATGCTACCGTCGAAGCCGAGCTCGAATATCGCCTTGCCAGTTCGAATACAATTTTCACCGCGTCATCGCAATACGGTTTTGTCTTTGGTTCATCCCCCCTCACAGTCGCGGTGGACGGCAACACACAAACCATTTCCGGTCAGCCGATGCGCCTCACCATCACCGTGTCGTCCAATGTCAACCAACCCGTGTCCGACGTATTACTCCACGCCGACTATCCTTTCGGTTTCAAGCAGACCGGGGCAAATCCTGCCGCCAGCTCTGCGGGATTGTGGGAATTGGGAGTGCTCTCGCCTGGTGAAACAAAAACTATCACGCTTGATGGCGTGCTCTCTGGTGAAGTGGGTGACGCACGCGTTTTCCACTTCACCGGAGGTACGAAGACGAGCGCTACGTCGAGCGCGATCGAGGCACCACTTTCCGACACCTCGCTTACCGTGGCGATCGCGCAACCGTTCCTTGCAATCAGTGTGTCAGTCAACGATGCTCCGAGTGCGAAATCTGTCGCGGTTAAGCCCGGCGACATAGTCAATATATCAGTCGCGTACCAAAATAATCTCTCGAGCGCGATCCAGAATGCCGTCATCGTCGCACGGCTTAGTGGCATTTCGATAGACGGCACCACTGTGCATAGTGAAGACGGTTTTTACCGATCGACAGACAATGCTGTCCTTTGGGACAAAACTACGACCGGCGGTACGCTTGCAACACTCGACTCTGGCGTAGGGGGCACACTCGGCTTTACCTTCCAGGTACCCTCGTCGCAAGATCTGCAGGGGATACAAAATCCGGTCTTGAACATATCGATCTCCGCCGCGGGCACGCGACTCGGTGAGAGCGGCGTCCCAGAAAATTTGCAATCAACCGCTTCTCAGAAAATCGTGGTCGCGAGTGATCTCTCATTTGCAAGCCAAGGCTTGTATTTCACCGATCCCTTTGGCGCATCGGGCCCTATGCCGCCCAAAGCGGGTGTAGAGACGACCTACGCTGTCGTCCTTTCGATCACCAATACGACCAACAAGATCACGAGTGGGAAAGTCGTGGCAACCCTGCCGCCGTACACGCGCCTCGTCGGCAATCACTATTTGCCAGCGTCCGAGACGGTCAGCTTCAACGGCACGACCGGACTGTTTACGTGGGATGTCGGGGATATCGAGGCGGGCGTGGGATTGAACGGCACATCGCCCCGGCAAGTTGTGATCGAATTGGGCTTCACGCCCTCCACCTCGCAGATCGATTCCGAGCCCAAGCTCTTGCAGGGCATTACGCTCACGGGCACCGATGATTCGACGGGCAAAGCAGTGCAGAAAAGCGCTCCCGATGTGACGACGAATATCATTGGCGATCCGGGATTTACCTCCATCAACGCAAAGGTGATAAAGTAACCGACTTATGGCGGATGCAAAAAAAGACGAAAGCATGGAAAAAATTGTATCCCTCTGCAAACGGCGGGGATTCATTTACCCTGGCTCCGAGATCTACGGCGGCTTTAGTGGCTTTTGGGATTATGGACCGCTTGGGGTGGAGTTGAAGAACAACCTCAAACAGCTCTGGTGGCGCATGTGTGTGCAAGAGCGCGAGGATGTGTACGGGCTCGATGCCGCGATCATCATGCATCCGCGTGCGTGGGAAGCGAGCGGACACGTGAGCGGGTTTGCTGACCCTATGGACGATGGCAGGCAATTCAACACGATGTTCCGCACAGAGGTCGGCGCGGGAGACGAAGCGACTACGAGTTATCTGCGGCCGGAGACGGCCGGCGGCATTTTCCTCAATTTCAAGAATGTCGTGGATTCACTGCACCCCAAATTGCCCTTTGGCATTGCGCAGATCGGCAAGGCCTTTCGCAACGAGATCGCTCCGCGGGATTTTATTTTCCGTGCGCGCGAATTCGAACAGATGGAGATCGAGTATTTCGTTCGACCCAATGATTGGGAGGGAAGTTTTGAAGAGTGGAATAGAGCGATATATAGCTATATTGATGCGGTCGGTATTGATCGCGCGCTCGTGCACGAACTCGAGGTGCCGGATGCGGAGCGTGCGCATTATTCCAGGCGCACGATCGACTTCGAATTCGATTTTCCATTCGGTCGCAAAGAACTTTTCGGTCTCGCATACCGCGGTGATTTCGATCTTTCGGCACACGCCGCGGGATCGACTGTGGACCTTTCATACCTTGATCCGGAAACAAACGAACGCGTTGTGCCGCACGTCATCGAGCCGTCTTTTGGCGTCGATCGCGCGCTCCTTGCACTCCTCGTTTCCGCCTACACCGAGGACGAGCTAGGCGGTGAGCCGCGCACGTATTTAAAATTCAATAAAGCAGTAGCCCCCGTCAAAGCAGCTGTTTTTCCACTGTTGAAAAATAAACCGGAACTCGTCGCGAAAGCGCGCGAAGTGTATTCCAGCCTCAAGTCTCAAGTACCCAGCATCCAGTTTGACGACAACGGTAACATAGGCAAACGCTACCGCCGCCAAGATGAGATCGGCACACCTGCATGCATCACCATAGATTTCCAAACGCTCGAAGACAACACCGTCACGGTGCGCGACCGCGATACGGGCGAGCAGGAGCGTGTCTCAATCGGTGAGCTTGCCTCACGCCTCAATTTATAAAGCCGATTTTATCAGCACTCGCTGCGTGCCCAGCACTAAAGATTTTAGTCCTGGGCGTGCTAGGATTGGCGCATGATGGGGCGAGGGATGAATATTACGATCACTGCGGGCACGATCATTAAGGCCGTGCTCATTATCGCGCTGGCGTGGCTCCTTTTTGTACTGCGCGGGACAGTGCTCATCGTACTCACGGCGATCGTGATTGCTTCAGCGATCGAGCCTGCCGTTATCGGATTGATGAAGCGGAAGGTGCCGCGCATTCTTGCGGTCATCGCGGTCTATCTCGTGCTCTTCGCCGTGTTCTTCAGCATCTTCTATTTCTTCCTGCCCTCGGTCTTCAATGATCTTGCGGAGTTCGTGGGCGCTATGCCGGTGTACATAGACTCGCTTGCGCAGGCAGGCATCATTTCACACTATGCTGAAGTCGTTGGCGGCCCTTCGGGAGGCGAGGCGATCTCTTCTGCCAATATCTTGGAGGGCATTCGCAGCACACTCGGCTTCGACCTGATCTTTAGCAATACCTTTGCCGCGATCGCGGCCGTATTCGGCGGCGTTTTTTCCTTCATACTCATCATCATTTTCTCCTTCTATTTTGCAGTGGTCGAAACAGGTGTCGACGATTTCCTTCGTGTCATCACACCGAAATCTCACCAATCGTATGTGCTTGGTCTCTGGCGCCGTTCGCAGCACAAGATCGGTCTCTGGATGCAAGGGCAGTTGCTGCTTGCGGTCATCATGGGTGTCTTGGTCTACCTTGGGCTTACGATACTCGGCGTGCCGCACGCACTCGTTCTTGCGGTTATTGCTGCATGCTTTGAGATCATTCCGGTGTTTGGGCCAGCGCTCGCTGCAGTGCCGGCTGTGGCGATAGCATTCGCCGCTGGTGGCCCTTTGCTCGGTCTTCTTACGGTAGGAATGTACGTGATAGCCCAGCAGTTTGAGAACCACCTCATCTATCCACTGGTGGTCACCCGCGTCGTGGGTGTGCCGCCGCTTTTGGTCATACTCGCTCTCATTGTGGGTGCGGAACTAGCAGGCTTTCTTGGCGTCATCCTTTCGGTGCCGATCGCGGCCACGATCCGTGAATTGGCACGCGACCACGAAAGCGGCCGGCTCCGTGAACATGCAAGTGAATGAACATGAATCCCGTTAGAAGTCGCGGACGCACAGGATTTTCCATATTATATGCGCAATCAGTTTTATAAGTTGTAATAGACCATACTGTGGCTACGCAAACTCGTCCGCGTCCTACTTCTAACGGGATGAAGCAGTCGCTGTATCTCACAACCACCTTGCCGTATGTCAACGCCGATCCCCACATCGGCTTTGCGCTGGAGCTGGTGCAGGCCGACATCTACGTGCGCTACCGCGCACTGCAAGGCACGTCAGTTTTTTTCAACACCGGCACCGATGAGCATGGTCTAAAAATCTACCGCAAAGCGCTTGAGGAGGGAAAGGAACCGCAAGCATATGTGGACGAGTACGCGGCGAAATTCCGCATGCTCAAGGAGAAGCTCAACCTCTTTTCCAATATTCACTTCGTTCGCACCACTGATCCGCAGCACAAAGCTGCCGCGCAGGAAATGTGGCGACGTTGCAGCGCGGCTGGGGATATTTACAAGAAAAAATACAAAGGATTGTACTGCGTCGGAGACGAAGCCTTCATCAAGGAAAGTGATCTCATTGACGGGAAATGTCCAAACCACCCGACGATGGATCTTACAGAAATTGAAGAAGAGAACTATTTTTTTCGCTTGAGCGCGTATCAGGAAAAATTGCTCGCATATTTACGGCGCGAAGGTGTCATCGTGCCTGAATGGCGCAGACAAGAAGCTATCAATTTCGTGGAAGGTGGGCTCGAGGATTTCAGCGTCTCACGCGATACATCGCGCATGGGTTGGGGCATTCCGGTACCAGAAGACGATTCGCAGGTGATGTATGTGTGGTTCGATGCGCTCACGAATTACATCTCGACATTGGGGTGGCCCTTCGATTCCGCTCATGGTAAACCCGCTTCCGAAAATTTATTCGAGAAGTTTTGGGTAGGTGGAGAGACATTGCAACTCGCAGGCAAAGACCAGGTGCGCTTCCAATCCATCATGTGGCAGGCGATGCTCATGTCGGCGGGATTGCCCAATACGCAGCGCGTCGTCTACCACGGTTTCATCACCAGTGGCGGGCAGAAAATGAGCAAATCAATCGGCAATGTGATCGACCCGTACGCGATCGTGGAAGAATACGGCACCGACGCACTACGCTATTATCTTGCGCGGCACATCCAGCCGTTTGAGGATTCCGATTTCACGATGGAAAAATTCAGGGAGGCATACAATGCCGATCTTGCCAACGGGCTGGGGAATCTTGTGGCTCGTATTTTACAGATGTCCTCCACGCACCTTGCCGCACCGCCGGATATTACAGACTTGAAAGATGTTACTGAAATACAGACGGACATTTACAATTTTGATTTTAACAAAGCTGTGGATCATTTATGGTTTCGCATGCAATATTTGGATGGATTAATTCACGAGCAGCGAACCTTTGAAGTTGTCAAAACCAATAAAATTACCGGTCAAAAGCAATTAACATACTTGCTCGGACAGCTTGCAGAAATTGCAGTTTTGCTAGAACCATTTATGCCTTATACAAGCGAAAAAATAAAACTTGCAATAAGTGAGAACAAAAAACCTGAGAATCTGTTCCCGAGGAAGGAATAGCCATGGACACCACGACGCTTCTCTGGACGCTTGCCGCGACCATTTCCGCTGGGGCACAAGTCTTTATCTCCAAGATCGTGGCTCATGAGCATCGCGATGCCGCGTTCAACGGCATGATGATGTACGGCATCTCGGGTGCCATCGCCGCGCTCATTCTGATAGCGCACCCGTGGCCGCATGACTGGCTTCTCGGTGCTCTCCTCGGTATTTTCGCTGGCTCCATCCATTCGCTTGGCAATTACATCCGCATAGAATCGCTCAAACACATCGAAAGCGTCATTTATTTCCCGCTCAACAAATTGCTCGGGCCGCTGGTCGTTGTCGTTGCCGCGGTGGTGTGGTTCGGCGATGCACTCACTCTACGCGAATATATCGGCATCGCACTCTCGCTCACGGTACCGCTCTTCCTCATTTCTGCTGGCGAGCATCATCGACAGAAAAATCTTCGTTTCGGCCTCGTGCTCATGGTGCAATCCACTATCCTGACCTCTGTGTCTGTCCTTTTCAGCAAAGAAGCGCTCGTGCGCACATCGGACGTACTCTTCATTATTGGCGCTGCACAACTAGCCGGCACGCTTTGCTCGATGGCTATCCTTTCGAAACAAAAAGGCGTGCGCACCATGGTCTCCCACATTGATAGGCGCGACATCTCCCTCGGTCTTATAACAGGCATACTTGCGTTCGCATCGACGTACACGCTTTTCGAGGCGCTCTCGACGGGGCTCGTGAGTATCGTATATGTTATCCAAGCTCACTATATTTTGATACCGATTGTGTTAGCGGTCTGGTGGTACAAAGAACACATGAACATACGCAAAGGCATCGCCATCGTTGTGTCGCTCCTGGCTATCAGTGTATTGTATTCAGGATGAAATATTTTGACGCCCATACTCATGTGCAGTTCGTCGCCTACAACGACGACAGGGAAGCCACGATACAGCGCGCCAAGGACGCGGGTGTGGTGATGAATGTGGTCGGGACGCAGAAGGATACTTCCACTACGGCGGTGGAGCTTGCCGAAAAGTATGACCACATCTATGCTTCGGTAGGCTTGCACCCGATTCACACATCGAAGTCGTATCACGATGCGAAAGAGTTTGGTAGCGATGGAAAAGCGTTTACCTCGCGCAGTGAGCACTTTGATATATCAAAGTACCGACCGCTGGCAGAAAATCTTCGCACGATCGCGATAGGCGAGTGCGGACTCGATTACTACCGCCTTGAAGCGGATACGAAAAAACTGCAGGAGCGCACATTTATCGAGCAGATCGAATTGGCGAATGCCGTGGGGAAGCCGCTCATGCTCCATATCAGAGACGCCTACGACGACGCACTCACGATTTTGAAAGCGCATGCCAATGTACAAGGCGACGTACATTTTTTTGCAGGGGACTGGGCAACGGCAAGAAAATTCTTAGATATTGGATTCGCTCTCTCATTCACCGGCGTCATTACCTTCACGCACGATTATGACGAAGTGGTCCAAAACGCGCCACTCGACATGCTGCTTTCAGAAACCGACGCCCCCTACATCACCCCTGTGCCCCACCGAGGCAAGCGCAACGAATCCTCGAATATTCCCCTCATAGTCGCCCGCATCGCCCAGATCCGCGGCGAAGACCTCGAAAAAGTCCGCGACCAACTATTCACCAACACCCGCCGCGTGTTTAATTTTTGAGCAAATGCAGAAATTCCGGTACCGATATTTTTGCTTGTCGCAAAATGCTCCGCAGATTCTTTCGCGAAATGTCGCGGGAATGCATCGCAACCGTCGCATGCCGTTCCGGATCATCGCGGTGGCGCAACTGCATGTGCGATCCCGATTGCCGAACGACCGTAAAGCCGGCCTTTTCTAGAGTCCGAATGATCTCCGATGCGCGAAGCATCGGAAGTATGCTCATACCGCAACGGCAATGGCTCCTGCGATGTGCGAAAGTTTACCCCGAGCAGCAACACGCCGTTCGTCGTCGATCACCAATTTCTGTTCATCGAAGGCGACCTCGCAGAGCAATTCAATTAGGTCTTTAGCCATACGCTTGGCATCCACGAGCGTCGAACCTTGCGTCATCGTTCTATCGAAGCTCGGCACTTCCACAAGGTACAGTTTGTCAGAATGATCATACCAAATAGAAGTATTGAAACTGCCGTACTTGGTTTTGATCAAGTATATTTTCTTTTGCTTTTTCACCATGGTGGCATTCTATCATATAGCCAATAGAATGCATGAAAATCATCCGTAACTATTCACCAACGCCCACCGCATCTTCGGCATCAGTTGATCCAACTTGCCACCGCGCGCAAAAGGCGTATTGTGGGGGCACTATGGAGATGATTCATAAAGTCGTCGAGTGGGCGCGATCTTCAAAGTTCCCGACAACGGTCTTATTTGCCATCGTACCTATTCTTCTATTCGCTGGTTTTGCGATAGCGTCTATAGATACTGAAGTTACCGCCTGCGTAAACAATAAAAACGGATCAGTACGCATCATCAACTTTCTGGGCGGCGATTGTACCAAAACCGAGACGAAAATCGTGTGGAACAAACAGGGCCCTACTGGCCCGCAGGGGCAGCAGGGAGAAAAAGGCGATACCGGGACGGCAGGTACGAGTAACCTCACGATTATTGGCGGCGGCGGTGAGTTCCCGTGCAGTAATTGCACTGTGTTTTTCCCCGCACTTTCCACGTTAATGGCTGCTGCAAATGAACAGGATGCCGCACAAACTCTACCGGCATCAGGTACCGCATCGATGTTTTACTTCCACATAAAGCATAATTCCACGCCCAACCTCACATTCACCGTCATGAAGAATGGCACGGCGACGGCGGTCAGCTGTTCGATTAGCGGTGATAGTTCTGCGACAACCTGTAATGATACAACCGACTCGGTAGCGTTCAGTGCGGGCGACACCATATCAATACGCTCTGTGGGTACAGGAATTATTGAAACAATGCGATGGACGGCGCAGTATCAAGGGGATGGGATTGCAGGGCCTCTGGGGGCATCCTTAAAGAATAGTGATTTTTATTTTGTTGAGACCCCAGTAATGACGGTCCCAAGAGGTACTGGATTAACTACTGGCGTTGGCTGCACTAGCACAAACGACATCGCAATCGCAGGAGGTCCGGAGTTTTTGACTGGCGGTGATATGAACTGGAGGACAGTTAGCAGTCGTCCGGACACTTCGAAATATAGCTGGGATGTTTCGGTGTTTCTTCAGACCACAACACAAGATGCACAAGGTACATTGGTGGTTAGAGCCATGTGTCTCCGGTTACCTTAATAGTTAATATCCGGAGACATGCTTGCGCCACTTTCCCCTCCTTGTTGATTGGCTAAAATCACTGATTTGGTTTTGTTTGAACATGACCGAAAAAGAGAAAAAAATTGTACCCGCAGTTATTTTAAATGATTTAAAATATTTGTCAGTTAGAAAGTTATATTTTGATTGGTTTTTTAATTCTGCTTCCGAGGTAGCCGTTCAATTATTGGACAACTCCATTAAGCTTTATCTGCAGAGCATAGACCGTGAGGATCTTATCACCCACATAAGACAATGGAGAGGGGATGAGACGCATAATATTGTTAGAATTATAGATACGTTGGTTGAAAAGCTGCGAATAGATTTCCCAATTGAACAGCATAGAGATGTTTTAGAGAGTATTTACAAATTATACCGAGTTCGTTATTTGGATTCTTTAGAGAAAATAGGTGAATCCAGGACATTGTTGAAAGATTTAGATACAATCGATTATACATATAAATATTTCAGGGACATCTTATCATTGAGCGCAGGGGCTCGGGCAGAAACTTTAATGGATAAGCTATTTTTTAGGAAAGAAGATTTACTGTGGGGCGAAGACAAGATGAGTTTGTATCAACTATTTTACAGAGATAATAAGCACTTCAGACCCCGTGTCGGATAATAGATGTCTGGGACCGTTCTCCTCTGATGAGGAAGATGCGAGTTCAAGGCCTGCCGAGGGTATAAAATGAGTTTGTTTTGGGGCACGGTGTCGGGTACCGTTCTCCACCAGCAATGGCCGCGTCGTCTTTTCGTATTTGTTCAAAGCCACGGACAAGTTCCATGCTTCAAGTATGCCCTGATTTGCCAACTTTGGAAGCACGCCTGATCCTGAATCCACAGGGTCGTATCAATGTTCATTGACGAATCATCCGACCCGGATACAATGCTTTTACGTTACCTCGCCGGGCCTTGCGCCCGGTTTTTTCGTTAATATGCTATAATCGCAGACATGAAACGAGTTGTGAAAAAAATGGCAACCGTCAAGACCCGCTATGGATCGTTTCAGGTTGTATTTGAACCCGAAGCCGATATGGGCGGGTATGTTGTCGTCGCACCCACGGTGCAGGGAGCCGTGTCGTGGGGCAAGAACTTTGCTCATGCCAAAAAAATGATCGCAGAGTGTATTGACGGCGCTATCGAAGCCCGTGTCATTGCGGAAGCAGTGGAGGAGGGGAATGTTCGGTTTACCGCTCGCGCAGAGAAGATGCCGGTTTTTGCATGAGCATTATTCCAGTGCTCGCGGCGCGTGTAGTAATACGCAAGCTGATCCGGGCTGGATTCAGGTATGCAAAATCGCATGGAAGTCATCAGTATTATTTTCATCCGATAACGAAACGCATGACCTCTGTTCCCATCCACGGTGGCAACACGATCGGCCGCAACCTTCTCCAGCAAATATTGAAACAAGCCGGGCTTACGATCAAGGAATTCTTGGAACTTTAAAGATGCATACGTGGGCCGATTTTGATTTGCTGCCCTAAAGAGGCCGTGATACAGTGCCCGCACATATGGCAGAGGCAGATACGATGGTGATTTCCGACACTTCGGCAGAGGAGGTGATTTCCCGCGTGTATGAGATCGGCTACCACGTCGCTCCCGACACGCAAGAAGCAGAGGTGGAAGGCGTCGTTGCTGAAGTGCGCGCGGTCATCGAAAAGGAAGGGGGCCGATTTCTAGCAGAGGGCGCGCCATCCTTGATCAAGCTCGCGTACCCGATTGCGGGCAAGGCGGGTGGGAAGGCAGGGGAGATCGATCGAGGCTACTTCGGGTGGATAAAATTTGAAGCACCTATCGCTACGGCGGAGGTGTTGCAAGTGTGGCTTGCTGCTCACCAGGGTATTTTGCGCTCGATAGTGTTCCAAACGGTGAGGGAGGAGACGCGCGCACGCTTCAAGACGGCGGTCTTGCGCGACGTGAAGCGCAGCGATATTCTTAAAGCTGCCCCAAGGCACGTAGAAGAGACATCAGCGCCGATCTCGGAAGCAGAACTCGAGAAAGCGCTCAGTGAGATAACGAGCGAGTAATCGAGCGACTATATCGAACTGACCCAGCACCTTTTCTAACAACTCAAACGCCGCTTGCTCAATATGTTCACAGCAGATATTATCCTCCTTACAGCACGGACGAGTCTAAAAGGTGCTGGGTGTAAGTTATTTCTAATTCGCTCCGCTCATAAGAAAAACTAACATGTATTTGAACAAAGCACTTATATTTGGCAACCTTACACGCGATCCTGAAGTGCGGGCGCTCCCAAGCGGCATGAATGTGTGCTCCTTTGGTGTCGCGACCAATCGCGTTTTTCGGGATCGCGAGGGCAAGAAGCAAGAGCAGACCGATTTTCACAATATCGTGGTCTTTGGACGTCAGGCTGATACTACCGCGCAATATCTAAAAAAGGGCTCCTCGGTCTTTATCGAGGGTCGCATTCAGACACGAAGCTGGGAAGGCAAGGACGGTGAGAAAAAGTATCGCACCGAGATCGTGGCCGACCGCGTGCAATTCGGACCCCGTTCGACGGGCTCAGGGCAAGCGCGCCCTCGTAATGAAGACGGACAAGCATCGCCGCAGCAAGAGGAAGAGATGGGCGGCGGTGGAGCAGGAGCTGGTATCGAGTATCCTAAAGACGATATTAATCCCGACGACATTCCATTCTAAATATGGCAAACATCCTTACGCAGAACGACATCCGGCACGTAGATTACAAAGACATTGATCTCTTGAAGCAATTCATCAATCCGCATGGTCGCATTCTGGGCCGCAAGAGGACTGGCCTCACGGCCAAGCAACAGCGCGCGGTCGAGGCGGCTGTGAAGCGGGCGCGCTATATGGCGCTTCTCCCGTACGTCCAGAAGTAAAAGCGTGAGGGACTGCGTTCGCAGTCCAATGCGCCCCTTCTTTAGTGAGGAAATGATATTCGCGCTATCGCGACACCATACATCGCGATTAAGCCAAGAATGATCGCAATAACCTGCGCCGAGTCATCGGGCAAGCCGAAGAGCATAAGAAACCGATTGATACGGTCCCAGCCATCTTCCATTTGGAGTTCCTCCAGTAGGGCGATCTCTATTATACACGTTCCACGTACTCACCCGTCTCGGTGTTGATACGCACCACGTCGCCTGTCTCGACAAACATCGGCACATTGAGGGAGGCGCCGGTCTCGAGCGTGACCACTTTGTTGCCCCCCTGGGCAGTGTTGCCGCGGGTGTTTGGCGGCGCCTCCCTTACTTTCAGATCCATTTTTATCGGGATTTTCACTTGGATCGGTTCGCCTTCAAACCAGCGCACATCCACTTCCGTATCCGCTTTCAGATATTGTGAAGCGTCGCCGATCTGGCCTTCCTCGAGTTCGAAGCGCTTTGAGCGATCAGCTAATTCATGGAACCACCACTCGCCATTTTTCTCATAAATAAATTTCGCGAGCCGCGATTCCACTTCAGCTTCTTCCACTTTGTCCGATACGTGGAACGTCTGCTCGGCCATGGAGCCGGTCTTCAGATTGCGCATTTTCACCTGATTCACCGGCTTGCGCTGTTGTTTGCGAAACACCCATGCCGAGACCACCTCGTACGGCTCGCCATCCATGATGATGAGTCGCTTCGGCAGGACTTCATTGTATGCAAGCATCGCCATCGCGGTATTCTATGCAAAAAATTCTTTCTGTCTAGCCGAGGACTTTGATGAGCGCGTATTTTTCATTCCTAAAAGTGCCGAAGCCATGTTTTTCGAAGAGGGTACTCGCGCCCGTGATCGTGAGTACCTCATAGACATCTCTTTTCTTTGCTGCCTCCAAACAGTGCTCGATGAGCGCTGTTGCGATGCCTTTGCCCTGAAATTCTTTTGCAACTGCAAGGCTGCGGATCTCGGCGAGACGCTGCGAATATACTTCGAGTGCGCAGCAACCGACGACTTGCCCTGAGCTTGTCGAAGGGTCTGTCGTTACAGCGACAAAGAACGCTCCCGGATCGGGTAAGTGATCCTGCATCAATTGCTCCGGATACTGCACTATCAGACCAAGAATGGCATCCCAATCGTCCTTTGTTGCAGGGCGGATGTTCATGCACGGAGCCTACTCTTCCGAACCGCCGCTAGACGATTTCACCGCTCCACCATCAGCGAGTCCTTTTTTAATATCTTTGAGGAGTTGATTAAGTATCGGTTTATTCTCGCGAAGGAAGGTGCGCGCTGCATCATACCCCCGACCCATCTTGGTTTCTCCCATAGCGTATGACCCGCCACTCGATTTTTGCACAACGCCGAATTTTTCGCCGAGGGCAAGCGCTTCGCCCTCGCGCGAGATGCCCTCTCCGTAGAGCATGTCGAATTCACTCTGGCGGAAGGGAGCCGCGACTTTGTTTTTTACGACCTTTACGCGGTGGCGGCCGCCCATCACCTCGTCGCCCTTCTTGATCTGGGCGATGCGACGGATGTCGAGGCGTACGCTTGTATAAAACTTGAGCGCCTTGCCGCCCGGCGTCGTCTCCGGATTGCCAAACATCACGCCGATTTGCATGCGGATCTGATTGATGAAAATGACGACGGTCTTGGTCTTCGAGACGATCGCGGTCAGTTTGCGTAGCGCTTGGCTCATGAGGCGGGCCTGCTTGCCCACATGCTGCGCGCCCATGTCGCCTTCAATTTCGTCTTTGGGTGTGAGTGCGGCGACGGAGTCTATTACAATGACGTCAATTTTCCCCGAGCGCACGAGCGATTCCACGATCTCGAGGGCCTGCTCGCCCGTGTCTGGTTGAGAAATCAAAAGTGAACTGATGTCTACGCCAATTTTTTTTGCATATTCCGGATCCACCGCGTGTTCAGCGTCAATGAAAGCACAGACACCGCCTTTTTTCTGTGCTTCGGCGATGACGTGGAGCGAAAGTGTCGTTTTTCCCGAGCTCTCCGGACCGAAAATTTCTATGATACGTCCGCGTGGCAATCCACCGATGCCGAGCGCCCAGTCCACCCCTATCGAGCCGGTGGAAATGGCGTTCACATCCACCTTGGGCTGCGCACCGAGCATCATGATCGCCTCATCACCAAATTTTGTTTTTATTTGCGAGAGTGCGCGCTCGATATCGGCGTCGGTGCCTTTGCCCGTTTCTTTTAATGGAGCTTTCTCTTTTTTCTTAAATCCAGCCATAGGGGTAGTTCTTTAGTGAGGTAGTTAGCCCCGACGCGCTATGCGGTCGGGGTCCCGACCAGAGCCTGCCTGCCGGCAGGCAGGCGTCGGGATAGTAATTCCCAACGGAGGCAGTATAGCGAAGTGAATTTATTGCGCCAGTGGCACGGTGGATGAAGCGGAAACGGTAGAATCAGTCGAAGGGGCTTGCCCCGCCGTACCCGCCGTAGCATCTTGCGAAGGCTGGGAGCCTGTCTGCGGTGATCCGCCAGCTGGCGGAGAATCCGTCGAGGGGGGAGTGTATATGATCTCGAGTGCGCGCTCTGTAGAGCGGCCGTACTGATCTTTGGCTTCAAGTACGACCCTATTGTAGCCAATGGCCAGAATATGGCTTTCGGCAAAGGCACCTTCTTTAGTTACTTGGATCTGCTTACCGTTCATGGAAAGCGAGAAAATGCGGTCCGCCTGTCCCTTGATCATAACGAACTGTTCGTGTACTTCCGAGATTTCTCCAGAGACGGTGATCGTTGGGCCAAGAATAATACCGCGCGCCTCGAAGAGGGTGTAAGCAAGCGCAAGTATGAAGAAGACGACAAGCGCCACCGTAGTAAATTTGCTGTCGCGGTATGGAAGCATGGTGATTTAGTGAACAGTGAACAGTGAACAGTGAAGAGAAAATTCTGAATGCATATTACGCGTCGAAGACGGATTCTTCCTCGCTCTCTTTCTTGCGCGGCTCACGCGAGAGCTCGTCCGCGTTGCCTGCTCCCTGGCCGGACAGGCCGATGACTTCGCGAGCTTTAGCGCCGTCGCCGGGGCCTATCACACCGCGTTCTTCGAGAAGATCCATGAGGCGGGCGGCGCGGGCGTAGCCAACGCCAAGCTTACGCTGCAGATAAGAAGTTGATGCCTTGCCTGCCTCGACCACTGTTCGTTTGGCATCCTGATACAATTCATCGTCGTCCCCGTTCTCCACATCCATTGAAGCAAAGATAGGGTCAGTGCCGCTACCACTCCGCCAGCTGGCGGAGCCCGCATCTGTGAAATCAATTTCAGACACGAGCTGCCCTTCGGCACCTTTTGCCACGTGTGCGACCACTTTCTTGACCTCACTTTCCGAAATGAATGAGGCCTGGATACGCCGCGGCTTCGACATTTCTCCGGAGAGGAAGAGCATATCGCCGGCGCCGAGTAATTTTTCCGCACCACCCATGTCGAGGATCGTGCGCGAATCAATACCGCTCGCCACTTGCAGGGCAACGCGCGCAGGAATATTGGCCTTGATGAGGCCCGTAATCACCTTCACAGATGGCCGTTGTGTGGAGAGGATCAAATGAATTCCTACCGCGCGACTCATTTGCGCGAGCCGCACGATACCGGCCTCAAGCTCACGCGGGTACGCGGTCATGATGTCGGCAAGCTCATCAATAATGAGGACGATGTAGGGCATTGCTTCGATAGGGCTTTCTCGTCCCGCCTTCGCTCGGTCGGCGGGCTTCGCCTCGCCGGAGCCGAGCTTCTGCGAGGCGAAGGCGGGGCGGACGACGTTCTCATGATAGGAAGAGATATCACGCACCGCTTCCGCTTCTAGGATGTTGTAGCGCCGTTCCATTTCTTTGGCGAGCCATTTCAGCGCGAGGATGGCCTTTTTCGCATCGGTGATGACGGGCGTGAGGAGGTGGGGTATTGAATTGTACATCGTGAGCTCGACCCGTTTTGGATCGATCATGATGAATCGCAATCGCTCGGGTCCGCAACGATACAAGAGACTAACGATAAAATCGTGGATGGCAACAGACTTGCCCGCACCCGTGGTGCCAGCTACAAGCAAGTGTGGCATGCGAGCTAGATCGGCAAAATGCGCGTGGCCGGTGATGGAGCGACCAAGCGCGATCATGAGCGGCCGATCGGAAGATGCAAAGCTCGCGTCCCCCAAGAGGGGGGCGAGGCCCAGCGTGGTGCGTGCAATGTTGGGCACCTCAATGCCGACCAGCGATTTTCCTGGGATCGGCGCCTCTATTCTTACGGGAGAGGCAGCCAGCGCAAGTTCGAGATTGCTCTGCAAGGCAACGATCTTGGAGAGCCGCACGCCCTCGGCGGGCTTCATAGCGTAGCGCGTTACTGTAGGGCCGATCGATGCCTCGTCCATCTCTACTTGGATACCAAAATTCTGAAGCGTCCGCTTGATGATATTCATGTTTGCTTTCACATCGCCCACCTCCGGCTTTCCCCTGTTCTTCGCGAGGATCGAAAGAGGTGGCGGTGTATAGGTGCTACCCGTTGCGGCGATGATGGGGAAACCTGCCTGCGCATGCAGGGCATGTAGGCTGCCATCCGCGCTGTCGGTAAATCGCCGCACGGGCGGCCCGGCTAGCTTACCCCCCTGTAGATCTTCCTCATCGGGAGTCTCGGCAAGCGCGGCAGCGTTTATAGGCTCCGTTTCCTCGATCGGCAATCCAACGATCATACTTGCATCCACGTCGGACATATCTTTTTTACGCCAGAGCGAACTGACGTTCCCGATACCGGAGAAAAGGTTTCCGAGATGGATATTAAACGCGATAACCAGACTTGCGATAGTAAACGCGGAGAGGAACATTGCGGTTGCTAGGGTATCAAAACCAGCAACGAGTGGGGACGAAACCATGCTCCCCAATACGCCACCTCTTCCGCGGAAAGCAAGGTTGATGAGTCCTAGCGCGGCGAGAAGAAAAACGACTATGCTAGAAACCTGAACCCAGCCAAACACTTTTTCGAATGATCGAAACAGGACGGCCGCGAGCAGCATGAATGAGATAGGAAGGAGGGCGTAGCCAATGCCGAGGAGCGCGGTGAGCGCCCGGTACGATGCTACGCCGATTGCCCCAGCACCTCCGAGACCAGCAAGTGTGAGGAATCCAGCTGCCGCGACAAAAAAAATCGCCCCAACTCCTCGCACCACTTCGCTCGAGATGTAATGCTCATGCGCATCTTCTTCGTCATCGCGCTCTGATTTTCTTGCTCTTCCATTTTTTGTGCCACCGTTTTTTTTCATCCCGTTAAAAGCCATAGTAATTATGAAATGTAATACGCACGAACCGCCGTGAGAAATTTTTCGGAGCTTCTAACGGGATTCATGCGTTCATGATACCACGGCCCGCGAAGGCGCAGCCACCGCACCTAAAAGAGGATAAAGACGCATTTGCTGACCTCCGTTGTCCTATATATAATGAACGCGAGGAGCTATATTGGACAGCTCTGGGACATGTAACAGACATATTATGGACATCCCAAAGGACACAAACCTAAGCATTTTATCAAAGTTTCTGGATGCGCAGGTTCGGACGGACCCGTTTGGAGAGAACCGGTCGGGGGAGCGCGCCTATAGAAGGGCCGAGCGCCTTGTTGCGGCACTGTTTCTGCTTACCAAGCACATTCCTGCCGATGAACCTCTCCGAATCGAGACGCGTCGGATTGCAACATCTGTGTTGCCACAAATTCTTGCCTTGCGAGACCAAATGCGCGCTGTGGGATCTTCAAGAGCGAATGAATTTCATGCGACAATCCGTCTATTAATTTCGTTTATGAACATGCTGGTATTTTCTGGCTTTGTCTCATCCCAGAATGCCGAATCTGCCTCAGAAGCACTCGATGACCTCGGCAACTTCATTGCAGTGGCGCAACGATCCGCCCTTTCTGAAAGCGTGAAATTCTCACGAGAAGATTTATTGGACGTTCGAGAGGTTCGTAAAGGACACATAAAGGACATTAAGGACAGGCAAAGTATAAAGGACAAACTGTCTTTAAAGGACAGTGGCGATGTGTCCTATACTGAGCCGCTTGCACTCCCAGAGCGTGCGCATGGCATCATGACTCTGCTGCGTAGTGGGGGCGATTTTAATATTCGAGACATAGCCTCAAATCTCCCGGAATACAGCGAAAAAACGGTACAACGGGAGGTTGCCTCCTTGGTTGGGCGTGGTCTGGTACGTCGAACAGGCCTCCGGCGCTGGAGCCGCTACTCTATCGTATGAGTGATACCCCTTTAGGCTTCCTGCAAGAGGGGTGTATGGGCGTGTATATCTCGAGCATGGGGGCTGTGAATATCCGATTAAGTGTATGAAAGTATAGCCAACTTCGCGCGTCAGGGTATTTGACTCTCGTTCTGTGCTAGGCTATTGTGCCGTGACTTGTGAGGTTGGATAAGGGTCATCAAGCCGCTCGGCTTGACCTTATTTACACACAAGTTATCCACAAAACGTCGAGTTGCCGGTAGTCGCATTCGGCCGGCTTGCGTATATAATTGTGTTGATGATCCTCTTTTTAGGATCATCAGGCAAACGAAGAGCCGCTTGTTGCGTGCTCTTGGTTGTTCGTTGAAATGCAAAATATTGATACGAAACTGGCGGCGTGCGTGTCGTCAGAAATGAATGTAGCTGCCCTTTTCTTTTTAGGGCAGTGAAGATTACAAAGGATTGAAAATGAAAGGCGCACCTGTACCTTTTGGGTGCTGGGCGTGCACGATCCCGACCGACAGATCATGTTCCGCTATCATTCTGCATGACCGAATTCCATTACCCTCCCTTACTGCTACTCCACTGATCCGAGACCAAATATTAAAATAGTATTGGAGGATCAGGGGCTAGCAAAATTATCAGTTTTTCAATTCTTCATTTAAGAAGGATTGGGAACACAACATACGTGCGTGCGTTCTCGTCGAAAGAATGCGCGTGCGGCCCGGCACTTTCTGGGGTTCTTAGAAAGTGACGGGTACAAAGGTCAAATACAAACTATGAGTAAAGCATTAGCAACAAAATACGTTGCGGGCGTGCTCTTGACCGTCGCTCTGATCCTTGGATTCTCGTTGGCATTCGCGCAACCCGCGAAAGCTGACCAGCTTTCCGACCTTCAGGCACAAGTCAATTCACTTCTCGCACAGATCGCATCAATGCAGGGATCGAGTTCAACCTCGTCCGGCAGTGGCTGCTACACCTTCACGATGAACTCAAAAATGGGTTCCTCGGGCGGGGAAGTAAAGTGGGTTCAGCAATTCCTTAACGGCCACAGCGCAGTGATTGCGGCCACAGGCGCGGGTAGTCCTGGCAACGAGACGTCGTACTTCGGCGCAAGGACGAAGGCGGCTGTCATCAAGTTCCAGAACGCAAACGCGGCTGCGATCCTCACGCCACTCGGCCTCTCAACTGGTACGGGTGTTTGGGGCGCTGCCACACGCGCACAAGCCAACGCACTCTGTGCAGGCACAGGCACAGGCGCAGGAACCGGCACGGGAACAGGTACGGGCACAGGCACGGGCACAGGCACGGGAACAGGTACGGGCACAGGAACTGGTGTTTCTGTCTCGGCAGGCACCCAGCCAGCCAACTCGCTCGCCCCGAAAGGTGCAGCGCGCGTTCCGTTCACCACATTCACACTTACCAACAACTCCAGTGCGACAGTTACGATCACCGGCGTGCAGGTGCAACGCACCGGCTTCGCGGATGACGCAGCCTTCGCGGGCGTCGTATTGGTAGACTCAAACAGCCTCCAGGTCGGCGTATCCCGCACCTTCGATGCCAATCACCAAGCGACCGTGGGTGACACGTTCACTCTCGCCGCAGGAGCCTCGATGACTATGACGGTCTCGGGTAATATGGCCTCAAGCTTGGCTAGCTACACGGGCCAGGTGGCCTCGGTAGATGTAATCGGCGTCAACACCACAGTTCCGGTATCGGGTTCGCTCCCAATAAAGGGCGCATCGCACACACTCAACAACACGCTTACGATCGGTACAGTAACGGCAGCATTGTCGTCGTTCGATCCCAACGCAGCGCAGACGAAAAACATCGGCGACACAGGAGTTAAATTCTCCGGTGTTCGCTTCACCGCGGGCTCTGCAGAAGACGTCAAACTCTTCTCGATCCGCTGGCGCATGAACGGCTCGGCGTCTCCGTCTGACATGGCGAATATCGTCACAGTCGTTAACGGCACGTCGTACCCGACCGTGCTTTCCACCGATGGTCGTTACCTCACATCGTCTATCCCGGGCGGCCTCCTCATTAAGGAAGGTTTCTCGGCTGACGCTTACGCAATGGGCGATCTCGTCGGCACCAACGCCGCCGGACGCATCGCCGAATTCGACATCGACAAAGTGGCAGACGTGTACATCGTCGGCCAGACCTACGGCTACGGCATCACACCGAGCGTAACGACGACCGGTACTATCAGTACCGCTTCGACGCACGGCACTGCCTTGCTCGGTACCAACCAACCATGGTTCCAAGGCTCGACGGTCTCGATCCAGGGCGGTACGCTCACGACGATCTCCAACGCGACGGAAGTCGCGGCGCAGAACATCGCGATCTCCGTCCCCAATCAGCCGATCGGCGGCTTCGCCACCAACTTCCTCGGTGAGGCGGTCTCGGTGCAGACGATGATCTTCGATGTCGCAACGACATCCAACGGCTGCACATCTAACTGTCTCTTGACCAACGTCTCGATCGTTGACGCCAACGGTGCAGTAGTCGCTGGGCCTGTCAATGCTACGCAAGGCACTGGTGGTGCTAGCGACATGGTTCTGACATTCAGCAACACGGTCACCTTCCCGACCGCCAGACACGTGTACAGCATCAAAGGCACAGTAGGATCGGGTGAAGCAAACGGCCAGACGTACGTCGTCTCGACCAATCCTTCCAGCTCGAGCTTCTGGGCCAACATTACGGGTCAGAATACGGGCAATACCGTATCGCTCTCGGGCGCGGGTTCATTCAACATGAACACGATGACGGTGCGCGGTGCGGCGCTCACCGTCTCGCTCTCAACGACTCCGGCTGCGCAGACTATCGTCGCGGGTGGACAAGACGTCCTCTTTGCGACGGTCCAGCTTGACGCTTCGGCCTCGGGTGAAGACGTACGCGTCAACTCGATCCCACTGCACGTAGATCAGGCATTCGTAGCGGCGGGAGCCACGGTCACGGGTCTCTCGGCTTGTCAGCTTTACGACTCGACCGGCGCCTCGCTCAACTACGGCTCCAACATCGTCAACTCATTCACGAGTTTGAACGATGCCACCACCACTGCAGCCACGACGTACACCAAGACCTTCTCACTCAACAACTCGTTGAACATTACGAAGGGTTTGGTAACAAGTCTCACGTTGAAGTGCACGGTAGCGAGCTCGGCTACGGCCCTCGATTCGTACCGCTTCAAGACCTACTCGGGTGACACACTTACCTTTACCGGTGCGACATCCGGTGTGTCGGCAAGCGCGACGATCAACTCGTCGCAGGCTGGTCGCCAGACCATCGCATCCGCTGGCTCGGTCACGGTGGGGACTGACTCCACATCTCCGGCTTACGCGCTCGTAGCTGGTGGCACGACTGGTGTAACCCTCGGGGTTGCCAAGTTTAAGCCAGCCAACGAGGCAGTAAATCTGACGAAAGTCGGCTTGACGCTCACCAACGGTACCTACACAGGACCGACGGGTGCCCAAGACCTCGGCACACTCGGAATCTACCTTAGCGACGGCATCACCAAGGTCGGCGACGTTACCTTCACGGGTAATGCGACGACCGCCACGTCTACCCTGACAACGGCGGTGAGTCTGCCGAAGGACGTAGACACCAAGCTCATCATCAAGGGCACCCTCGCGACCGTCGGTACAAACCCGATCGGTACGCCGGGCGACTTGGTGAAGATTGACGTTGAGAACTTTGAAGGTTCAGGCGTTTCGTCTGGCACCACGGTTCGCGGCGGCAGCGCCTCTGGTTTGACTGCAGTTGCGGGCGTACGGCTCTTCCAGTCGTTCCCGGCGCTGGTCAAACTTGAGACCCAGAGCTCAACAGCGATCTCTGCGGGAAGCTTGCTACGCTTCTCGATCAAGGCCTCTCCTGCTGGTCCGATCAACATCCAGCAGTTGACCTTCAACTTCGCGACGTCGTCTGCGGATCTCAACTACACCTCGATGAGTCTGTACGTCTACACGACTTCAGGATTCTCGGGTCTGCCGAATGACGCGCCGAACAACCTGTTCAATGCTTCTGCCATCAGCGGCACGACCACATCGAGCAACGTGAAGTTCACGGCGAACAACGCGACGGCCGGATCGATCCAAATCCCGACCGGTTCAACGTACTACTTCGAGCTGAAGGGTACGATGACTGGCATGGGCACAGGATCGGATGGAGTCACGACGAAACTGCTCGGCGATGACACGTTCTCCACGCTCGCTGCTACATCCACGCTGGATGCTGCACGCAACTTCGTGTGGTCTCCGAACTCGACGTCCACTCCGGCGATCAATTCGGACGACTGGACGAGCGGCAAAGGTGTCGACGGCCTCCCGGCCTCCGGCATCTCGCAGAGCTTGTCTGACTAGTTCGAAGTTGTATCTCTCGCTTGCGGCCTGCCTGCCGGTAGGTAGGCGACAACGCAGGCACCCCATCTCCTGGCGGTCAGCTAGCGGACGGGCAAGCAAAAAACCCCGCGTTTAACGCGGGGTTTTTGCTTTGGCATTTTTTCGAGTATTATTCCCCAATGCTCACACGAACGAACTTGGGTATTGGTGCAGCAGTCTTGCTGGTCGTCGCTGGCGCCTTTTTCTACGCCACAAGGTCTGGGCTAGTGCCAGCGGGGACTTCTGCTGTATCCACATCGACCCCTGCGTCCTCGACGACGTCCACGGTAGGTGCCACATCCAGTGTTGGGTCGGTGTCGGCAAAGGGCAGCGGCGAGTATGAAATCAAGATTCTCCCGAGCGGAAACCCGACCCCAGCTTCGACTCCGCCTCCAGCACCAAATCACAAGCTCCCCCTGACGTTTAATTCATCAGTGAGTGTTGATCAACGTGCAGTCCTCAATGCCCGTCTCGCGCTCGTCCAAGCGGCACTCACCAGCAATGCCTACGACATGAGTTCATGGATAGAGCTCGGTGGACTCCACGAAACGGCCGGAGATTACGATAGTGCGCGCATCGTATGGGAGTACGTATCCAAGCAGTGGCCGGGTAATAGCATTTCATTCAACAACCTGGGCGACCTCTATATGAACTACATACACGATTACCAGGCGGCAGAATCCAACTATCTCAAACAGATCCAAAATAGTTCGAGCGATGTCAATGCGTATCGGGCACTCTTTACCCTCTACACGCAGCTCTACAAGCAGGGCACTTCGGCTGCGGAAGATATCCTTAAGCGAGGCATAGCTGTAAATCCGAAGGCGTATGACCTGCAGGTACTGCTCGCGCGCCTCTATCGTGATTCAGGTCGCATGGCAGATGCCAAGGTTGCCTATGAGGCAGCGATCGCGAATGCCAAAGCGCAAGGTCTCGTAGACTTGGCCGCGCAGATAGAGGCGGAGGAAGAAGCGCTCTAGGAGCGTGTATCGAACGTCACCAAATTTGTTATACAATACAAGGAATGCAGCCCACCCCCACCAATTCATTCTTGAGGTTTCTCACTGGTTTCGTTTTATTCATCAGCCTTTCTTTCAGTATCACGTACGCCGTAAGTTCGTATACAATAAAGCAAGAGAGGCTTCAAACCGCCGCGGCAGCATATGCCGCTTTGTTTGGCACCCAGCCCTGATCGCGCATTTGACGGCTGGTGAATTTCGTATAGGATGCATCGTACAAGGCCAGAGAAAGCCCCGACGCAAGGTCGGGGTCCCGACCCCAAACAGGCGTCGGGATGGGCATCTGCCGAAAGGTAGAATCAGTCCTGCCGAGGTCGAACACTCTTCGGAGCCTTGTTAGGAAAGAGCAAAGCGAATGATTTTCCCTCCCTCGCCTGAAGGCTCGGGATCATTGATTTTCTAAGGCTCGAGTACTCGCTAAGAAAATCTAATGTATGGCAAAAACAAGAAAGCAGAAAGAGGACGTTGTACGCAAACTCGAAAGCGCGCTGAAGGGCGCAACCGCGGTCTTCGTGGGGTTCACCGGCGTTACCGTGTCGCAAGAGACTAAGATGCGCCGCGCGATGCGCGAGGATGGGCTTGACTACATGGTGGCCAAGAAGACGCTGATCCGCCGCGCGCTCCAGGGCCTCGGGCACTCGCAAGGTGCCCCAATGCAGGGTGAGGTCGCAATCGCCTATACGGTGACGAGTAGTGACACCACTGCACCGGCTCAACGAGTGCATGCATTCGGCAAAGAATTCGGTGAGGGCAAGCTCTCGATCCTCGGCGGCATCTTTGATGGCAAGGCAGTCGGCGCAGAGTTAATGCGCCAGATCGCAATTATTCCCTCGCTCCAGGTCTTGCGCGGTATGTTCGCAAACATCATCAACTCCCCTCGGCAGCGGTTCGCGGTTGCGTTGAGTGAAGTGGCGAAAATTAAAAATTAACAACTACCAACTAATCTATGACTCAAGAACAAATTATCGAAGCAGTGGAAAAAATGACGGTTCTCGAACTCAACACGCTCGTCAAGGCGATCGAAGAGAAGTGGGGGGTTTCGGCAGCGGCAGCGGCGGTAGCCGGTCCGGCAGCTGGCCCAGCAGCTGAGGAGAAAGATGAATTCGACGTGGAGCTTACCGCGATGGGCGATCAAAAGATCGCCGTCATCAAGATCGTGAAAGAAGTTCTCGCACTCGGCCTCGCAGAGGCCAAGACCATGGTGGAAGGCGCACCTGTCATGATGAAGCAAGGTGTGAAGAAGGAGCAGGCAGAGGAGTGGAAGAAGAAGATTGAAGTCGCGGGCGGAAAAGTTACGTTGAAATAAGCTGAAAATTGTCCAGCGACTGGATGTGCTACAGTTGCCCTATGGTAGATTTTTTGGCGCAACTGATCGGGGACGATATGCGAGCGAAGCTCCTGCGCGTGTTTGTGTTTAGCGACGCGCGGGCGCTCACACTCGCCGATGCTGCGAAGCGTGCAGGAATTTCGGCGCGCGTGGCGGAGGGGCAGATACATGCGCTTGAGAAAATGGGCATTCTCAAACAAGGCAACCTTTCCATCATGCTCAAGAATAATCCGAGCCAGAAGGTTGTCGCGAACAAACAAAAGGTCATTGCGTGGATCCTCGACACCGACTTCAAACATGCTCGTGCGCTTTCGTCTTTTGTCCACGAAGTCTCGCCGGTGCGGCACGACCTCCTAATGCAAGCGCTGAAACGTGGAGGCAAAATGGCGACCGTTATTCTTTCGGGATCGTTTATGGGCGATCCGTCGCGTCCGGCAGATCTGATCCTTGCGGCGGATACTTGGAACGAACGGCGGCTCGACCAAGCCATCCGCGACCTCGAACCCTCGTTCGGTCGTGAGATTCGCTACGCGGCCTTTTCAACGCCCGAATTCCGCTACCGCCTAACCATCCAAGACCGTCTGATCCGCGATACGCTCGACTACCCACACCTCGTTTTGCTTGATCGCACAAAATTGCTTTGATGGAGCGACCTGCCTGCTTGCCGGGTCGGTTGCAGGTATCCACAGATTGGCCGTGGGCAGGGCTTGCGCGCACCATAACGCGCTATTATTAGGCGATAATAAGGGTCGGCGGTATTTATCAACAATTTATTAATCCTTTTAGTATTTTATGCCTATAGTTTCAGAATCAACAATAGCAGTGCAGGGATCGTTCTGGAATCTCTGGTACACTGTCGGTTTGTACTTGCCGAACATCCTGGCGGCCTTCATTTGGTTCGTCATCGGCTGGATTATCGGGGTTGCGCTCTACCACGTCGTAGTAGAGGCAGTGAAGGCGCTCCGCGTCAACGAGGCCCTGAAAGCGACCGGGCTCAATGAAGCGGCGGCGCGCGCTGGCTTCACCTTGAATGTCGGAAAGTTTCTCGGCACGCTTGTCGAATGGTTCGTCATCCTGGTCTTCTTGATAGCATCGCTCGACATCTTGGGTCTTAGCTCGGTCACAGTGTTCTTGCAGCAGGTGATACTACTCTACCTCCCACGGGTCATCGTAGCGGCCTTGATGGTGATCATCGGAGCGATTTCCGCGGAAGTTGTGCGGGGTATCGTCACCCATTCGGCTCAAGCGGTAGGGGCGCACGGAGCGAACCTCGCTGGCAGCATCTCCAAATGGGCCATCATGGCATTCGCCATACTTGCGGCCCTCAGCCAGCTTGGCATCGGCACCGATCTCATCCAGACTCTCTTCCAAGGAGTTGTCATCGCCGCCGCCCTCTCCTTCGGTCTCGCATTCGGTCTCGGCGGCAAAGAAGCTGCCTCACGCACGATCGAGCGCGTGCGCTCGGAGATCGCACACCATCACCAAAGTTAGGTGCTAGGTTTTAGGCCTGCCTGCCGGTAGACAGGGAATAGGTTCTAGTGCGTGGCCACCCGAAAGGGTGGCCACGTCATTTTGCCGATTTGATACACTGTGGATATGCAGGGAGTCATATTGGCGGCAGGGCGCGGTACACGGATGAGAGAACTCACGGAACCCAGGCCAAAGGGCCTGCTTGAGGTAGCAGGGCGGCCACTTCTCGAATATACATTTGATGCGTTGCCTGACAGCGTGGATGAAGTCATCATCGTCGTTGGGTACTTGGGCGGAATGATCCATGACTGCTTCGGAGGAGAACACTCCGGCCGGAGGATTCTCTATGCGGAGCAGGAGCCGCGGCACGGCACCGCGGGCGCTCTGTGGTCGGCGAAAGACGCACTCGATGATTCATTCATTGTGATGAACGGCGACGACATCTACGCTCGCGATGACGTTGCCCGCATCGCGGGTGCCAAAGATTGGGCTATGCTCGTAGCGGAAACAAAGTCGCTCAAAGAGGGCGGCAAGATCAAGATAGACAAGAGAGGTTGCATTACCGATGTAGTAGAAGGAAAGCACGACGACGGCCCCGGCCTCATGAGCGCAGGTGTCTACAAACTCGACACGCGCATCTTCTCCCACCCGCTCGTGCCCAAAGCACCGGGCTCTCCAGAATTTGGCCTGCCACAAACCGCTCTCGCCTCCGCCGACCATCTCAAAATCCCACTTGAAGCCATAACCGCCAAATCGTGGATACAGATCACCTCACCCGAAGACCTTCAAAAAGCCGAGGAAATATTGGCCGAAAATCATTGAGAACGGATACATACACTTAAACTACGCTATAGCGCGAAGCTAGTGTATGTTGGAAAGGATTCCGCGAGAGGGAAGTTTTATCATTTCGGAGTGGGGATAACCGATTTGCGTTTTTCTCTGGGGGGGGACACTAGTGGCATACCATAATTTTGATGCCATTATGTCGATGGAGTCTGGTTTAGATGCGCGTCTTCAGCATCGAAATGAGTCGTTGCAAAAAGCGGCAGGAGAGTCATTGCCACTCGAAGATCTGAAACGGCTCGATATGAAAACTGATGAGCTGGGAAATGACGAACAGAAAACGACGGTAGATGGAAATGTCAACGGCCTGTCCCTACATATGGAATATCAGAAGAGGGGCGACTATCACCCTTACGTTCAAAAGGTGACATTAAACGGGCATGAATTGCGGGAAGCAGATCGGCGTGCTGTTTTTGAACGCCTCTATTATCCGCTTTTAGAAAGAGAAAAAGCAGACAAGGGTCACGTGGATGAGGTATGGGACGGGGCGCATACAGAAAATAGAGCGTTTGATGAAGAACGAGATCCCTACAACACTGAAGTAAAGCCACTGCTTGATCAGCTGCTCGGCAAGAGGCTTTGATAACCAGGGCGGTTGTTTTCCACAGAACATCCCCATTTTAAGCCAAGGGCTCGAAATTTGACACTAGCTCTTGCCTCGACTATACTCACCTCTACATATGGTGTTCGGAAACAGCTTAATTATGCAGCCGCGATAAGCGAGGCGAAAGCTTTGCACACGCGGCCGCGTACAGCGGCCTTTTTCTTTGCTCGGAAGAGCGCACCGTATGTAAGGTTCGTTGACATACGAAGAGCGACAACAAATAAAAGAATCAAACAACGTCTCGTTTCGGTTCTCCTCATGAGAATCATGGGAGGTCTTTCCGAAACGGGATGCAGGAATCCAGCTCCACTTTCAGCTCTCGCGATAATTCGTTCGCGGGGGTTGAGGGTGGGACGACCTTGCCTCATTATCGGGTTTTCGCATCTCGCCCGATTTATATGAGGGTGAATCTTGGTCGTCCCATTCCCTCATTTTCGAGAGTTGAAAGTGGGGCTGGACAAAAAAGAAAGCAAGTCTTCGCTGTTTTGTAGGCAGCGAAGCATGATTCGTCGGAGCGCAGCGGTGCGCGATGATGGATCAAACCCCGCAAAACGGCTCATGCCGTCGCGGGGTGAATACGCGGTTCTCAGAATTCCTTACGGGAGTTCTGAGTAAGGGCGTGTGGTGGATGCCTTGACTGAAGAAGGCGATGAAGGACGTGGTTTATCTGCGATATGCTTCGGGGAGGTGATAAGCAACCTGCGATCCGGAGATTTCCGAATGGGGCAACCCT
>DATDWX010000033.1:0-64013 GCA_036517335.1 Minisyncoccota bacterium | reverse complement strand
GGAGGTCGGAGAGACAGTGGTAATCGAGAGGACTCTCGGCGCGCTGACAGTGAAGTTCACTCCGGTGGAGGTAAGGCCGGTCGTCACGTTCTTGACGGTGAGCGAGTAGGTGCCTGCTGACCAGCCGCCGAGGCCGAGCGTGCAGGCGATACTGGTGCCGCTTGCGGTCGAGGTGAGGTACGAGAGACCGCACAGGCCGCCGATTCCTCCTAGGAAGACGAGGTTCTGGGTGGCGTTGAAGCCCGTGCCCGTAATGGTGATGGGGACGCTACCGGAGCCGGAGGAGGGTGAGATGGAGGTGATGGTGGGGGCACTGGTGGTAACAGCGAGGTATTTGAATGTGTTGGAGGTGCTTGAATATGGGGTGAGTGCCGAGTTGTGCGCGCCGACACCGTCTTCATCCATGCCGTAGGCGTAGACGGTGTGCAGAATACCGTCTTGGTATTTTGTGGGAGTAGTAAATGTGAAAGCGTGGTTGCAGGAACCGGCGTTAGTACACAGATCGCTCCGGTAGTCTTTGGCACTCACCATTCCCACGTAGCCAGAGAAGTCGGTGGCGGTGGGTGGCTTGTCGATGTAAATATGGACGTCGATCGGAGAGTCGGGAATGTCTCGGTCTTGTGCCCAGCCGGTGATAGTCGCGTAGTTTGAGGATTCGATGTAGCCGCGGGGATAAAATATGTTGGTGGTTGCGGCGCCGACCCCCACGGTCACGCTCGCTGTAGGCGAGGTGTCGTCGTTCCCAGCGCAGGTGATGGAGTAGGTGGTAGTAGCTTTCGGATAGGGGCCCGCTAACCCGAACCTCTTTCCTCCCGTATAGAAGTTGGTTCCAGTGCACGATGAGGTGTTGGTGGATTCCCATACGAGGATGACAGTCTCGCCCGAGACTACGGACTGCTTACCTGCGGTGAGGGTGGCGGTGGATGTGGTCGTGGTAGCAGCGAGGTATTGGAATATGTTGGATGTGCTTGCGTATGGTATGAGTGCCAGGTTGTGAGCGCCGACACCGTCTTCATCCATACCGTAAGCATAGACTGTGTGCGCTAGGCCGTCTTTGAATTTTGCAGGAACAGTAAATAAGAAAGCGTGGTTGCAGGAGCCGATTTCGTTACACAGATCGGCTCGGTAGTCTTTGGCACTCACCATTCCCGCGTAGCCAGAGAAGTCGGTGTCTGTGGGTGGCTTGTCGATGTAGAAGTGGACATCGATCGGTGAGTCCGGGATGTCTTGGTCCTGCGCCCAGCCGGTGATAGTCGCGTAGGTTGAGGATTCGATGTAGCCGCGGGGGTAGTTTGAAGTTGCGGTAATGGGGGGGGTTACCGTGATCGTTATGGTCTTTGTGATAGTCGTGCCGTAGGTACCGATGCAGGTGATAGTCCGCGTACCGCCGGCCTGCGATGTCCCGCTCCCTGCTGCATTTGGTATTAGTGAGATAGTTCCTATGGTGCTTACGCCTGGCAGCGAGTAGGAGAGCGTACAAGATGAGGCATTGGCACTGTACCACTCCAGAGTGTGTGAATCACCTTCGGCGACGGTGGGGTTAGTGACTCCGTTGGCGGTGAGTGTGACGGTGAGAGCGCCGGTGCGGAGAGGGAGAGGGGTTGGGGTGGTGGATGTGGGGGCAATGTAGGAAGTGCTGAGTGGGTACACATACAAGTGCGGACCGGCCGGTGTGTTGGCTGCTCCTTGATAAAATAAGTAGTGTGTGAATGCGAGGGCTGGGCGACCATCTGGCAGATGGAGAAATGAAGCGGTGGGATTGCCGAGCGAGTAGGCACCTCCCGGGATTATCGGCACGAGCTTGCGCGTATCCAGGACCTCCAAACCTGAAGATCCTCTGTTGATAAGGTAGTTACGCCAGGTATCCCAGCCCGAATTTCCTATAGGCTCATGGGCGTTGGCCTCGACTATCTCATAAACCGTGTCGCCGACCTGAAATACGTCACGATCGCCTACCTGAAGGCGCCCGAGCGCGGCAAGCTTGTTGTTGACTGCATTATCGGAGGAAGATGTCCAGCTGCTGAAATTGGTCAGGTATCCAATGGCGACCTGATCCATACTGCGTTGATTCCTCCAGTGATGCGTGATCTGTATCGTGGAATCATAGATATTGCCATTGTAAATAATCGTGCCAAAGACGGGAGTTCCGTTGTTTTGGTTGCCCGGTACCATCGGCAGATCAATGGTGGCGGTCGCACCCGACGGATTTGTGATGAATGAATCGACCGATGAGTAATATTTGACGGTAATGTGCGATGTAAAGAAGGATGGCATTTCGTACGCCACCAAGACCGACTTGTCTGGTAAAATGCGGATATCTGGTTGGCCGGAAGTACCGCCCCTGATTGTTCCGAGGAGGTGCCACGTCTTGAGATCGGTCGAATATGCGGCATAGGTGTCAAAAGCACTACCCACCAATTGGTGGAACACTCCAAGATACGGATAGGTGCTTCCGATGGGTGTTTCAACAATTTTGAGGCCGTCCATTCCAATGCCATCAGCCGAAGCTCCATAGAGTTCGACGTAGGGGGTATTCGGTCCCTGCTCCTCTAAGATCGCCTGCAGATCGTCCATCGTGAGAGAAGAGGCTGAAGGAGGGGCTATGTGTGAACACGTATATCCATCCAGCGGCAAATTGACCTCACACGCTTCTTTCAGCACTCGCGGTACTGTGTTTGATGCCCACAGAACAGAGGCGTCAGACGTCGCATAGACAACGAGATTGCCATCGTCTTGCACGGCAAGATAACCAGGCTTACCGAATGTCCCACCGCCAGACTTCAACGTTGGTGGTGTTGATCCGGACGCCCAGAGCGCATTGTCGTTGGTCTGCGATCCTGTTTTGTAAAGGACAAGATTGCCGTCGGTTTCCATGGCAAAGAGGGTTGCTGCTTCGCCATTTGTCTTGGTGCTCCAGAGCGCGTACTCTGGGGTGAATACTTTTCCTACATAGAGCACGACGTTGCCGTCGGTTTGGAAAGCAAGGGTGTATGCACCGTTGCAGGAAACTATGGATTGCCCTGGTGTGAGCGAGGCGCCGCTCGCCAATGTCCCGCACGCAGCGGATGCTGTAGTTGGACGAAGAAGTGCAAACATACACGCAACAGCAAGAAGAAAAAGAAGAGTGTACATCTGGAGTCGCTTTATATGTTTTAGTGTATCCATATTTATTGAGCAACACACTGCCACGAAGCCGTGCAGCCTTTGGTGTCTTTCACTTCTTTCCATGAGCCGCTGCATGACTTGCCGATAGGGAGTGCGACGAGAGGACACTCTGGTTGCAGCGATGATGGAGGAGCGGCTTTGGGTGCAGAGCTGGAGGCAGAGTTCATGGAGTAATTGGTATGCGTACATGCAAGGCCGATTGCAGCGCGTGTCTTTTTGCCCACCAAGCCGTAGCCGGTCGAGGCGGGAGTCCCTGACGAGACGATTGCTTGTGATGCTTGGAACTTTTGTACTGCTGTCTGTGTGAGCGCGCCGAAGAATCCCGTAGCAGAATCGCTGGCAAGGAGTCCCCGGGCGATGAGAAACGTTTGGAGTGCGGAAACATCGGCTCCGCGGGCACCGCGCGCGAGCGTGCGTGCGAGGGTGGGGCATGCAGAGGGAAATGATTGGATGGCGGCGAGGGAAAATGAGGGTGACGCCAGAAAAAGAAGTGCGGTTGCTCCCGAGCAGATTTTCTTCACCATAACGATGGGTTCAGGATAACACTGGCGACATAGAAGGCAAGGGAGAAGGGACAAGGAGACTGTGCATAACCGAAACATGCCTAATCCTGCAAGAAGCCGCCGGCCTGGTGGCGCCAGAGCTCGGCATAAGTGCCGCCACGTGCGACCAACTCTTCATGTGTGCCTTCTTCGATGATCTTGCCGCGATCGAGAACGATGAGACGGTCCATACCACGCAGAGTAGAGAGGCGGTGGGCAATCGCTATTACCGTTTTCCCTTTCATCAACTCCGCGAGCGCTTTTTGGATAGCAACTTCGCTCTCGCTGTCGAGCGAGGAGGTGGCTTCATCTAGTAGGAGGATGGGAGCGTTCTTTAGTATCGCGCGCGCTATAGCCACCCGCTGGCGCTCGCCGCCGGAGAGCTTGACCCCGCGCTCGCCGACCAAGGATTCGTATCCCTGCTGCAGACGTAAGATGAATTCATGCGCCTGTGCGAGCTTTGCAGCCTTTTCTACATCTTCTTGCGTCGCCTTAGGATTACCGTACGCAATATTCTCACTGATGGTGCGGTGGAAGAGCAGCGGCTCCTGCGGCACGATCGCGATCGATTCCCGCAAACTTTCCTGCGTCACGCCTGCGATATTCTGCCCGTCTATCGTGATCGTGCCTGCCTGCAGATCGTGGTGGTGAAGCAGGAGGCGCATGAGTGTGGATTTCCCGGCTCCCGAGCGACCGACGAGTCCCACGCGCTGCTGTGCAGGAATATGCAGATTCATGGTATCAAACACATGGTGCCCGCCGTACGAGAATGACACGTCACGCAGATCGATCTCGCCCGCTGGTACCTGAAGCGCGGCGGCCTCTGGGGCGTCAGGTATCTCGTGCGGCTCAATGATCTCTTCCAGACTCTCCTGTATCTCGCCCCATGTTTCTGCAAATTTATTAAAATTGGAGCCAAGCGACTGCAAAAGCCCCTCGATGCGGAAGATGATGGTCACGACCAAGAGTACGTCGCCGAGCGACACGAACCCACCTTGAGCCAGCGCGACCGTGGTAAACACCATCGCCGTACCGAAGATGACGAGAAGAGCGCTATTGATAACCCGCGTCCACTCGCCAAAATACCAACTGCGCAAATGCGCGTAGCGCCGCCTTTCTGTCGTGCTTCGCAGGCGCTCGATCTCGTACTCACGGCGCGCGTACTCCTGCATCGCCGAGACGTTGGTCAGGAGATCCACTGTAGCGCCGTTGATGAGTGTCTCGATATTGTGCGCTTCGATCGCGAGCGGCACGCGCTTGAGGCCCATGTAGGCGTTGATCGCGAGTATCAGCACCACCCACCCGAGGAAGATCCATGCTACAAGAGGACTCACGATAAACACGATAACGAAGCTCGCGATCACGTTGACGCCCAGCTCGAGAAACTCCCAGAGGAAGATGTCGACGACCTCGCGCATGCCGGTTGCGGCGTGCCGGATCTTGTTCATGATGGAGCCGGCAAAGCGGTCCGAGAAATATGCGCGGCTATGGAGCGTCACATAGGAGATCAGCGCAAAGCGGGCAGTAGCGGAGGCACCCGTCGCCCAGCGAGCCGCAGCGAATCCCCCGGCGCGCCAGAATATTTTGGCCACCGCGAGGAGCGCGATCGAGACGCCACACCAGAGAAAGAGTGCGTCGAACGAACCGCCCACACGGATCGCGATCGCAGCGTTCGCAATGAGCTTGAATACATAGGCGACGCTGGCAGAGACGGCAGCAGCGGCACCAGCGAGCGCGATGGCGAGAACGGCGGCCCTCCAATGTGGACGCGACGAGAAAAGGAAAAAACGCCACGGACTTTTGCCGATGGGGATGTCACTGCGCCACATGTCTGTATTCGTTGTCATAAAGGGGAAGATGATTACTTTATTCTAGCGTAAATCCTCGCTTTGCGCTATTCTGTAGCTTAATATATGAAGATTTTAGGGATAGAGACCTCGTGCGATGAAACCGCTGTTTGTTTGATCGAGGCCGAAGGATCATTTGGCGCATCGTTCAAATTTCAAGTGCTGGGCAACGCACTCCACTCACAAATCGCGACTCATGCCCCCTACGGCGGCATCTTTCCCAATCTCGCCAAGCGCGAGCATGCAAAAAATCTCGTCCCGCTTCTAAGTGAAGTACTCGCACAGTCCGCTCAAGCTGTTCAAGGACCGTCCTTGATCCAATTGGTTCAAGGACGGTCCTTGAACATCCGGGAATTGCTGGTGCGAGAACCGGAACTTTTTCAGGCGCTCGAAGAATTTTTAAAAACACATGGGAGGCCTGATATTGATGCGATCGCGGTGACGCACGGCCCCGGCCTTGAGCCCGCGCTGTGGGTCGGGGTAAATTTTGCAAAAGCGCTGAGCGCAGTATGGAATATTCCGATCGTACCTGTGAACCACCTGGAGGGTCATATTGCCATGGCGATAGTCTCAAATCCCGATACTTCGTTATATAACGAAGTATCGGGATTAAGAATCGACGAGTCCGGATTCCCCGCCATTGCGCTACTCATCTCGGGTGGGCACACGGAATTGGATTTGATTACTGAATGGCCAAAGTTTAAAACGATTGGTGAGACGCGCGACGATGCGGTGGGCGAAGCGTTTGATAAAATTGCGCGGATGATGGGACTTCCCTATCCTGGCGGGCCGGAGATCGCACGGCTTGCCTCTCGCTCGCGTCAGATTCAAGAGGTGTCGCCTCTTGAATTGCCGCGGCCGATGATGAAGGATGAATCTTACGACTTTTCATTCTCGGGATTGAAAACAGCAGTGCGCAATGTGATCGGCGGTCGAACGCTCACGTATGCAAAGAAAATAGAAATCGCGCGCGAATTTGAAGACGCCGCCGCCGACGTGCTCGTCGCGAAAACCCTGCGAGCCGTGGAGGAACATGGCGCACAAACGGTCTTAGTTGGCGGCGGCGTCTCGGCCAACACGCATATCAAACAACGGCTCAAAGAAGCACTCGATGAACAGGATGTCCAACTCCTCATCCCCGCACCCGAATGGGCCACCGACAACGCCCTCATGATCGCGCTAGCCGGCTATTTCCACGCTCTCAAAAAAGAATTCGCCGATCCGGCATCTCTTCGCGCCAGTGGGAATTTAAGGCTGGCAAACGTGTAAGCGCGGTGAGCAATTAATGATAAATGCGACCTTTTGATCTCAATCATGAAGGTGTAGGATGTTCCGAGACCCACGAATTCGGGAGACAGGAGAGGAGACGGACGATGAATTCGCTGATCCTTAAGTTGCGCGAGCTGCGCGAACAAACCGGTCAATTGGTGCAGGCGACCAGCAAAAAATGTGGTGTCAGTGCAGACGTGCTGATGGCATGGGAGAGCGGCGGCCAACAGCCTTCGGCAGACGAGCTCGTCAAATGGGCGGCGGGGCTGGGCTTCGAGCTTACTCCAACACCCCTGGACGACCAGCATGTGGTTTATGTCGACGCGGAGGGAAATGCAGCCGTCGATGGTAAGCGAGTGAACTTAACGCCCAAGGAAAGTCGTGCGTTGCAGCGTCTGGCAAGGACGCCGGGACAACTTGTCCCGCACGCGCAATTGCTCCGGCATCTGTACGGTAATAACCCTCCTCCTGGGCAGACGGCGGTGCGCGGGCTCATGGCAAAGTTGCGGCGTCAGTTGACGCCGGCAAAGATCGAGGGGCAATGGGGCCAGGGGTACATTATTTCTGGCATTGTAGCCGAATCGTAACCAACCGAAGAAACGGACCGCGCGTCTGGAGCAGATCGCACGCCTGCGCTGGAGCGGGGAGTGCGGAGAACCTCGTTGCCGGCTCCGCGTCCACATGTTGCCAATCCGCAACCGCGGACCAAGTCCTCTCCCGTGCGGAACTCGCCGCCCCGCGCGGAAGAACTCGGAGTAATAGAGCGCTTCCTCCTAGAGCGGGGTGTTACCCAGTGCCCCGATCCAAGAACTGCCTCGAGCGGGCTGCCCATGCTCGTATGGGACAAGACCATACGAAAATGGGTACGCCCCAAAGCTTAACAAGGGTCATTCCGTTTGACAGCCAACACTTGCAGCGGCAGCTTATACCTGTCGCTGCGTTTTTTTTGCATGTAGAGATAGATTCCATCGGTACACGCGGTTGGGTCGCGCTTAGTCCTCGAAAATGGTTCATCTTCCTGCTAGGATGGCGAGATGGAGCCATCTAAAGCCCCCGAGATTTTTCTCAAGCCATATAATCCAGCCGACCACGAAAGCGCGGTATACACCCGCTGGGAGCGCAGCGGCTACTTTAACCCCGACAAGGTACAACCCTTCGACTCCGCTCAGGGTGATCGTGAACCATTCACGATCATAATGCCGCCGCCCAATGCGAATGGTTCTTTGCATGCCGGCCACGCACTTTTCGTGACACTAGAAGACATTATGATTCGCTACCAGCGCATGCGTGGCAAGAAGGCGCTATGGCTTCCGGGTGCGGATCATGCGGGATTCGAGACGCAGGTGGTGTACGAAAAAAAGCTTGAAAAAGAGGGCCGTTCGCGCTTCGACATGGAACCGGAGGAACTATACAAGGAAATATTGACCTTCACGCTAGAAAATAAATCGTTTATGGGAGGCCAGCTGCGAGCGCTCGGCGCTTCGTGTGATTGGTCGCGCGAACTTTTCACACTTGATGAACGTGTGGTCAAGACAGTGTATGCAACATTTCAAAAACTTTCGGATGATGGGCTTCTCTACCGAGGCTCCCGCATCGTCAATTGGTGCCCCAAGCATCAGACCTCACTTTCGAATCTCGAGACCGAGCGACAGACGCGTACCGACAAATTCTACTACCTCCAATACGGCCCGTTCGTCATCGCGACCGCACGACCGGAGACTAAGTTCGGCGACAAATACGTCGTGATGCATCCGGCGGACGAGCGCTACGCGGAGTACAAAGAAGGCCAGCAATTCGAGGTGGAATGGATCAACGGGAAAATTACCGCGACCGTGGTCAAGGATGAGGCTATCGACATGGAGCTCGGAAGCGGCGTTATGACGATCACGCCCTGGCACGATCCAATTGATTTTGAGATAGCGCAGCGGCACAATCTTCCGTTTGAACAAATCATTGACTGGCGCGGGAAGCTACTCCCCATAGCTGGCGAATTTGCCGGAATGAATATCAAAGAGGCGCGAGAAAAAATCGTCGCGAATTTGGAACAGAAGGGACTTTTGGTAAAAATCGACGAAAAATACGAGCACGAGGTGCCCGTGTGCTATAAATGCGCTCGCGAAATAGAGCCGCAGGTGAAGGCGCAGTGGTTCGTCAAAATGCAGCCGCTTGCCGAGCGGGCGATAGCAGCGGTCAAAGAGGGCGGTGTCAAGATACTCACCGAGTCGCACGAGAAAATATTGTTGCACTGGCTAGAGAACATCCAAGACTGGAACATTTCGCGCCAGATCGTCTGGGGTATACCTATCCCTGCATGGCAAAAAAACGATGAGTGGAAGATCCAAGAAAATTCTCCCGGCGATGGCTGGACCAAGGACCCCGACACCTTCGACACGTGGTTCTCATCGGGTCAGTGGCCATTCATCACGCTGAGTTGGCCAGACGGTGAAGATTTCAAAGCATTCTATCCGACAAGTGTGATGGAAACGGGCGCCGACATTCTCTTTTTCTGGGTGGCGCGCATGATCATGCTCGGCCTCTATGTCACGGGCGAGGTTCCGTTCAAACACGTCTACCTCCACGGTCTCGTGCGAGATGCAAAAGGACAAAAGATGAGCAAATCAAGGGGCAACGTTATTTCTCCTCTGGAGGTATCGAAAGAATTCGGTACCGATGCATTGCGCATGGGGCTCATCGTGGGCAACACGCCAGGCACCGATCTCAATCTTGATACAAGAAAAACTATCGCCTACAAAAAGTTCGCAAACAAATTATGGAATATAACGCGATTTATTCTTGATCATTATGTTTCTTCAGAAGTAGAACTTAGAGGACAAGACAAACAAATTGTAGACGAGGCTTATCAAAAGGCCGCGGAAGTTACTGCGCAGATTGAAAAATATCGATTCGACATGGCAATCGGCATTTTATACCCATATGTTTGGGATTATTTCGCGAGCCAGGTCATAGAAGAAAGCAAGTCCATCTTAAACAATCCCGAGACGGTTCAGTCCCGTGCAGTTGCATTATATCAATCGCTGATTGTAATTCTAAAACTCCTCCACCCCTTCATGCCCTTCGTCACCGAAGCGATCTGGCAAGAGCTGCCGGAGAAAGAGTGTGGATTGCTGATGGTCGCAAAATGGCCAACTGTGCAATAATTCGGAAGTGGACGAAGCTTTTCCTTTTCTCATCGCGGCCGGCGGCGGCGTATTGCCCACCTTCTTGTGGCTGTGGTTTTGGCTGCGCGAGGATTCCAAACATCCTGAGCCGCGCAAGCTGATCGCCCTTGCGTTCTTGGCAGGAATGGTGGCAGTGGGGCTGGTGATCCCCATCGAGCAGTGGGTCGCTGGCCTCCTTGTCAGCCAAACGCTCATCTTCGTCGCTTGGTCGGCGATCGAAGAATTGATGAAATTTGCCGTGGCGTGGATCACGGTACTACGCAGGAGGGAAAACGACGAGCCGATCGATCCCATCATTTACATGCTTGCCGTCGCGCTCGGATTTGCTGCAGCAGAAAACACCCTCTTTCTCCTCTCCCCGCTCTCCGGCATTTCGCTTAGCCAAACGATTATTACCGGAGACTTTCGGTTCGTCGGCGCGACGCTCTTGCATGTACTTGCCTCCTCTGCGATCGGCGCTTCGCTCGCGTTTTCGTTCTACAGACCGTGGCGTATCCGCGTCCGTTATCTCCTTGCCGGAGTTATCCTCTCCATTCTCTTGCATGGTCTCTTCAACTTCCTCATAATGAACACGGCGCCGGAGCATATGATCCGCACCTTTGCATTCGTGTGGCTCGGTCTCATAGCGCTCCTCGCCTTGTTGGAATTCATCAAACGCATTCCGCGACATCGGTAGTGTGTAGCTAGTGTATAATGGAAACGAATATATGGTGAAAAAACAATCTTTTTTCTCAAGGCTCGCGGGCGGTAGCGATGATGATTATTCCGATGACACTTTTGCAGCTGGCACGCCGGCCGTTTTCCATGGGGCAGGCGGCGAGCGCCACGCGCATATCAGTACCAAGGGCGAAAGCTGGCCGAAGGAAGCGGGTGATGATGTGGCTGGGGAATTAGCGGTAGACGTATACCAGACGCCGGACGCCATCGTGGTGAAAGCGCTCATTGCTGGCGTGCAGCCAAATTCTGTAGACATTTCTCTCACGCGTGAGACGCTGACCGTATCGGGCACAAGGCAGGATGAAAAAGAAGTCGAGGAAGACAACTACTATCAAAAGGAGCTCTACTGGGGCTCATTTTCCCGCACCATCCTCCTCCCCGAAGAAGTAGACGTGGACCTGGCCGAAGCTAGTGAAAAGCACGGCATCCTCATGATCCGCCTGCCAAAGATCAATAAGGCTCGGCAGACCAAACTCAAAGTCCGCGCTCGGTAAACGATGTATCATGAGGGCACTTTCCGCAGCCGTTTTCTTTGCGATTGGTTTTATCATTCTCTTAATTAGTTTGGCGCCCTGTGGAGCAGGTTCAGGACAGTGCGATGAAGGAATGGTCCGTCTTGTTGGGTTAACTAGCATAGCCATAGGTGCTTCTATCCTTTTCGCATTCAAGGCTAGACCTGACTCATCCAGTTTAAGCAATCGGGTCACCGATACGTTCATCAAACGAAGATGGGTAATTCTTGTCGTATTAACTTCCCCATTGTGGCTTTTTCTACTCTTTTTTACATTCGCCCTGATATTCGCGCCGCATTTAATCCAGTAACAATCCTTTACCAATGAAGGACATCGGATGTCCCTCATTGTTCTACATCTCTAATGCCCAGCTGGAATTTGCCAATATTCCGTCGCCGATGATATCCGCTATTATCTTGCTTTGTTTCTTGCGCGAACCGAGCATATCTGTAAGCAGAGGTTTGTCGATAAGGGACGGGAAATTTTTTACTCCAGTATAGTCGAGAAAACTGCTCCAGCGATAGCCGCTTAGTTGTTCCAAGGCCTTGTCCACATCCTTCACCCGCCCGTGACGCCATTCCGGAATCGATAGGTCGAGAGGATTAAGATGGATATAGAACGGAATATAGAGGAAATGAGCGTCTCGTTGTATATGCACCTTTTTATGTTTCCCCTGCCAAAGGGCACCGGATCGTTTGTATTTTTTATTGAAAAACTTCGAGTAGCCCATGCCCACTTTCTGCGCAAACAAAGACAGATTCGCGGGCTCATCGTCGACCGGGGACAGGAGTAGGTGGTAATGGTTGGGCATGAGACACCATGCGTACAAATGAACAAGTGGCTCTCGTTCGTGTCCTGCATCTGATATGTTGCCTAGCTCATGACGGCCGTGATTCGGCACCGAATGCACATCGTTCATTACATACAGGTCATGAACGAATCGTGTGCGATCGCCATCATCAAGAAACACCTCTCGCTTATCGACACCCCGATTGCAAATGTGGTACAGATCCATACCCCAATGATACCATGAAAGACATCGGATGTCCAACATCCGATGTCTTTCATTATTTTTCCAATAACCCAAGACGTTAAATGTCGAAACTGTTCTCTCCTTCGAACATATCTGACGGGTTGGGGAGGAAGTGGTGTGACCTGCTAAAGGTGCGAACGCAGTAAAGAAAGTGAAGAAGACAATTGTCGAGTGTCGTGGGCTCCAGTTCCATTCTACGTATCTACCCTCCATTTTCGAGGGTTCGCGGAAATGAGTTGCTGCGTCTTTTCAAACCTCAGGGTCTTTCTACGGTGTCCAGACGAAGTTGCCCGGGTCGGAATCGGCTGAGCCGTTTTGACAATCGAAGTTCTCTCCCGCGAACGCTCCCGTGAAGCTCTGGAATTCCCAGTAGCCCGCTGCTGACCCACTTGCATTGAGGTTACACTCCGCATTTGAGCCGGAATTTGCGAAGTTTGTGCCAGAGATAAGGAGGGCGGGCGTACTCGAGCCGATGAGCGAGCTGGCCACTTGGACAAAGGCATCGGCGCTGCCGCTGCCTACCCCGAAGTTGTCGAAGCTGCCGTTATCGAGCGAGGCAATCGTCGAGCCGCTGTTGAGGAGCAGTCCGGCGCTCTGCCCGGTACCGCCGAGGTAGTCGAATTGGTAGCTATCGGCATCGAGCGTACCGTTAATTGCAAACTGGTACCCGCCGGTGCCGCCGCGAGTAATGAGTGTAGGATTGAGGCTGGCAGATTCACCTTTCAGTTCTAGTGTTGTGGACACAGGAGTGGTGAAGGTGTCCTTATCCTGCATCATGGTCACGGTCTTTTGTGTGCTGCTGTCGCCTGAAGCGTCCCATGCGGTAAACGTGTACGAATCGCCGACTGCGTACCCGGTCGCTCCGCCGTCGATCTTGAACGATACCCCGGTCGTGGCGTCGGTAAAGGTGCTGCCGCACGTAGCATCGCCCACGTCTACATTGTTGCGATATACGTCAAACTCGGCTGCGGTCGCGCAGTTTGCACTGCCGGCGGTCTTGACTGTGGCTCGGTAGTGGTAGGGACCTCCAGAGAGCGTTGCAGTAGAGAGATCGTAGTTGAGATTGCTGTCTTCGGTTCCCGTACCCGCGTAGCCGTGGGGCGATGCGCTCTTCTCCCAGAGATTGTTTGCATAATTGTACGCTGCGATGCTTTCATTTTGCGGCGTTTCGGAATCATTTGCCGGTACCGCGTACTTACCCCAGATTTGCGTAGCGCCGCTTGCCCCGTCGTGCTTCTTTGATATCGCGTACGCGTTTACGTTCGCCACCTCGGTAAAGTTGGACTCGGTCGGAGAGGCGAGCGTCGTGTCGTACAGCACCATCTTGTGATCTCCCGGTGTTGGCGCTCCTGCGGCGGCCATCCAGAGATCGGCTACGGCGTTGGCGCCCTGCCCGCCGTAGTTGTCATGGATGACGGTAGCGAGACAATCGAAACCGCTCTCGAGCATGAGGCCGAGCTTATCGTTCTGGTAGAACGAATTGTTGAAGAGAATGGTATTGAGGTTGTCAGCATTGGGGCAGACTTGTGTCATGCCGTGATAGCCGTTATTGAAGCTTTGGTTGCTGAAAATCGTGTTGTCATATTCTCCGATGACAATGCCCGATTTGCGATTGTTGTGCGCGTCGTTGTTGGAGACGGTGTTGTTTGATGCGCCGTTGAAGAGTGCGACGCCCCAGGTGATGTTGTCGTACACCTTGTTTCCATCAAGTACGTTGTTGTTGGAAGTACCGAGCAAAAAGAGGCCGTGGTGACTTTCGTAGACGGTGCCATTGTGGAAGATGCTGTTATCCGTAACCGAGTTACCCGAAGAGGTAACGAGGGCGACGCCGTGTGCGGTGCTGCGAGACACCTTGTTGCTTGCTACCGTATTGCTGTTGCTGCTAGCCTCGAGGAGCATACCGACCAGGTTATCGGAGCTGAGGTTAGACGAAATGGCATTATTGGAACTGGCGTTGAGGTGCAGGCCATAATCAAAACTATTCTCGATAGTGTTGTTGGTTATACCCTTCCCTCCGCTATTCCCCGACGAACTGATGAGCGCGATACCGCGCATGCCCTTACGTATTCGCGAGTCGTCGACCGTGACGCCTTCTCCTGCACCCGCGCCATTCACGCTCTCGAAGGTAAGTCCGAACTTGCTTGTGACACCCTTGCCGAGATTGCACATATCGGCATAGCGAATCACTGTTTCTGAACCCGCCTTTCCAGCGATGTACGCCTCACCGCCCTGATTGATGGCTGAGGTGCATGCGGTACCGCTCTCGGCGGTAACGTGGGCGTAGTCAATGACCTCGAACGCATCACCAGAGCGGATACCGTCGGTAATCTCGACATCGTCACCATCGTTCATCGTCGCAAAATCGTCCGGTGAGTTGCTGACGATGCGTACCGAGTCGGTGGTCGCCTCGGTCGTACTTGCTATGAGGTAGTACTTGTCGTCGGTAATGTTGTGGAGATAGCTGCCGACATACTGACCGGTTGCACTAAAAAGCGTATCCGCAACATCGACCGTGCAGTTGCCGCTTCCTGCACAGGCCGTGTCAGCGCCCCGTACCTGTGCATCTGAATCGGTGGGAGAAGTCACGGCGGTGATGGTGATACTGCTGCTTGCCGTGCTGGTTGCCGTGTATATTTTGCCGAAGCTTGGCGTGCTCGAAGACGTGAAGCGAACCGCCATACCGTCCCACTGGCCAGAAGAAAACGGCGTACCGGCTACGGTGATCGTGGTGCCCGATGTATTTTGTGTAAGGGAGGCGACCGTGTTGGTGGCCTCCTGGCTGCCGAGGATCTCCAGATACCCAGTCGACTGTACTTCGACACCGGTATCTGATGCTGTTGCCGTCGATCGAGGATTGAGCCTCAAAATCGTGTTTTTCTTCAGCTTCAAGCTGCCAGCGCCAGCGCCAGAAGAAGCACCGACAGAAATGATGCAGTTGGCGCATGTAGCGGGAGATGTGTTGTTGTTGAGGTCGATCGTGATGGTGCTACCTTGTGGGAGGGCCGCAGTTTGCAACGTACCCATTTCTCCGGCGGTTCCTGCGATGACGAGTTTGCCATTTACTTCCAAATTGTCGCCACTCGAATCGCCGATGGTGGTCGTGCCGTTTTTGATCACAAATGTGTCAGTAGCATTTGCAGCCGATACTTTCATAGCATTTTGAATCGTCCATGCGCCGCCGCCATCAAATAGTACTTTGTTGAACGCAGACGTGCCGCTTAAGGTGCCGCTCACTGTTCCGCCGACAGCAGAATTGAACGTGACCAGCGAAGTGTTTGCCGTAAACGTGCCGCTATTTTTCCACGAGCCGTCGAGCGTAATGGTATTACCGTCTGTCTGAAGTGTTCCTCGGTTTTCGAGGTCGTGCGTCGTCATGAATCCGGAGCTCGTGCTGTCGGGGCGGTACGTATTGCCGCTTTTTACGTACAGCAATTCGCCGGTTATCGAGCTATTGGCATCGACGGTGAGGTCGTTGCCCGCATTTACGTCGTCGAATATATCAGCATCTCCGGATACCGAATTGTCATACTGCGCGATGTTGGCATTAGTGAGGGTGCGGTTTTCGCTGCTGCCGAGGCTGAGCGCTCCTTCGATGAGCTCGAGCCCTGCCACGTCACCGCTGCCTACATACGTGGTGACGGCTACTGCGCGCTCTTCGCTCGAGGCGACGCCGTCGATAAACACCGTAATCACGGCACCGGCAGAGGCGGTCACGCCCGAGATGGTCCATGAGCCAGCGACGGTGGCTTGCGTTTGCCCCTGTAAGACGCCGTCAACGGCCACACGCACCGTCCCCGTGTCGGTACAGTTGGTGATGTTGTCGTGCTGCTTACAGGTGCCCGAGATGCTTAGTGTCGAGGGCGCTCCCGGCGCAAGGGCGATAAGGTAGCCGTTGTTGACTGCGGCAGGAGACGTGGCGACCGCCGTCCTGTTGCCGGTGCTCGTCGTGTCTGTTTTTGCGCCCGATGCAAGCGCAATGGCATTATCCGTGCCCAGCGATGTACGTACATCAAAACGCTCGGTAAAGGTGGGGTTGGTTCCGCTATAACTGCTATGGGTACTGTTGTCTCCGTACCCGGAAATAAATACTATTTGTGTATCGGCGATACTTGGCGTAATTGCATTTGCGGTAACAGTGATAGAAGATGCGTTGGCGCGCTGACTTGAAGCATTGATGGGAGAAGTCGCGTCTGCGCCGCTAAAAGATGAGATGCTAAGACAGTGCGACACTGCCGTCGTGGCAGGCGAGTAACTCGCTGGTTCGCTACTTGCGACGCGATAGAAGATGCTTGTCGTCAGCGAGCTGCCGTTGTTGAGCTGGGTACCGATCCGTGTCCAGCCGGTAGATGTGGCTTGCACCGCATTGTCTTTGGAATTGATGACCATGAGCATCACATCGCCGTTTATCGTGCCAGAAGGAACGCTCACGGAAGTATTCGCTGTCGCGTTGCAGGTCGCGGCCGAAGCGCGGTACGCCACGGCTGCGTCCGCCGATGGAACGCTCACCAAAGCCACTGCAGCAAGGATGATCAAAGTAATAAAACCGACCCTAAAAACGCGCCCGACATTCGTGTGTATTGAGCTTTGCATGATAGATAAAATTATAAATAAACTCCCGGTTCATTCTGCTGGCAGTATATCCTCCCCGTCTTTGCAAAGCTAGCGTCCTTTTTCAAGCGATAGCGAATTTGCTACCGTACGCGTTATAACGTGTGATTTTTACCAGTCAATCCAAGCCGATAAATATCAAAGGAATTCTCGCCTTCGAACATATCAGATGGATTGGGGAGGAAGTGTTGTCGCTTTGCGAGATCGGCCGTTGTTTCCTTGATTAAACGGTGGAAGAGGGCGAAATCTTCGGCTCGTTCGTCGAAGTTGATTACATATTTGCGCATTTGGGGTGAGCCGTCGGCGTTTTTTCTTTTTTTGCACTCCTGCAGAATGAAGCGGCGTACAGGTCTATCGTACATCTGTGAGACGGTGTAGTAGTTGAAGATGGCTTGGATGACGAAGAGCGTCTTGCCAGCGCCGAGCGCGCTGAAAGAATCCACAAATTTGTGATCTACGACATCAAGCGCATCCCGCTCCCCCTTTGACCGCACGACGAGATCGGATACCGCACGTATCGGCAGGGGCAATCCTTGTACTAGTGCGTCGGCCCTGACCTCCACGCCCAAGACATCGTAGCGTGGCGGCTTCTCCAAGTAGAAAGCGACCGCCTGCAGGTATTCGCGTCCCATCAGCTGGCGCTTTCTCCTTTGCGCGGCACCCTGCCTGCCGGCAGGCAGGGACTTTAGCTTGCCAAAATTGATCTCAAAGTCCGGCACGCTGCGCAAATATTCCAATCCTAGATCAATCGCGCCCTCCTTCGCTATCCCGCTGTAGAAATGTTGCAAGGCCACATGCCCCGCCCGGCCAATGATACCCGCGGGCGACGAAGGCGTGTCGTACACGTGCTCTACGTAGCGCTTGTACCAAGCCAAAGGATTGCGCAAATAAGACATTAACGAGGAGTAGCTCCAGTGGGTTATGGGCAATGCCGTTTTTTTCCTCGCCATGAGGCGAGTATATCGAGTATCTCACACCCGACAAACCTCCTCGAACGTCCCCGCCTTTACATCATCAAAAAAGAGGGACCACCGTTATAGCAAGATTTAGGCTTTTTTTAACACGTTGAAATTCCTTGTGTTCAGATCAACAATACCGACGAGCACCTTCAGTTTTTCCAGTATGGCTGGCACGCGCTCCTTGAAAATGCGGTCGGCTTCGCGAGCGAGGAAAAGCGCCTTTTCTTCAGCAACGCCCTGATCGGCCCCCACGGTACGGTACGGCGCAGTAACGAGAAGCAATACGCCGCTTTCCTCCGGAATTCTTTTTGCCTTCATGTTGCCCAGCACGATCGCGCCAGCGGTAGCAACAGCGTCTTCCCAGCGCGGGTCATACGGCCCGATGATGAGGGCGCGATTCGGCAAATGCAGCCAATCAAATCCGCGCCCCACGGCGATTATCTGCTCCTTGTGTTCCATATCTTCCACCGGCCGCTTCTGCGCGCGAATAGCGATCACGTAATGCTGATTGCCCACGACGAGCGGCATAAGGTCATCAATGATGTGCTCGGGCATGTCTGCATACATATGCCGCAATTCGCTTCGCAGATTTTCCGCGTTGGCGCCGACATGATTCGCAATGTTAAAGGTACGTTTCCCTCCTCCATGGAATACAAGTCCGCCTTCATCGGTCTCGATACCCACAACTATGGGAAAGACAGCCACATGGTTGCCCCCGAACGCTCGTGTGAATTGATCACACAGTGCGGTAGCGCCCGCGCGCGCGGCATCGCTGTCATACGCATAGCCAGCGCAACTGCGATGCTGATCGCCTTTTGAAAAGTGGTATGTGGAAAGCACGATCGTCGTCCGACCTCTCGATACGGCAAACTCGATATCCTCAAGCATCAATCGCCCGAAGAATGGCCAGCCGAGATCGAACTTGCCGCCGATATTTCGGTACGGTTTGATGATGCCCTGCGGCGTATTCGTCATGACCGAAAGATTCAGCCGACCGTCCATGCATTTGAGCGCGATTATCTCGCTCGGATGCTGGGCGCGGTAGAGGCGGCGGCCGAGCTGGCTGCCGGGCGTGCAAAATTCCTTGCTCTGCGCCTTGTTGCGATCGAGTATGAATTTCACTAAATCTATTGTGCCCGTCATAATATTGTCGAAATCGTACTATGGTGTCCCGCTTTGGACAAACTCCATCATTCTGAAATACTTGCGCCTGTCATACGTCTTAAGGCATGCACATATTAGCAGATAACAATTGCACATATGATATTGGCTTTAATATTGGGCATTATTCTCGGCGCAGGCCTCACCGTCTTTACCCTCCAAAACGCTACTCTTGCGAGCGTGAGCCTCCTTGCCTGGCACTTCAGCGCACCGCTCGCCTTCGTGCTCCTCTGCGTGATCGGCGTCGCTGTAATTGCGACACTGCTTGGGCTCCTCCCCACCGTGTATCGCAGCGAAAGCCTGGTGAAAAAGCTTGAGGCAGAAAAGAACGAGCTCGAAAGAGAGTTGTCGAAATACCAGATAACTATCCCCATCGCCCCGCCCACCCCAGGAGCCCGTACCTTCGTCTTCGAGCAAGAGGCCGAAAAATCCTACGCCGCCTAAATTCGCAGCATCCAGGCAGCCGGCCCTCCCCCGGAGGACCGGCCTCTTCGTTTTGACAAATCGGGAACGGGTGTAGCATGTGTTGAGTTGATGCCTGGTGGGAGATGTCCTGCCGGTCCTTCCGGAGGGAGTCACATGGTTGTTCGTGGTTTGCTTATTGGCGTGGGACGAGAAACGCGCGACACCGTTCTTCTGAAGATGGCGGTCGAGCTGCGAGAAGGTTTGGTGCCCGATCTAGACCACCTTAAGAACCTTGCAAACGCTCCTGCGGCGATACAGGGAGCTGGAATCCTCCATTTCGTATTCATCGGGAACGAGTATGGAGTTGTGGACACCCATATTATGGAAATGTTTTGCCAAGGTATCGCTAAAGCCGTAGCGGGGGCCAGGCCGCATCCACGGGTCGTGTTCGCCAACGAAGGACTTCATGACCTCTACGCGCCGATCTTCGCAGGCGCGCAAGTCGCTCGCAATCTCTCCGAACTCGTCGTGGTCGCTGGGTGGGCGCAAGACGGGCACGCTGCATGACGGTACGCGGCAAACTATAAAACGGCCGGATCAAAGGGGAAGATCCGACCGCTTCATTTTTGGACATTTCAAACTATTCGCTTATTCGCGCGAATTAGAGAATTGAAAATCCGATTTTGGACCAACCGTATTTGCTTATTTGATTGCCGCGCCCTTTCATAGCCCGGGCGGAGAAAGGAATTAACAAATACCAAAATAATATTTGGACCCCGGTACCATCAGCCTCCGGCGGAGCTACGGGGGCTTGGCAAACTCGAGGCGTGGTGTAGGATTGCGGCGGAATAGCTCCGGCTGGAGAACGTCCGCTCTTCTCAGGAGGAACCTCATGGCTCCGATGAAGGCCACACACATCCTCATGGTGGCGGCGAGCAGTATGGGGCGTCACCATTTGGAAGGAATGCTTCACTTCTGCTTGGAGACCACCGAGCCCGGCGTGTGGTCCTCCACTGTCAGCTGCCGAACGCTCTTTCACGATGCAGTCAGCTATATTCAAGAGCATCCGTCTCTGCAGTTGGTGTACATCTCCGATGAATACCAGCTGTATACGGGGTATATGCGGGAAGGTTGTGCGAAGCTCGCCAAAGCTCTCGCGGCGCATCCTGCTCAGCCCAGCGTTGTGCTCGCAGATAGTCTGAAGCTCGGCCACCTTATCCTTGAGTTCGAAGCCCTGGGTGTCCAAGTGCTAGGCGATGTGATTTATTGCGCAGTCTGCGATCGCTGGGCATCGCAACACCCAACCGCTCCGTCCGACTAGCTCGGACATTACGAGCAAGAAGGCCGAGTTCCCCGCCAAAGGAACCGGCCGCTTCGTTTTTGATGAACTGTATTTGCTTATTCGTTTGCCGTGCCCTTTCGTAGCCTTGGCGGAGAAGGGAATTAACAAATACCATAAGTATTTGGACAAGCCCGCGGCGGGGTGTAGGATTCCGGTCGGCCTGTTCCTCGAATCGCATTTTGGGAGGAAGTCATGAAGTTGCTCAGCAACGTCGTGGCTTTCTGCCGCGACGTCTTTAACTGGAAGCTTGCTTTGGTCTCGGGCATTTTCCAGGGAGTTATGGTTGCCCTGATCAACTGGGACCACGGCATCATAGAATACCTTCGGGCCGGTGGATCGCAGGCACCAGTATCCGCTCTACTAACGGGAGTGACCGCAGGTGTCGCACAGCTCATTTCCTGCAAGATACAAAAGCCTCTTCCTGCCTATTTTTGGGGCAGCGCGGTGCCTGCAGCAATGACTCTCGTCTTCGTTGCTCTCGCTCACTTTCTGAATGGGACACCGGAATTCTTGTGGAGCTGCTTTGCGCCAACGGCGCTCAGCGGTTCGACCAGTCTATTCGTCAACTTAGCGGCTCGAAACCTCGCTCATCGTTCCGGCTGGCAATGGACTCGGAAATTCCTCCTCAACAATAATAGGTCGAAACACTGACCCGTACCGCCACATCGTCGCCGGTACGGGTCTCTCGTTTTGGACAAGCCAATCATGAAGGAGTAGCATGCGCTTTGTGAATAAAGAAAATTTGCCAGTAGGTACTAATTTTTCATTTGGTATAGGTTCGTTCTTTTTTCAAATAACATCTGCAGTGCCAATAACTTTGGAGGAACAAATACTCAACCTTTCTGAAGCGTTGAGGAATATACCAGGTCTATCAAACCTTCACATAGAGGCTGATCTTGATGCACCGCCAGCTCTTCTCGAAGGAACACATCCTCTCAGGTTTTTGAATTTCTCATTTCATATTGATCTGAGCTCTGATCATAATTTTCGTGGATCGGATACCCGGTACAGTTTATGGACCCAATCGGAATACGACACGCCAGTTACGCTCGTTTTTCCCCTCACCACCTCCGCAGATCCCAGCACGGGAATTGTAAAGGTGCGTGGATACATTCGGAAATACCTTCGAAGTAATTTCGAATTGGAAGTAATTGGTCCCTCTCCTTTTCACGCCGACTTCTTCGTAATCCCAACCAATTTCTTTGGTGTGGAGATAGAGAAGCAATCTGGATATGACCGCGTTCAGGTATTCGTAGATAAGCTCAAATTTCTCGACATCAAGGATCAGATATTTGAAGAGCTCAGGTCTGAGCTGAATCTCTTTTATATGATGCGCGAAATCGAGGCGTCACGAGTTAAAAAGTGGTCAAATATTGAGGAAAAAAATCTGCTCGTCGCTGGACAAAGTGCTAAGTGGTTCATCCTGAACGATCACATTGCTGAAGTTATGGAGCAGTTGATTGAGTTTGAATCAGATTCTGTGTTGTTGCCGCACCTTATCAATGATCGGTTTGAGGATACTTATAACCCTCCGCGAGAGTATCTGCGGGAATACAACGACAATGCGCGCCGCAATTTCAGAAACTATCCGATTGCGTCAGTTAAAAGCCTTTTGGATTTTGCAGTGAGCAAGCGATCAAACTTCTGGCAAAATCTGACTGCCTATGTGAACACCTTTATCAACGTAGTTCTCGCAGGGGCTGTAACTTATATTCTTTTTAATATAGGGGTGCACTAACATTTTTAATAGCTCCGCAGTTGCTTGGCACGTTCGTGAAAGCGGATGCGTTCGAGGGCTTTGGCTTCGACTCCGTTAGAGAGCATTCGCCTCTAACGGGGCAGGTCTGGCGGATGAGTGCGAGAATTCTCTCTTGTCTAGCGGAAACTTTTAATCGTTTTCTCAAAGTACTCCCTTGAGATCCCGAGCGTTCTCAAATTATTAAGAATGACAAAATCTGGAATTTCTTTGTAGCATGGAACAATGATCGGCCTTAGAATTCCGGCCTTTTTGTATTTGCGATGACTGGCTTCTTGGCTTTTAAGTTCGCAACCAATCGCGAGGAGAAATTTTTCAAACCTCTGCCAACTTATCTTACCGACCCCCTTCATACGGGAAGTCAGGCAGGGATCGGAACTTGGACCCCGATAGATTCTTGTGAAATTTTAGGCGGCATCCAGTTTGCCGTCTGGGTCTTTTTGGTCCACCCCAAGGAAGACAGCACCTCATCAGTTGTATTGTTCTCAACTAAGTCTTTAAAGAAAATTTTAACTATTTCGTCAAACATTTGTTTGGCTTCTTCATGAGTGCTTCCGCAGGTCGACAGATCGAGGGCTGGCGTGTAGGCAATAACAGAATTACCCTCTTCAATAAAAGATACTGGCAGGTCTACCGCCATCTGCATTGTTTCTGTTTCTGTATCCTTTTTGTATCCAAACCAAGCCATACCCAGCAATATACACTATCTCACCTTAACTCCCAACGGTACGTACACTCTAAAATTAGTAGCTCCGGAGCTGTTTTGCGCGTTCGTGGAACCTTATTCTCTCTAGCGCCTTTGCCTCAATTTGCCTAATTCTTTCGCGCGTCACGCCGAATTCTCGGCCTACTTCTTCGAGGGTGGAGCAGACGCCGTCGTCGGTGAGACCATTGCGCATTTCGAGTATCTTGCGCTCCTTCGGTGAGAGCTCTTCGAGAATGTCCATCATTTGCTCGCCGAGGATGCGGCGCGAAGCGTCCATATCGGGGCTCGCGATGGTGTCGTCGGCAATGAAGCTGCCCAAGGTGGAGCGCTCGTCGTCGTCTTCACCCACCGGGCTCTCGAGAGACACGGTGTCTTGGTTGATCTTCTGGATGGTGTAGATCTTCTCGATCTCGATGCCCATTTCCGCCGCGATCTCCTCCGGCAGCGGGTCGCGCCCCAGGTGCTGGGAAAGCTCGCGCACCTTTTGCTTGTACTTGGCGATGGTCTCGACCATGTGGACGGGGATGCGGATGGTGCGGCTCTGATCGGCCAGCGCGCGGGTGATGGCTTGGCGGATCCACCAAGTCGCATAGGTGGAGAATTTGTAGCCCTTGGTCCAATCGAATTTGTCCACCGCCTTGAAAAGGCCGAGATTGCCCTCCTGAATGAGGTCGAGGAGTGTGAGGTCGGGCGAGCGATTCACGTATTTCTTGGCGATCGATACGACCAGACGAAGGTTGGAGCGGGCGAGAATGCCGCGCGCTTCTTGATCACCTTCCACAATGCGCTTCGCGAGCGTTTTTTCCTGATCGCCGTTCAAGAGCGGGTACTGGCCGATCTCGCGCAGATACATCTGCACTGAATCGAAGCCAGCGTCCGCGCGGCGGTGCTGCAATTTTTTCTTCTCCAATATTTCGTCGGCCGTCGTATCTCCGAGCATGCCCCCTCCTTCTAAGACATCGATGCCCGCCGATCCGAAGCGCTCGTACATTTCTTCGAGCAAAAGAACGTTTTCCTCGATCGTGGGAAATTCGCGAAGAATTTCATCATAGGTCACGTAGCCGCGTTCGCGTCCGAGGCGGATGAGCCCCTCGACTTTAGTCTGGTATTTGCGCTGTCCTGCCTCTCCGCCGAAGATCCTCTCACCCGGCAGGGGCTTGGTCGCCGTGGATTTTTTGGCGGGTAAAGGAGCGCGTACACGTGAAGCACGCGCAGCCCGCACGCGGGCAGCCCTTCGGCGCATCGCCGTTTGTGCGGAGCTGGAGCGACGCCGCGCGCGCGGCTTGACCCTCGAAAGCTTCGCGCGCCTTGGGCGGCTCACCTGTTTGCGCTTGCCTGTTTTCTTTGATTTTTTTGCTGCCATATTATGAGGTGGGACTGGATGTAATAAAAAATACAGACAAAGCGGCAACCCCCTCTTCGAGAAGGGCTGCTTACGCCTATGATACGCTCCTCACACCCCCTTTTATTTCAAAATCGGATGAATCGAGCGTGAAGGACCATTCTATCCCTTTCCGTGCAATTGTGCAATCTTGGCTATCAACACCTTCGATCGCTTCTCCAGCGTGGCCAGTTCGGCCTTGCCACCTGCGCGTTCGGCCTTTTGCTGCAGTTTGACCACTTCGGCAAGTTCGCGCCGCAATCGTTCCTCGTGGAGGATCTTCACGAGCTCATGGGCGTCACGCACTACATTCTTGCTCGCACTGTACAAGCGTTCGGCAGAAAAACGAAGGACTTCCTTTTCGGATTCGCTCAAGGCTTCGAGAGCTTTGAATGCCTCTTTGCCTATTGCGACCTCAAGCTCTCGCGCGTATTGCACAATATCAATGTCCGGTTTTGGCATCGAAGTTTGCAGAAGGAGCAAGGCATATCCATGCCGCGTCCTCTCGAAACCTTTGGCGAAGGAGGGCTGTACCCTATCGAGACCCTTCAGTGTGGTTGTCCCACTTTCAGGCGGTGCCACCATTCCCTTGGTGCCTGTCGTGAGAGACTCGGTCGGCACGCGCTTCAGCGCCTCTGCGACTGCGCTCTCCGAGACGCCGAGGCGCCCTGCGATTTGCCGCATATACTGCTCACGCGCAATCGGGCTTCCCACATCCACCACAAACGGCAGTACGACCGTCTCCACCGCACGGCGAAATCGGTCGCTGTGCTGGGCACCTGCCTGCGCAGGCAGGTGCTTCTCGAGCACATCAAGCAAAAAGGTGATGATGTCTTTAGCCTCACGAATTGCTGTTTTCCACGCATCAATGCCGCGCTTCGCGATGAGGTCGGCGGGGTCCATATTCTCGGGCAACTGGGCTACTTTCACATTGAGTCCGCCCTGCAGGGCCACCCGGGCAGCGCGACCCGCTGCTTTTATACCCGCCTGATCAGCGTCGAGGGCAAGCACGAGATTATCCGTCATCCGCCGAATAAGCGCTGCGTGCTCCTGCGTGAAGGCGGTACCCGAAACGGCAACGGTGTTGGTCCATCCTGCTTGGTGACTCATAATGAGATCCATCTGTCCTTCCACCAAGACCGCGCAAGCAGCCTTGCGGATAGCCATTTTGGCGCGGTCGAATGCGTAGAGTATCCGGGATTTGTGATACAGCTGCGTCTCGGGGCTATTCAAATATTTGGGTGCCTCGGGAGAGGCGTGCTCACCAAAAATTCTACCAGAAAAAGCCACCACGCGCCCGGCTGAATCCGCAATAGGAAACATGATGCGGTTGCGGAATTTGTCGGTCAGGTTGCCACGTTCGTTTTTCTTTGCAATACCGGCGTCAATCATTTCTTTGTCGGTAAACCTTTTGCCTTTCAGATAATCCGACGCCTCGCTCCACTCATTGCCTGCCCAGCCAATACGAAAAGCGTGTACGGTGGCGTCTTCGACGCCGCGTCCCTGTAAATAACTCCGCGCCCCGTCGCTCAAGCGCGACGCATAAAAGATCGCGGCCGTTTCCATAAGCGCAAATAATCGGTCGCGTTCATCCCTGCCCTCCCGAGACTCACCCTTGCCCCGGTACACGATCTCCACGCCGGCTTTTTCTGCAAGAATCTTCAGCGCCCCTTTAAAATCCAGTCCCTCGATCTGCTCGACGAACGAGAATATGTCGCCGCCCACATTGCAACCGAAGCAGTGGTAGGTGCCGCGTTCGGGCGAGACGAAAAAGGAGGGTGTTTTCTCGGCGTGGAAAGGGCAACGGGCGCGGAGTGTCGAGCCCGCTCGTTCCAATTTCACGTACTGGCTGACCACATCCGTAATAGACAACCTATCCTTAATTTGCTGCACAGTATCTGACATGCGCCCATTATGCTCCCTCTTTGTCCGAGCGCGAAGCGATTGAATACAAACAGCAGTTCCCCTGTGGGGCTCCTCTCATCCGGAAAACAAAAAGGGCGAACGGGTCGCCCCTTTGGGCATGATCAGCGTTCGACAATCAACCCCGCCCGAATATTAGGGGTTTCGTAAACCACTAATATATAATGATGGTATGGAGCTGTACCACGTTTTGAATCGCGGCGTTGATAAGCGATCATTATTCCTTGATGACAAGGACAGGGCCCGGTTCGTACACGACATGTGGGAATTCAATGACGTTGAAGACGCAAAAAATGTTTGGCATCGCGCGTCTGATATTAGTGGTTTACGAAACCACTATATGGCAAAGGAGCGGATCGTTGATCTGCATGCATGGTGTCTTATGGGAAATCACTATCACCTTCTCATATCTGAACGGATAGACGGCGGCCTTACAAAGTTTATTCGTCGCCTGAACGTGGGATATGCCAATTACTTTAACGAGCGATATAAACGGCAAGGCACGCTTTTTCAGGGACGCAGCAAGAAGGTTCACATCCATACCGACGCACATTTTTTGCACATTCTCAATTACATTCATAGTAATCCACTCGACTTTTCTCGCGGCGGCAAGGAATGGCGGCAACATGGTTTGCAGAGTGCTACAGCTGCATTGCAAACTCTTGAAAAATATAAGTGGAGCAGCTACCTCGACTACACGGGGACACACAATTTTCCATCAATTCTGACAACCGAACTCTTCTCCGACGTCTTTAAGGACTACAAAAAAGAAATCTCGTCATTCTTGCGATCCAACCAAGCAAGCTCTCTCAAGGAGTACCGCCTGGAATATTAGTGGTTTCGTAAACCACTAATATTTACGTCAGGCCATAAGACCGGAAAGCGAACCCCGGTCGGCAGATTAATTCGCCGACCGGGGTTTCTTCCTTAGCCGCACGAGTAGGCCCTTCCGAGGTTGGCCGCATCCTAAAGCGGTGGCAAGACATCGAAGACGAAAACCTTCAAGATATTATCAAGATGGCGCAAATCGAACGGCGGATTGTCGAAATCCATCTTTTCCAAAAATTCGATACCCGATGGTCTGACCAAGATCCAGAGCTTGATCCACCGCAGAATGTGCGGGTAGCCTTTGAATTTTTCTGTCAGCTCGGCGCCTTCGATCTCAGTCTCGGCACGCTGGCGCGACGCCCAAACGTGCAAACTGTCGGTATCTTGCGACGGCATTACGCCTCCTTTCTGCAGGCGTTGTTGCCCGCAGTCCAAATCAACAATACAAGACAATGTGAACTGAATCAACCTTACGCCCCTTCCGCTTCCGCTGGAACACTCGCCGCGAGGCTTGTTTCCATATCTTCGATCATTTTGTGCTTCTTGCTGCCCGGGAAGCCCGTGCCTGCGGGGATGAGGCGGCCGATGATCACGTTTTCTTTGAGACCGACGAGTCGGTCCACGGCACCCGAGACGGCGGCTTCTGCGAGCTTGCGCGGTGTGTTTTGGAATGAGATCGCGGAGAGGAACGACGCCCTGGTGAGCGACACTTCGGTGATGCCGAGAAGCAGCTGCTTACCCACCGCTTTCTCGCTGCCCGTTTCCTTTGCACTCTCATTGAGCTGCTCATATTTGAAGTCGGCAAGAATTTCTCCCGCGGAAACCCCCGTATCGCCGGGAGAGACGACCGATACGCGGCTAAACATTTGCTTCACGATAATTTCCAAGTGTTTGCGCGCGGTCGACACGCCCTGCAGTTCGTAGATGCGAGTGACTTCACTGATGATGTAATTTTGCGCGCGCTCTTTGCCCGCGAGCATGTAGAGCTCGTCGAGGTCTGCCGAGCCGTCTGTTAGGTAGTCGCCCTTCACCACACTATGCCCTACTTTCACGACGATTTGGCGGAAAGCGGTGGCTCTGTATTCGGTCTCTTTCTTTGCAGCCTTGGCTGTTTTGGTGCTGGCGACCTCGGGGACAATGGTGATCACGTGCTCTTCGCCATCGCGAGTAATATCAGAGACGACGCCCGATACGCGCGCGAGAAGGGCAGGCGATTTTGGCATGCGACATTCGAATATTTCCTCGACGCGCGGCAAGCCCATCGTGATGTCGCCACCACTTTGTGCCACGCCTCCTGTGTGGAAGGTACGCATCGTGAGCTGCGTACCCGGCTCCCCGATCGCTTGCGCCGCAATCACCCCCACAGCCTCGCCGAGATCCACAAGCTCGCCGCTTGCCAGATCCACGCCATAGCATTTTTGGCACACGCCGCGAGCAACTTTGCAGTGCATGGGGGAGCGCACGACAGCCTCCTTGATCTTTGAATTATCTTCTATAGCCTGCGCGTCGTCCCGCGTGAGAAGACGGCCTCGCTTCCCGCCGGAGGCGGAGAAGCTTCCATCGATGTCCTCGGCAAGCACCCGCCCCGCAAGGCGGTCCGCAAAACTCTCGCCGATGTTTTCCTTGCCCGGCCGTGCGATCGCGATACCGTCTTTGACGCCACAATCGGGCTCTAAAATGACAACGTCATGCGCGACGTCGAAGAGACGGCGCGTGAGGTAGCCAGCGCGCGCTGTATTAAGAGCCGTGTCGGCAAGACCCTTCCTAGCGCCGTGTGTCGAGATGAAGTATTCGATCGGAGTAAGACCTTCTTTCAGGGACGAACGGACGGGGAACTCAATGATCTCGCCACGCGGGTTGGTGATGAGTCCCTTCATGCCGACCATCTGGTGCAATTGCACGACGGAGCCACGAGCGCCGGACTGGATCATGTCGTGTACGGAGCCGTTGGGGTCGAGTGACTCGACGACGTACTTGCGCAGGTCGGCAGATACTTTGGCCCAGATCTCGATCGTCATTCGCTTACGCTCCTCTTCCGTGAGGAGTCCGTCCCGGTAATTTTCTTGTTCGCGCGCTGCGTGCGCCTGACCTCCTGCGACCAATTCTTTCTTGATGTCGGGAACAACAACGTCGGAGATGGACCACGTAATGCCCGCGTGCGTCGCGTAGCGAAAACCGAAGGTCTTGATCTTGTCGAGTATCGCCGGAATGCCGTCCAGCTTGTATTCGGTGACTAGATTCTGCACCAGGGCAAGCATACGCTTGTTGGTGATCTCTTCATTAAGGTACGGGAAAACATTGGGCAGGACGGAGTTGAAGAGGAGCCGCCCGACCGTGGTCTCGAAGATCGCGCCCTTGAATTGTGCATATTTTTTATTGGTACTCGGCAAGACTTTTATCTTCGCGCGCAGATCGATCGCGCCGAAATCGAAGGCTGTTATTGCGGCGTTGGTGGAAGGGAAGGCAGTGCCTTCGCCTTTCATTTTGTCCACCGACTTCGTCATCCAGTAGCAGCCAAGGACGATGTCGAGGAGCTTCGATGCAACAACCACGTCGCCGCTTCCCGGCTTCAAAATGTTTTTGTTGGCAGACATGATCTGCGCCGCCTCGAGCTGCGCAGCCTCCGTCAGTGGCACGTGCACCGCCATGGCGTCCCCGTCGAAGTCGGCATTGTATGCGGGGCACACCAATGGGTGCACCTGGATCGCGTTGCCTTCGATCAATACGGGCCGGAACGCCTGAATGGATTGACGGTGGAGTGTCGGCGCGCGGTTTAAGAGGACGTACTTATTTTCGATCGCCTCTTCGAGGATCGGCCACACATCCGGTGATTCGTCTTCGATGAGGCGTCCGGCGCCACGGATGTTGTAGGCGAGCTCGCGTGCGAGAAGCCCTTGAATAACGAAGGGGCGGAAGAGCTCCAAGACCATGTGCTTGGGCAATCCGCACTGGTCGAGCGCGAGGTCGGGGCCGACCACAATGACGGAGCGGCCCGAATAATCTACGCGCTTGCCGAGCAAATTTTGCCGAAGATAGCCGTGTTTGCCTTTCAAATAATCTGCCAGAGATTTCAAGGCACGCCTTCGGCCGCCCAAAATGCCGGAAATGCCCGCTCCGCGGCGCATAGAGTTGTCGAGAAGTGCGTCCACAGCTTCCTGCAAAATACGCTTTTCATTGCGCAAAATGACCTCGGGTGCATTGATCTGTTGCAGTCGCTTGAGGCGGTTGTTGCGATTGATGACACGACGGTAGAGATCGTTGAGATCCGACGACGCGTGGCGGCCGCCTTCGAGGGCGACCATGGGTCGCAAGGCTGGCGGCACGACGGGCAGGCGCGTGATAAACATCCACTCCGGTCGCACGCCTGCTCGCTGCAAAGACTCGGCGAGCGCGAGGCGCTTGCGCAATTTTTCGCGCTCGGCCGCTCCCGCCGTCCCCTGCTCTCCTTTCAGCCGCTTGATGAACGCCTTAAGATCGAGATGTTTCATTATATTGAACAGGGCCTCGGCACCGATCGCGGCACGGAACATTGCGCCGTACTTGACGGCAAAAAGGTGGTACGATGCCTCATCGAGAACAGAACCTTCCTTGATTGATTCAATTTCCTTCTTTGCTTTTTGCGCAAGATCCTTGAGCCGCGTCTTCTCTTCTGCGTTCGCAGCTGACTTCGTTTTCATCTGGAACTCCTGCTCAAGGTCTTTCAAGAGGCGCGTCCGCTCTGCTTCTGCCACCGATGTGACAATGTACCCAGCGAAATAGACGACTTTCTCCACCTCTGCGGCAGAAAGGCCAAGCATGAGCGCGATCCTCGAAGGGATTCCCCGGAGGAACCAGATGTGGGTCACGGGAGTTGCGAGATCAATGTGGCCCATGCGCTCGCGCCGTACAATGGCACGCGTGATCTCCACGCCGCACTTCTCACAAATGATGCCGCGGAAGCGGATGCCGCGGTATTTACCGCAATAACATTCGTAGTCTTTTTCGGGACCGAAGACACGTTCATCGAAGAGACCGTTTTTCTCGGGCCGCTGGGTGCGGTAGTTGATGGTTTCCGGCTTCGTGATCTCTCCGTGCGACCACTCGAGCATGCGCTCGGGTGAGGCAAGCCTCATCGTCACGGCATCGAATTCTTGCGGGATCATGTCTTTTCTTTTTGGAGCAGCCATACTATTATTGGTTCGCTGATTCGCTCATAAACTCCATATCAATGCCAAGTCCGCGCAGGTGCCGCACGAGCACATTGAAGGTCGCGGGCGTATTGCTCTCCACAATGCGTTTGCCACTAACGATTGCATCGAAGGCGGCGGAGCGGCCGAGAATGTCGTCGGATTTGATCGTGAGGATCTCACGCAGTGAGTATGCGGCGCCGTAGCCGAGGAACGCCCAGACTTCCATTTCCCCCACCCGCTGGCCGCCGTTTTGCGCTTTGCCGCCGAGAGGTTGCTGTGTCGTGAGCGAATACGGACCGATTGAGCGCATGTGGATCTTGTCTTCCACCATGTGGTGCAACTTCAGCATGTACATCACGCCCACCGATACCGGCTGCGCAAACGCTTCGCCGGTGCGACCGTCGAAGAGCTTGCGCTTACCGCTCTCATGGAAACCGGCCTTTTTCAATTCTTCCCTGATCTCGACTTCGGTCGCACCGGCGAATGACGGCACCACTGCTTGGTATCCGAGGGCACCTGCCGCGAGCCCAAGGTGCAACTCCAAAATTTGCCCGAGATTCATGCGGCTCGGCACGCCAAGTGGCGTAAGAATAATATCCACGGGGTTGCCGTCTTCGTCGAACGGCATGTCTTCTTCCGGCAGGACGCGCGATATGACACCCTTGTTGCCGTGACGGCCGGCAAGCTTATCGCCCACCGAGATCGCGCGCAGCTGCGCCACCTCCACATGCACGCGTTTGATAACGCCGCTCTCCAAATTGTCGCCAGACTCGCGCGAAAACACCTTGACCCCGATGACGCGGCCGCGCTTGCCGCCTTCCATACGCAGTGAAGTGTCTTTCACGTCCTTTGCTTTCTCGCCGAATATCGCGTGCAAAAGCCGCTCTTCGGGAGTCAGCTGCGTCTCGCCCTTGGGCGTTACTTTGCCTACCAAAATATCGCCGGGACGCACCTCGGCGCCAATGCGCACGATCCCGTCCTCATCGAGATTGCGGAGCTTGAATTCGGATACATTGGAAATGTCGTGCGTCGTGACTTCAGGACCGAGCTTCGTGTCGCGCACGACGGAGACGAATTCTTCCATGTGGATGGAGGTAAATTTCGCCGTCTTCGCGAGACGCTCTGAAATGACGATTGCGTCTTCGTAATTAGCGCCAAACCACGGCAAGAATGCTACCCGGACGTTTTGCCCGATCGAGAGCTGGCCGCCGACCGATGTAGACATATCGGCGAGTATGTCTCCGCGCTTGACGCGATCTCCTGCTCGAACGGCTGGGCGTTGATTGAGCGTCGTGAAGCCATTGGTGCGCAAAAAGGTTACGAGATCATATTGCTTGGTCTTACCGTCCTGATTTTTCACCTTGACCATCCGCGCATCGGCGTACACGATTTCTCCTGCTTCGTCTGCAAGGACGAGGCGACCAGAGTCGTGCGCGGCGGCCGCTTCAACACCTGTTGCGACCACGGGCGCCTCGGGGACGACCAGAGGCACTGCTTGCTTTTGCATGTTGGAACCCATGAGCGCACGGTTCGCGTCGTCATTCTCGACGAATGGGATGAGGGACGTCGCGACCGAGAACGGCTGGTTGGTGGCCACTTCCATAAAATCTACTTCGTCGCGCGGGACGAGGGTCGGTTTGCCGCCCTTGCGCGCCTCGACCATTTTTTCGATGATCTTGCCGTGTTCGTCGCGCGCGGTCGCTGCGTGCGCGATCGCGTACTGTTCTTCCTCGAATGCGTTCAAATACAGGATCTTGTCGCTTACGACGGCCTTTTCCACTTTGGCATACGGGGTCTCGATGATGCCAAACTCGTTGGGTCTCGCGTAGAGCGAAAGGTGCAAGACGAGGCCGATGTTCTTGCCTTCTGGTGTGTGAATGGGGCAAACCCTGCCGTAGTGCGACGAGTGCACGTCGCGCACCTCAAGACCAGCGCGCTCCGAGGTGAGGCCGCCCCGGCCGAGCGTGGAGAGAATGCGGAGGTGTTCTATCTCATCGAGTGTGTTGTACTGCTGCATGAGCTGCGATAGCTGGTCGGTGGTGAAGAATTCGCGTATCGCGGCCTGGAAGGGGCGAGGATTGATCATAGAAACCGGACTCGACGTCTCCGCGTCCACCATCGCCATCCTGTCTTGGATATTGCGCTTCATGCGCGAGAGTCCCACGCGCATCCGCTGCTCAAGCAACTCGCCGACGAATCGCACGCGACGGAAGCCGAGGTGGTCGATGTCGTCGCCTTCTGCTTTTGGATCGGCGTTTAGTTCAGCGATATGTGTCACGATCCGGACGACGTCGCCCTGCGTGAGAGTCGAACCAGTGAGCTCTTTCTCTCCGGTAGGCAAACCGAAGCGGCGATTGAAGTGAAAACGGCCCACTTTCGAAAGATCATAGCGCTCTCCCGAGAGGATGGTCTGCACGTGATCACGCGCGTTGTCGGCTGTGGCGATGTCACCATCGCGCAATCGGCGGTAGATCTCTACAAACGCCTCTTCCGGCGTCTTCGCGGTGTCGTGTTGCAAAGTTGCGTTCACAGCGTCGCAGGCGGGGGCTGATTGGGAAAAATGACCTTGGATCTCCGAATCGGTCGTGAGCCCGAGGCAGCGCAGGAGAGTAGTGATAGGGAAGCGGCGTTTGCGATCTACCTTCACGTACATGCCGCCATCCGGATCGCTCTCGATCTCGATCCACACGCCGCGAGCGGGGATTATTTTTGCCGCGAAATATGTTTTGCCCTTTATCGGCACCGCTTCAAAAAAGACGCCGTACGAGCGAGCGAGCTGCGACACGACGACACGCTCAACGCCGTTGATGATGAACGAGCCGTGCGCCGTCATCCACGGAAAATCCGCCAAGAAAATTTCCTGCTCCTTTTCCTCGCCCGTCGTTTTGTTCTTCAATTTCACCACCATCGAGAGCGGCGCTTCATACGTGCGCATCGTCCGCTTGGCGTAGTGCTCGTCCCAGCGCACATCACCAAAGGTGAATTTGACGAGTTTCAATTCAAATTTCTTTCCGGCGTGGTCCGATATCGGCGAGAACTCTTTAAAAACGCGCTCCGCGCCACCTTCGATGAACTCGCGGAAGCTGGCCAGCTGGCTGTCCACGAGATTTGGCATTTTCACGAGAGGCTCGCGAAACTTGCCGAAGAATTTCTGCGGTCGCACCGCTTTGGTTTTCGCCATTTTGTATGTAGTCAAACGCAAAACGTCGAGGCGCAGAGCGTCGATCTATATGAGTTGGATTATTAAAAATGTCAGCATGGCTTCCACCCCACACTAACGATTCTTCACTCGAAGGCGCAACCGCAACTCATTCGGCATGCGAGCAAATGTGGCGGCATTGTATCAGTAAAGGCCTTGTCGTCAACCTTGACATGGTGATATATATATGCTACACTCCAAGAGGTTAACTTTGGGAGCAAGAAAACCATGTTTGGTCAACTGATTGGAGGGTCTGCCCTCCTGCTCGTCGGCACCGGCCTTGGCTTTGCAGCCGCGTGGGGTGCGAAAAGCTTCGGCACCCCGTCGTATCAGCGTCAAATCAGCGCGCCGAGCGACGGCGAAACCACGATGTGGTTCTTCGGTGCCGTCGCTTGTATCGCCGTTGGCGCCGACCTGTTGACCACAGGTGGTCAGCACACGCAACAACTCCTCGCGGCCCTTACACGCCGCTGCTAACGCCCCTTTCCGGGCGAAACGAAGAAGCAACCTCTTCGTTTCGCGACGGAGGGGGCGCTTTCTTTTTATTTCGAGCGTTTCTTTTTCTTCCACTCCTCGATCTTCGCATGATGCCGATATGACACTTTTATACGCAGGTGCGAGTTATGCTGTCATATCGAACTATTTCCGTCGTTTCTTTTTCCACTCTTCGATCTTCGCATGATGGCCAGTGAGGAGAACTTTTGGTACGCGATACTTTTTCTTTTTCCATACCAAGATTTCCGGGCGCGTGTAGACCTCCGGGCTGGAGACTCGAGAGGCTTCGAGGGATTCGCTCTTTCCGAGTACGCCCGGTACGAAGCGGGCTACGGCGTCTATCACCGTTGCCGCCGGTAATTCTCCACCCGTGAGCACATACGGTCCCACGGAAACTTTCTTCGCCCTGAGTATTTTCTGCACTCGCGCATCCACCCCCTCATAATGCCCGCAGATCAGTACGATGTGTTTCCGAGAGGCGACACCTCTCGAATTTCCTGCCATTTTCTTTGCCATCGCTTCATCAAACTGTTTCCCGTCAGTCGAGAAGAAAACCAGCAAGGTGTCGCCTTGCGGCTTTTTACCTTTTTTGAGAGCGGCATCAACCGCGCGGAGCATTGCATCAGCTTCCAACACCATCCCCGGCCCTCCTCCATACGGGCGGCGATCTACCCTGCCGTATTTGTCGCGAGTGAACTTCTTCGGATCGTAATAAGAAATCTTAATTTTCTTCGCTTGCTGCGCGCGGCCGATGATCGAGCTTTTCAGGTATGGCTCGATTGATTCAGGAAAGAGAGTAATGACGTGAAAATGCAACATCAATCTGTCTTCAACTCATCAATGACATCGTCCACCGAGCGATCGCGCGAGGCAGCGCGTGGTGGCCTTTCCATAGTGACGGTGCTCGTGCGCTCGCCGGTCATACTACGAGCCTCACGGGGCTCGCTGCCTTCCGGCTCTTCTATCTTGAGATTTACACGCGCATCGTGCTTCATACCCACCACGCGCAGGATGGTGCGGATGGCCTTGGCGGTGGCACCCGAGCGGCCGATGACCTTGCCCATGTCATCTTTGTGCACCGTGAGTGTGAGCAAGACTCCCATCTCGTCGAGCGTGCGCACGATCTTCACATCCACCGGGTTGTCTACCAGCGCTTTGACCACGTATTCCAGAAATGTCTGATCTTGTTCCATATTATGAGCAGTTTGCTTGGGTATGAAGAAAGTGTCAACTACTCTGTGACTTTTTCGGGGGATGGCTCGGGAGCGGCTTCCGCAGGCGCTTCGCCAGCCTTCGGCTCGCCGGAGTCTTCGACGGAAGCGGCTGCCTCGATCGCAAGCGCGGCTTCGACGGGTATTTCGACAGCGGATTCTTCCTTCGCCACGCCAGAGCCTTCCGCGTCGGCGGGTTTCGTTGGCGCCTTAAACGCCGGCAACACATTGATCTTTTTAGCACTCAAAATACCGGCGGAGACGAGCATATTATGTACCGTGTCCGAGGGCTTGGCACCGACCGACATCCAGTATTTGATGCGCTCTTCGGAGAGGACGCGCTGTTTGCTCTTGGGGTCGTAAGAGCCTAGCCGCTCGAGGTATTTGCCTGCTTGGGGGCTCCGGGCGTGCTCGATGACGACAATGCGATACGAGGGCATATTAATACGCCCTGTCCGCTGCATCCGGATTTTCAACATATGTCGGAGCACTGTATCAGGAATCTATAAAGTTTCAAGCAGGAGGATTCCCACGCCGGCCAGTCTTGCACTAGTCAAGAATAGAGGTGCCTTTGATGGTTATGCGAGCGTTGAGAACGGCTTCGCGCACCTCCGAATCCGAACCGAATTTATAAACGTCCTTGACGCTCCGGAAATTGCTCGTTAGGGCCCCATCGATAATGTACGGCTCAGTGCCATACTCGGCGATCGGTACCAAATTCCAGGGTATCACCGGATGTTTGCGCCTAAACCATACCACGTACACTAGCTTGGTCGGGTTCAACAAGTATACGCCCAAAGTCTTTGCTCCGAGGGGATCGCCTTGCGTCGCCAGGAGCCAATATCCCCCGGCCCTTGCGGAAATGTCGGCCATGTGCACCTCCCTCTTCTGAAGAAGGACTCTATACTTGAACTTTATAGAAAGCAACTACTTTGCTACCCGCTCTGCTTCCTCCAGTTTGACCGACAACAATTTGGAAACCCCATCCTGCCCCATCGTGACTCCGTAGAGCTCGCCCGCGGCGGCCATGGTGGCCCTATTGTGGGTGATGACGATGAGTTGGCTCTTCTTGCCTAAGCCTTCGATCATGTCGGCGTAGCGTTTGCTATTGGCCTCGTCGAGCGCAGCATCGGTCTCATCGAGAATAAGAAATGGCGGGGGATTCACCTGGCTCATGGAAAAGATGAGGGCAATCGAGGTGAGCGCGCGCTCGCCGCCGGAGAGCACTTCCAATCCGTGCACTTTCTTCCGTGGCAGATGCACAGATACGGAGAGGCCCGCGTATAATTCGTCCCTTTCCTCCCATTCCTCCCTTTCTTCCCCTTCATCAAGATCTTGCTTCGAGCGCCGAGGCGTCTCAATGGTGAGCTTGGCCTCTCCACCCCCAAAGAGCTTGGCGAAGAATTCCTTGAGGGCCGCGTTGATGAGGTGGAGGCCTTCTTTGAACCGCTCATCGATAGTTTTTTCGAGATCGGCAATCATGTCTTTCAGTGATTTGGCAGATGCCTCGAGATCGGCTAATTCGCGTGCCAGAAATTCGTCGCGCTCTTTTGTCTGTGTAAATTCTTTCACCACTGCGTCGCCGTTGCCGATCCCCGACTCTTCGATCTTGATCTTGAGCCGCTCGATCGCGCGCCTCCGCTTCTCCTGTTCATTTCGGTCTTCGGAGAGCGCACCCTGCGGCATCTGCTCCCTTTTCCAGTTGTGTATGGCCGCGCCCAAGAGCACAATCCCCTCCCGTACTTCCTCCTCAAATCTGGTGCGCAGCGCAGCCACACCAGCGCGCGCAGTATTCACCGAGGCGAGCGTAGCCTGCAAGGCACGAATCTGCCCTTCGAGCTCGACAACATCGCGCTGAGCGGCAAATCCCGCTTCGCGGGCATGCGCGATCTCTTTGCGAAGCTGGACAATCGCTTCCGCCGACACTTCTTCCTCTTTGCGCTTCCTTTCGAGTTTCGCGCCCAGCTCATCCACGTGCGCTTTCGCTTCGTGCGAAGTGACGGGTGCAGCGCCCGTCAAACCCTCGACGAACGAACGGATGCGCCCTCGCACATGCATAAGAACGCCCCGGAGCGCCACAACATCTTCACCTTTTTCTGCTTCGGCGAGCACTCCCTCGATCTCCCGTGCAAATTGTCGCACATGCGGCACAGCCACGATCTGCTCCACCGTCACCGTATTGGCCTCAAGCGCGCCCTCGGCGCGCCCCAAATCGCGCGATAATTCAGCACTTTCTCTGCGCAGCACACTCGCTTTCGCTTCCGCGTCATTCAAACTCACTTGGAGATCAGTAACCCGTGTAGTGTAGCCCCCACTGCTGGTGGATCGCGTATCCAAGAGCCGCAGTTTGAGCCCCGCGATCTCTTCTTCATGTGCATGTGCGTCTTGCAGGAGCCGCGCGTTTTCCGCTGTGATCCACGCATCCTCACGCGCGAGGTACTCGGCCAATTTCGCAGCCAGTTCTTCTTTCATTTCCCGCGCTTTCTCGATTTTTTCCACTTGCACGCGCAGAAAATGGATATGAGGTGCGATCTCGCGCCGGAGCGATTTTGTCTTGTCGATATTGACCGCCGTCTCCTCGAGCTTTCTCTCGCTCTCGGCTTTTTTGTGCTGGTACAATTTTAATCCCAGCGCATCTTCCACCATCTCGCGCCGTTCTTTGGGCGACGCATTTAATATCCGATCGGCTTCACCCTGCGAGATGATCTGGTATCCCGAGCCGCCGATATTGGCTCCCGCCAAGAGTCGTATCACGTCTTTGAGCCGTACAACGGTGCCGTTCAGCACGTATTCATTCTGCCCGTCGCGATACACCACGCGCTCAATCACTACTTCTTTGAAATCAATATCAAGCAGTCGCTTTGAATTATCGAATACCAATTTGACCGACGCCCTATTCATGCGTGCAAGCGCAGGTGAGCCACCCCATATCATGTCCTCGCCGCGCTTGCCACGCATGCTCTTCATAGACTGCTCGCCAAGTACAAATCGGAAACCATCAGCCACATTGCTCTTGCCACTCCCGTTGGGCCCCACGATCGCGGCAATAGCGCTGCCAAAAACCAGTTCGGTCTTCTTCCCAAATGATTTAAACCCCGCGAGCTCTATCGACTTTAGATACATCGCTCTTTATTTTACCAGCCTTTTGCTGCAAGGCCTTTCTCTGCGGCAGCCTGCTCCGCCTCTTGCTTGGAGCGGCCATCGCCTTGGGCTACCTTTTCTTGCCCGATGAAGACGCCCACCACAAATCGTTTGTCATGATCGGGCCCCGACTGCTGGAGCATTTGGTACGACGGCGTAATGCCGGTTTTCTCTTGCGCGAGCTCTTGGAATTTGCTCTTCCCATCCTGCCACAATTTTTTTGCTACCACTTCGTCGGCCATGCCGAAGAGCTGCTCGGCGATGAAGTCCCTTGCAGGCTTGTAACCGGCATCGAGATAAATGGCACCGATAAGCGCCTCGAAGGCATTCGCGAGAATGATGGCGCGCGCGCGGCCGGTGTCCTTGGCTTCGCCACGGGAGAGTAAGAGGTACTCATTCATACCGAGCGCCACAGCCGCGGCCGATATAGATGTGGTGTTGACCAGTGCCGCGCGCACTGCGGTCAATTCCCCTTCTGCCTTTTCGGGATACTTCGCAAACAAGAATTCCGTCACGACTAGCTCAAGCACCGCATCGCCCAAAAATTCGAGACGCTCATTATGCTCACGGCCGGATTGCCGATTCTCATTGAGGTAGGAGCGGTGCGTGAAGGCTTGTTCCAGCAAACCTTTATCCTTAAACTTCCGGCCAATTTTTTTTTCAAACGGTTTGAAATCCATAGCAAAAAGAACGTCTCACTTCAACGCCTCCTCCTCCCCCCTCTCCTTTCTACTCTTGATTCTACGGTCTCCTCGCGGTTTTCCGTTTTTTCCTCTTCCTCTACCTCCTCTTCGTCTTCCAATCGCTTCTGATTTTCAATGCGCTCTTGATCTTCTTTTTTCTGCTCCCGCTCTTTCTGCACTTGAGGATCATCGCTCCTACGAGCAAGCGCATTAATAGCCGGAATGATGATCTTGAGCGTATCGTCATAGAAATTGAGATCACCCACCGAGGAGAGCGGAAACCACTGGGCGTCGTCGAGGCCGCCCGAGGGCCCGAGCCGGAGCTCGGAGAATGGTGACTCCGCCAAAAAATAGGTCACGCGTTTCCGCTTTTTGCCACCCTCGATCTTGGAATCGTTGGCGATGTATTCATTGACCCCCAATTCTTGCACGATCTTCATATCGAGCCCCATTTCCTCTTTGATCTCGCGAATGGCTCCCGCCGCTACGTCTTCCCCATTCTCTATTTTGCCTTTCGAGATGGTCCAGTGTCCAAAAATATCGTGTACGAAAGCCAGATATGTCTCACCTTCGCTCCGCGCGTACACGACCGCGCCAGCCAAATGCTCGGTCGGCATTTTGCTCGGATTTGTCCCACCTTTTTTACGCGCCGTACCTTCGTCCTTACCAGGCTCGCCAAGCTCAATATACACGGCTCCGAGGACGCCGTTGACAAACCTGCTAGAGGAGCTACCACCGAATGATTTGGCGAGCTCGATCGCTTCGTTGATCGCCACTTTCGCCGGTACGTGCGCGCGGTCGGCGAAGAGGAGCTCCGTGAGCCCGACCCGCAAGATATTGCGATCGATCGCGGCTATTCTTTCGAGCGGCCACTCAGGCGCCGCTTTTATGATCACTTCGTCTATTTCTTTTTGTTTCGCGATTGCCGTTTGGAGTAATTGCTTCATAAACGGCATGTCGCTCTCGCGCGCTCCAAATTCGCTCGCATACTCTGCGAGGCGGCCGATGCATTCATCGAGACTCTTGGTGCTGGCGGATTGATCCCTCTCAAAGAGGACTTGGAGGACGACGGAGCGAGCGAGGTGTCTGTTGGACATAAAGAGCAAGTGAACAGTGAACAGTTTACAGCAAACAGAAAGAGCAACGGACAATCATGTGGATATCAGGTTTTTACTTGTTCTTTAGATTCTGTAATCTGACCGCTCTCGCGCAGCGCCTTTTCGCGCCGTTTGGTGCGACGCTGATCACGCTTGGTGCGTGCCACAATATCAATGATAACCCTGCCATTGTATTTTCCGCATGAAGGACACGCGCGGTGTGCGAGGCGCAAAGCGCCGCAGCTGCACAGAGCTGCCCGACTGGCCAAAACAGCCGCATGGGAGCGGCGCATACCAGTCTTCGAGCGATTGGCCCGCATTCGTACTACCATCGCCGCGATTATACTGCATTTGAGCCAAGAAGCAAACGTGTGCAAAATGTGGCCCGGTGAATTTTGCAGAGCCCAAACTCCCGGATGTTCCGCCTGTGCTCTGCGGTGCCGTACCCCTTGTGTTTTTCAAATCTGTACGCCGGATACTTCGTAGCAAGCCGCGCCATCAGGAGATCACGCTCCACCTTGGCAGCGATCGAGGCTAGGGAAATGACAGACTCCGACTCGTCGCCGCGGATGATAGTGGTTTGATGAACGAACTCGGAGGGAGCCTTGAGATTCCCGTCGAGCCGCACCTCGCATTCAAGAGGCGACGCCTCTTGAATTTTGCTCAGGGCTCGGTTGAGGGCGCTTTGGATCGCCGGAACAATGCCCTGCCGATCAATCATGGCTGGGTAGGAAAATGCAACGACAAAATCGAGTTTTCCCTCCTTGCGCAATTCGCTCATCGTGGAGTACAAGCTCTCCCGCCCCGCCGGGGTCATCTGCTTGGAATCCTTGGCACCAGCGACGAGCTTCCAATCAAAATTCCGAGGAACAACAACCGCCCCCACGGCAACCGGCCCAGCCAAAGGCCCCCGCCCCGCCTCGTCGATGCCGATGAGGTATTTCATCTGTTCCATAGTATCCTGCCCACTGGCAGGCAGGCAAAATGAAGGAGGCTGCTCGCGAACCACGCTGCAAGAAAAATCGAGTAATGTCGATGAGCTATACTGCTGGCATGAGCGCGCGCGGCTTTGTCCATTTGCATGTCCATTCGCATTATTCCTTGCTCGAAGCGCTGCCGAAAATTCCGGAGCTGGTTGCGGCGGCCAAAGCTGATGGACAAACGGCTTTGGCTTTGACGGATAATGGCAATCTGTACGGCGCCATTGAATTCTACAAAGAGTGCAAGGAGCAGAAAATCAAGCCCATCATCGGCGTGGATTTTTATGTTGCGCCGCGCACGCGGCGCGATAAAGAGCACCGGGTGGACGATAGACACTCGCGGCTTGTGTTGCTCGCGGCGAATGAGGCGGGGTATCACAATCTTCTCCAGCTCGTATCAAAATCGTATCTCGAAGGATTTTATTATCGCCCGCGCATTGATAGGGAATTGATGGAGCAACACCGCGATGGATTGATTGCGATACTGCCCAGCTTTTCGGGTGAGCATGCCCGCGCTTTGGCGGACGGGAATGTCGAACGTGCGAAAGAAATCCTGGCGTGGTACAAAAAATTGTATGGAGAAAAATATTTCATCGAAATCACCCACCACCCGGAAGTCGAAGGACACGAGGAAAAGATGCGCCGTATTGTCACACTAGCTCGCCATGAGCTTGTCGAATTGGTGGCGGCGCACGACGTTTACTATATGCAGAAAGAGGACGCGGCCGCGCGCGAGCTCGTCATCAAGATACGCACGGGGGGTACGCTTGATCGTGAATCGGCGGGCAGTGGCCCGGATTTTTCATTCATTACAAGCGAACGCGCTGCTGAACTTTTCGCCGACACGCCCGAGGCGCTCGAAAATGCACAAAAAATCACCGATCTCTGCGACCTCAAGCTCACGCTGGGCAAGGTCATTTTTCCCAACTTCCCCATTCCCCCAGGGTCCACGGACGATCATGAGCTGCGAGTGCTCACTGAGCGCGGCATCAAAGAGCGCGAACTCACGGAATCGCACGAGATGTGGGCGCGGGTCAATTATGAACTCGACATTATCAGGCAAAAGGGCTACGCATCGTACTTCCTCATCGTCGCTGATCTCCTCGCGTGGGCACGGGGGAGAGGCATTTTCACTAATACGCGCGGCTCCGCAGCTGGCTCCTTGGTCTCCTATCTCTGCGGCATCACGAGCGTCAATCCCCTCGAGTTCAACATGCCCTTCGAGCGCTTCCTCAATCCCGAGAGGCCGAGCGCGCCGGATATCGACATGGATATCGACGCCTTTCGCCGCGACGAACTAATAGAGTACGCGCGAGAAAAGTACGGCGAGAACAAAGTGGTACAGATCGGCACGTTCGGCACGATGATGGCGCGCGCTGCAGTGCGGGATGTCTCGCGAGCACTCGGGCACTCCTACGGCAAGGGCGATTCTCTGGCCAAAATGATCCCCTTCGGCAAGCAGGGCTTCCCTGTCTCTATTGCGGGATCACTAGAGAGCGTGCCAGAACTCAAACAAGTGTATGAGAATGATCCCGACGCGCGAGAAATTATTGACTTTGCGCAAAAGATAGAGGGCAACGCGCGGCATGTCGGTGTGCACGCGGCGGGTGTGATCCTCGCGCCGGAGCCTGTGGTCAACTACTCGCCGATCCAAATGGACCCGAAAGGTGGCAAAATGATCACCCAGTACGACATGTACTCTATCGCCGACGAATATGGCGGCGTGGGCCTTCTCAAATTCGACTTCCTCGGACTCACCAACCTGTCGGTCCTCGCCGACTCCGTCGCGCGCGTGAGCGCGCGGCTCGGGCAAGAAGTGGATCTCGATCGCATTCCGCTCGACGATGGGAAAGTGTACGAGATGCTCACCCGCGGCGAAACCCTCGGCGTCTTTCAAATGGCGGGTGGCGGTATGACGTCGTATCTCAAAGAGCTAAAGCCGACCGTCATCCATGACTTGAATGCGATGGTCGCTCTCTACCGGCCAGGCCCCATGGCCTTCATCCCTGAATACATTGAGCGCAAGAAAAATCCAGCACGCGTGCGCTATCTCGATCCGCGTCTGGAGGAAATCTTGAAGCCTACGTATGGCGTCCTCATTTATCAGGACGACGTGATGATGATAGCTGTGCAGCTCGCAGGGTACTCATGGGGCGAGGCCGACAAATTCCGCAAAGCAATGGGAAAGAAAGTGCCGAAAGAAATGGCGGCACAGAAAGAGCGTTTTACTACTGGCTGTATACATAACGGCATGAAGCCAGATGCAGCAAAAAAATTATGGGAGCAAATAGAGACATTCGCTGCATACGGATTCAACAAAGCCCATGCGGCTTCTTACGGCTCGCTCGCGTACAAAACGGCGTACATGAAGGCCAACTTCCCTGTGGACTATATGGCTGCGGTGCTAACAGCTGACGCCGGCGACGTGGAAAAAATCGCTGAAGCGGTCGCGGAATGCAAACGAATGGGTATCCACGTGTGGCCGCCTTCAGTCAATGAGAGTGGTGGCGTGTTTACTGTGGTAGATCAGACGAATATCCGCTTTGGTCTTTACTCCATCAAAAATTTCGGCACAGGAGTGGGGGATTCGATCATTGCCGCCAGAGAGTCGGGCGGCGCGTTCAAAGATATTGCCGACTTTATCTCCCGTATCCCCGATAAGAACTTGAACAAGAAGTCCCTTGAGGCGCTGATCCAATGTGGTGCATTAGATGATCTGGGAGAGCGCGGAGCGCTTTTTGCCAACGTTGAACTGCTCCTCACCTATCATCGCGAACACATGAAGGCGCCGACCGATCAGGGTTCTTTGTTCGGAGCGGCAACTTCAGCGCCTGCGGCGCTGAAGTTGCCGCCCGCACCTCCGGCGACGATGGATCAACGGTTGGTGTGGGAAAAGGAATTGCTCGGCCTCTATATTTCCGGTCACCCGCTCGATAAGCACAAAGAAAAATTGGCGAATCAGAAAACAACCATCCAGCATGCCAAAGAAAATCTGCGCGGCGTCGAGACGGTCATCGCCGGATTCATCGAAAGCGTGCAGTATATCCTAACGAAAAACGGCGAGCGTATGCTCTTCCTCAAACTCGCCGACCTCTCCGGTGGCATCGAAGCCGTCGCGTTTCCCCGCATCTTAAAAGAACACGAAGCCCTCCTCGCCCCCGGCACCTGCGTCATGCTGAAAGGCAGAATTTCTGAAAGAAACGGCGAGCCCAGCTTTGTCGTAGAGCGAGCGAAAGCACTGTAAGCCGAGTTTTGCCTGCCCCGTACCAAGCTTTGCTTTGGTTCGGGGTTGTGGAAAAAGCGAAAGCTTTGTGATTGACTGTTTGCAAAAGTGGAGGTATTTTGAAGTTGGTCCTGAGAGGCCAAGGTTACGCTAAAAGGGGAAACGCGAGATGACGCTTGTTCTGTTTGATAGGACCGCGGTCGCAGCACTGGGGGATGCGGCCAATGCACTCCGCGAACTCAATCGGCAAAACCCAAATGTCGATTATGGGAGTATCGCCAGATGCGCCCATATCGCAAGCTCGATCATTGGCAAAGAGCAGGCCGTGTTCGTGCGCGAGCATGGGATGGGTGGAGCTGGCGATTGTGACGTTCTGATCGGGGGCTGGAAGAAGGTTTGCAACCCGCTCGGCACAGCCAAGTTGGACCACATCTATGGCGAGCTGTGGGGCTGGATTAGAGCTATGCAGACATTCTCTCGACGCCCCAAGAAGCTTCGCATCGACAGGGACGCACCTCGACGCGAACGTGCCGCCGAAATCTGCATCGCGATGCGGATGGAGCTGTTGGAAGTGCTGCCTCGCCAATCCCAGGATTCCGAGGCCGCAAGCTGATCTGTAAGCGACAACGAACTTTGCCCGCGGCTCGCTCGCGGGAACACGCCTCCTTTTATGGGGCGTGTTTACTTTTACACCTACCACTAAAGTTGTTATCATCTCCCCATGTCTGACGACAAGCAGCCGAAAGAGAATGACCACAAGGTATTGGGTCGCGAGCTGGAGCTTTTTACGTTTTCCGATGAGGTGGGCAAGGGCCTCCCGCTGTGGCTCCCAAAGGGCGCGACGATACGCCGCGAGCTTGAGCGCTTCATAGTAGATGAGGAGATCAAGCGCGGCTACCAACACGTATGCACCCCCGATATCGCTAAGCTCGATCTCTACCGAAAAAGCGGCCACTACCCGCACTACAAGGATTCCATGTATGCGCCCATCATCATAGACGACGAGGAATATATGCTGCGGCCGATGACTTGCCCGCACCATTTCGAGCTCTACCTCTCGCGCCCGCGCAGCTACCGCGAGCTGCCGATGCGCATCGCGGAACTAGCCAAGCTCTACCGCTACGAACAATCCGGCGAACTGATGGGCTTACAGCGCGTGCGATCGTTCTGCCTTTCTGACGCGCACATTATCTGCGCGAGCGAGGAACAGGCGATGGAAGAGATTGGCTCGGCGCTCGACCTCATACAGTATGCGGCGGGCGTGTTCGGCCTGCAGTACGGCACCGACTACCACTACCGCTTGTCGCTTGGCGACCCGGACAACAGCGAAAAATATTATAAAAATGACGCTGCATGGGAAAAAGGCGAGAAGATGCTGCGTGAATTGCTCGAGCAACGTGGTGCGCAATACGTGGAGGCGAAAGACGAAGCCGCTTTCTACGGCCCCAAGATAGACATCCAAGTGAAAAATGTGAACGGAAAAGAAGACACGGCCTTTACGGTCCAGTACGACTTTTGCATGCCCGACCGTTTCGACCTCACGTACATTGGCGAGGACGGGCAAAAGCATCGCGCGTTCGTCGTACATCGCTCCTCTATCGGTGCCATCGAGCGCACGGTTGCATTCCTCATCGAACACTACGCAGGCGTATTCCCCCTCTGGCTCTCACCCGTGCAAGCGAAAGTCATTCCAATCTCTGAAAAACACGCCGAGTACGCACGAGGCATCTTGGAAGCATTGCGCGGGGCTTCCATTCGAGCGGAGCTAGATGAAAGCGACGAAACGCTCGGCAAGAAAATTCGGAGCGCAAAGGTGGAAAAAGTCCCCTACCTCCTGGTCGTCGGCGATGAGGAAGTGAGTGCGCAGACGGCGACTCTGGAGGGGCGTGGTGGAAAGATAGGTGAGTTGTCAGTGCCAGAAATTATTTCGCGACTGAAAGGCGAGATCGAGGGCAGGGTGTGAGGTTCAACGCTTCGACTTCAGGAAAAAAGAGATGCGGGTCCCCTTTCCTTCGGCAGATTGTATAGCGATGTCCGATCCGTGTTTCTGGATGATCGTGCGCGCCAGGTAGAGTCCGAGGCCCGAGCCGTCGGGATGCATGTGTCGCGCGCGTTCCCCGCGATAAAATTTATTAAAAAGGAGTGCGCGTTCATCCTCCGAAATGCCGATACCAGTATCTTCGATGGCTACCTCCACGCGCCCACCCGCCGCATTGAGCGACACGCGTACGTGTCCGCGCGCAGGCGTGTACTGAATAGCATTGGACATCAGGTCGAAGAGCGCGAGCGAAATACGCTCTTTATCTATGTGCGCAGGTACGCTTCCCTCGTGCAAGAATGCAAGGTCTATCTGATGATGCTCCGAAAGTGGCTTCAGTTCTGATACGAGCTCCTCGATCACGGGGACCATATCGGCCTGTTCAAACACGTAGCCGTACTTTCCTTCCTCGATACTGGCGCTCGCGAGAATGTGTTCGATCACGAGCCGCATGCGCCGCACACTCTCGCCCACCGCAAGCAGTGATCTCGCCCGCTCCGCTTCCGATGTGGCAGCATTCTGAAGCGTGTCGATGGTCCACAGAAGACCCGTGAGCGGTGTGCGGAGCTGATGTGCGGCGGTCATGAGGAAGAGTGAGCGCTGCTCGATGGATGCATCGCTTTGCTCTTTTTGACGCGAGAAGGTGAGCGCCGCGAAGGCCACTTGCCGGCCTATTTCTCCGATCTCATCTGCTCCGGTCCTTCCAAGCGGTGGCACGACCTTAAATTCTCCCCGACGCAATTCGAGAAGCCACCGCAAAGTACGACGGGCGGAGGTGAGGAAGAGCGCTTCTGATGCGATGAGGCCGAGTAAGAGGGCGAGTAATAAGGCGCTACCGCCCGCCACATATACCAGCGGTACTTCGTACTGCCCGATATGGGTAAGGTCGGTACGTACGAAGAGACCAGAAACACCGAGGAAACTCCACACATCCGAGAGTAGCAAAGTAAGCGCAGCGAGGGGCAACGCGGCCACCACGATCACGACAACAAGTTTCAACCAGAGTGGAAAAAAGAGGAGCCTGCTCTTCATCGGCTGTTCCACGGAATTTAGGAGGCGGAAAGTACGCTCTTTACCTTCTCGGCCACTTCTGCGAGCGTAGTTCGAGCCTTGACGAGAAAGTCGGTCACGCCATATTTCTGCGCGCGAGCGATATCCTCTTTGGCACTCAAGTTTGAGAGAATGATGACATGCATGCTCGCGTGTATGCCCTCGGCGCGCATCACTTCCAAGACATCGTAGCCACTTTTACCAGGCATGAGAATGTCGAGGAGCAAGAGATCGGGCTTCCAGTCTCGTATCTTCTTGATCGTTTGTTCGCCGTCGTACGTGGCCTCGGTGTCGTACCCTTCGGCATCCAAACGCCTCACGATCATCGAAGAAAGCAGCGAGTCGTCTTCACCCACGAGGATCCTTTTTGCCATACCCCGTCAGTATAAACCATACATTGCCACCGTGGAGGGTTGCCTACACACCCCCTGGGCACAACGAAAAACCGCCTTTGGGGCGGTTTTTCGTTCACTTTCTTGTCCTGCGAAGCCTTGGCGAAGCAGGAGAGCTCGCACCCGTCAATTGTTTTATTAACCCCGCGCAATCACGATGCGAGGTGCACTGCCAATCGAACTTTCAATGATCATCGAGTCGGTCGTGATGCGGCGGTTCTCGATGGTCGGAAGCATACCTACAGTGATCGGACTTTTTATCATTTCAGGGGCAACTTCTGCCGACGCTTCTGTTTCGACAGCGGATGAAGCACCACCATCATCCGAGAAATCGTACGAGTCATTGCGAGTCCCCCCCTTGGCGGAACCGAGCATGCTCGAAGCGAAGGCGAAGGCGCCACCACGATAATAGACCATCAGATATCCGGCCGCAACTGCAAACGAGAGCATCGAGAGCCAGTAGATCGCGTTGCCCACCGGGCCGTAATCGAGGCCTGTGTACGGGATCTGCGTGAGCGAGACGTATGGAGCTACGGGAGTTGCGACGGTCGGAGCAACGTAGGTCGGCGCAGCATAGGCATAGTTGGCAGTCGTCTGACAGGTCGCGGTGCCGCCCGCGCCGCTGACCGTGAGCGTGTAGGTCGTGTAGCCGCTCGGGTACACCGTGGTCGAGCCAGAGGTGTTGACGGTGCCGACGTTCGGCGAGATATATGCGCTGGTGGCGTTGCTGGAAGACCACGTAAGAGTGATCGGTTGATTGTAATTGTAGGTGTTGTAGCTATAGGCGTTGGAAGCGTAGATGGTGCAGGCAGGGCTCGGGAACGTGTACTGGATCGGGCGCTGCGGCTGTGCCTGCACGACCGGCGCTGCGTTGACCGTGTTGTTGATGGTGATCGCACCTGTCGAAGCGGTGTTGACGTTGGTGTTTGTATTCGGATTCACGTTCGTATTCGTGCTCGCCTGCGACTGACTCTGCGTCTGTGTCTGCGGAGCGGCCGTGGTAAACGTCGGCGCGCGCTGTGTCTGCACCTGTGTCGAAGTGAATGTTGGTATCGTGTAGCTCGGCATGTACTGTGCCGCGTAGGTAGGAATGTACTGCGAAGCGTACGACGGAATTGAAGAGTACGGGGAATACGTCGAATAGCTGTACTCGGGCGTGTATGTACTGCCCGGGGTGTAACTGTACTCGGGCGTGTACGTGTCGCCGGGCCTGTAGCTGTATTCAGGAGTGTATGTGTCGCCGATCGGCGTAATGCTGCCGTAAGGAGTAGTTGTATCGACATAACCTCCATAATTGTAAGGAGTAGTGGTGTCTACGTAACCGGAGTAATCGTATGGTGTAGTTGTATCAACGTATCCACCTCCGCCATACGGCGTAGTTGTATCAACAAAACCTCCTTGCGAGCCGAAAATTCCGTATCCGCCGTTCGTATCACCCAAAAACCCGCCTCCATCACCATAGGGAGTGGTCGTATCAACAAATTGGGCATGCGCCTGCATCGGAAACACTCCTGTGACGGCAAACAAAGCAAACAGCATGACAATGCTGAACATAAGCCCGATCGAATTTTCCCGTTGCATGATTGACTTCATAATATTTCTAATAAATTTGATAACTTCAAGTTCCTTAGCCATTATAATGCTTTTTTTTGACTTGTCAAGTACCCGCCTCCGCCCAAGTTAGGGGGTGGGGGGACGTCGACAATTCCGCCAACGTCCCTCCCTTTATTGTCTCCTGCCCCTACGCTGGTTCTCCCTCCGGTGGTCGTGTCCCGCGTTGCTTGGAATGACGAAATGCTCGCACGTTTCGGTTCTTTTCCACCGATGCGGAGGCAGACCGCGTTTTTTGAGCTCCCTATCGCAGACCTTGCGCGGGCGTTCTTCGATGCAGCCCGTGCCATCGATCGAATACGCCCACGAGAAGAAGAGTTCTTGTTTGAGCTCCTTTCCAATCGGAATCTGAACATGGAATGGCTTACCGTCAGGTGTCTGGATGTCAATACTGTTTCCAGTGTCAACGCACCGCGGCGGTGAGCTCTGCGCGTGAGCCGTAAAGGCAATGATTGTGGCGAAGGAAAAAACCGTCGCCATTCTTATAAAGATCAGCATGGCTTCCTCCTTGCGCTATATCCACGCATGGTGCGCAGATTTCATGAAAGCCTGGCTGTGCATTTGTAGCACACAATCAGCCGTCCACGAAAGATTTCTTGAAGTGAAAAAGAGAAATGCGGGGGGCAGCTCAGCCACCCCCCGCACCGGACCGAAGTCCTATTTGCCTTTTGCGGGAACGCAGTTCTTCCAGCGGGTGTGAAGCTCGTGCGTGACCGGATCGTCCACCTGGCTGTGAATCTCACAGCCCGTGTAGCCTGCGGGCGGCGTCGCGGCCACCTTCTGTGCAGCCTTAAGGGCGGGCTGCGCAGGGTTGACCTGGTGCTCGTAAAGGCGCGAACCTTCCGGAGCAGGGCCAAGCTTCTCGTAGGCGCGGGCAGCCATTTGCTCGCGAGGGTTTCCCGCGGGCGGCTGCGTCGACTGCGGAGGCACTGGTGCCGCTGGCGGTGCCGAAGCGGTCGAATCAGGCGCTGCTGGCGACTTTTGGCCAGACAGCTTCGCCCTGAGCTCGGCGTTTTCGGCCTCGATCTTGGCGACGCGTTTCCGCTCCACCACCTCGGCCTTGAGGCGAGCGTTTTCCTGCTCGGCCGCGTCGGCCTTGACCTTGAAAGCCGGGTCGAGGGGAGCCGATGGGCCGCCACCGATGCCCGCACGTTGGCCAATCTCGGCGGCCTTGTCTTTGTTGATCGAAAAAACGCCTAGACCCCAACCACCTGCGACGGTTGCCACAAGCAGAACGAGGATGACCAACGCCACATGGTGGCGACGAACGCGACGCGGGGTACGCGACGTACCAGAGGTGTCGGACATGCTTATCTATCTCCCAATGAACGCGACCGAATTTTAAAGCCCCGGTCGTATGAGGGCTTCTTAGTCCACTTTCTATTATAACAAACGAATACGAATTGTCAAGTAGAAAAATGGCGGGGTTGGGTCCCCGCCTTTTTGTTGCACCGGCAAGTATCTCACTGCCGAGGTGGCCTCTCCTCCGTCTCGTACCTCTTTTGAGCCGCCGTGGCCTGCAGGTACTGGTCGAAGAGGTGATTTATGGTACCGATTGCCCCCCTCCCAACCATAATGGTATGGATTAGTATCACCCATTCCACAAGGCCGTAGTGCAAATGGGGCCAACCTCCGGCAAACCATCCGACCATCGACAGGAGCCATACGACGACAGCGAAGATGACGCCGTAATACAGCCAGTACATCGTGCGACGCTGATAACTCACGTCGTTGGTGTCGAGCACGCCGTGCCGTTGGATTTCGGCCGTGATCCATCCGGCCTCGATCCACCAGTAGACGTGCCCGATGGCGAAGAAAATGGCTGCCGCGAAGAGCCGTATCTCGAGGGATGGATCGAGTAGACCAAGGATTGGAACAATCAAGGCTACGATCGCCCCGTAGGACTGCGCGTCGCTGGCACCGGCCTCCACGAAAAAAGTGACCATCGCTTCGCGGCGTTCATGCCGCGAAAAAATATCGGATACATGCATCGCATTTCTCCCATTTGCGGTAAGATATCAAAGACCAACCGCAGCGGTTGGTCCCGTTGCGAAACCTTCATCTCGTGAAGGTCTGTTTGAGAACCGAATAAGATGGTTGCTCGCAAACAGACTTTCGCGAAAAAGAACACGAAAAAGAACAAAAGAATGGATTGGTGGGCCAGCCTGCAGATCACTGCGAAGCTGGCCACACCTTGGGAACGTTAGTGCGCGCGGCACTGACTCTCGGGGATGTCCGTACGTCGGACCCCGTTGACCCAGCACGCCTGGTACGTGCTCGTGGGTGCGGACCTCGTCGTCGGCCCGTAGACGGTTTGCGCCTGCGGGGGCGGTTGCACCCACACTGCCCTTACGCAGGTCCGATGATGCCACTGCTGGCACACCCAGCGTGCCTCCGCCGAGGAGGCCAAACCGCACAACGCGACAAGCGCCAGGGCGGCCGTCATCGTCGTCTTCATCGTCTTCTTCTCCGTGTTATGACTCCGCAGAGCCGGTTTCGACTGGCCAGGACGGTCTCCCGCCAGACTAGTTGGGATTATATCACTTTATTGTGCCTTGTCAAGCTCAAATCTCACCTTTCACCCCTCGCCCACAATACTCGTTGGTTCCATTGTTAAGTGCATGATACAGTTTTGTAATGGATATTTTGGAGGAGTCGATCAAACACGATAAAGAAGTCGCCGCAGCCGCGGCTCCAGCAGGACCAGAGCAGCCGAAGTTCTCTGACATACTAAACAAGCCGGAAGATCAAACGCGGTTCACTAAAATGCTTGAGCAGGGAGACCTCTTGCGTGCAGAAGGATTGGATCCTGGTGTCATTATTGATTTGCTGGCACAACCAGAAACAGTCGCACCTGGAGACATAGCAAAATTGGCCCGAGCACAAGAGATTTACGGCGAACAGGTGGCACACGCCAAGGAGATAGCCGAAACGGTAACAGAGGGGAATATTGATGATCTCGCGACCTCCTCCCCCGAGCTACAAAATGCGATCAAGGTCCGGGGCGCGAAGCAAATGACGGCGTTTATTCAGAAGCAATTGTCGGAACTAGCGATTAGCGATCCAGTAAGGTTTGAGGAGATGCGAACAGATCAAAATGCTCTAGCGGCGTGGCAAGCAACTGAATCGGCGCGATTAAAAGGAGAGTTTGAAAAGATTTGTAAGCAGCGTCACATAGAGCCAGATACAAGCACGATTGTCCGCATTCTCAATGACCCCAATCCACACACACGCACTCAAGAGTTGCGGGCTGAAATTAATTCTCAACTTGGGTTCTGGCGTGGACTTTTCACCAGCGAAAAAACTTTCAAAGAATTTCAGGCTCTTGGAGGAGATATCCAAACGGCAAAAACGGAGATACAGCGAAGAACTGAAGGGGTGGGTAACTTGATGGGATTGATGTTGGAGGAAAATTTGGAGGTTCGACGTGCTCTCATGCTTGAGATCGTCGGTAAAAATCCAGAACGTGCTCCCCAGATGCCGCTTAAAGACCTTTACACCATTCTGCCAACGGAGACACAGATGGATGCTGACTGGCAAAATCACAAGATGACTATCCGAAACTGGGGTCGTATGAGTGAGTACGATAAAGATCTTGAACGAGCGCACTTCGAAGAAGAGTACCAAGAAACGATGAGGCAACGGGTGGCGGCAAAAGGCACGGGCATGTGGGCTGCATTTGCACTCTTCCTATTTGGTGGAGCCTTGAAGACCAAAAGATTTAAATAAACTTCATCTATGGAACCGATTGCTACGATGTCACTATACAAAACCTTTCTTGGTTTTGTTGAGAGCGGGGACGAAGCGGCGGCACGCGCTTACTTGACAGATCACTTCGCCGAATTCCCCGAAGACGTACAAGAACGCCTCACACTTATCTTTTTCGAAGATGCGCTGCGCAGTCGGGCAGCTGCCACGAAAGAAATTGGACGAATGCAACAGGAAGGACTACAGGCTCTGCGCGATCTTGCCGTCGAGGATAGAAAACTCGACGACCAGGCGCACATCGCCGACCTGAAAAAACAGCTGGGTACCGAGTGATTAGTCGGTCCCGACGAAGCTTGCGGTCAGAATATAGCGAGCAGATTTGCCGGTAAGGGTGTCGCAGGTTACCAAGGTGAGCTTGGCGCCCGCGGCCGTGAGTGGGATGGTCGTACCGTCATTGGTGCTCGCTTTGACCACCGAGTCCACGCTGTAGATGTATTCTCTGCCGTCAGAGCCCGTGAGGATCACAATGTCTCCCGCTTGTGCGTCGGGGATGTTGTTGAACGCTTGGTACATTTTATTGCGGACGATCGGCAAGTGTGAAGAATGTGCGAAGAGGACTACATTGCCATTCTCGCCAAGTCGCGCCGAATCGGCGTAGCGCGCGGGACCTTTCTTGAGAAGCGCATCAAGTGCGCCGACCTCGGTCGTTTTGGGATTTTGCACGGGCAAGTCAATGCCGACAGAGGAGATGTTGATACGCACGGGGAGCGCCGTAAGAGCCACGCGTGCAGGCGCGTTGACTGGCGCAGTATCAGCTTCTCCCAGCTGTGGAAGGTCAGCGAGTGAAATTTCGTTGGCGGCAAACGATTCGCCAGCGGGCGAAGAGCCATCGATGTAGCTCGGCACAAAACCCACTGAATCAGCGGCCGAAAGCGACAAGAAGAATATCAGCACCGTGGCGGCGAGAAAGACAGAAGCGGGTGCTTTGGGACGAGTCTGTAAGGAAGGTCTAGTCATATTGACAGTGGGATATTACCATGATATAAGGGTACTTGTCAACCCAGTGCCCCGCCCAACGATCATTTGACACACCGATCATTATTCTGTAAAAATATCGCCATGGCTGAAGCACCAAAACCCCCACAAAAGCTCCTCCCAAGCCCCCAGGAGAGCGCGAGCATGAGCTTCGTGTCCAACGCACTCGCGATTGCCGGCTTTATCATACTGACATTCATCATCATGTGGGGCGTGGTGCACATCGCTTCCCTTTCCAATTTTTCCGTTTGGTCGTGGCTGCGGTCTGCGCCAAAAGTGGAGATTACCGCTCCGAAAAACGCGACTTCAAGTGAGCCAATAACCATTTCATGGAAAATCACGCCGACGAGTGCTGGATCGGCTGCGCAGGCTGGCTCCTACTCGTTCCTCTACAAGTGCGAGAAGGGTTTTGAATTCACCACACAAGGACGAGGTGGGGCCGTGAGCCGCGTCCCCTGCGGCGCTTCGATCAACGTTGCCTCGTCCACCGCTGCGGTGCTCGTGCCCGTTTTGAGTGGCATGAACTCTGTTTCCGTCCCCATCTCAATCTTCTTCACCCCAAGCGCGACCGGTACGCGCGCGGAAGGCAGCGCAACGATCGTCATCGCGCCGAAGGCACAGGCGCAGCCTGCGGTCATGCTGCCCGTGCAGAAGCCAGCTACCCAAACACCCGCAAAGCCAGTGGTAAAAAAATCAGCACCCACCTATTCATACAAGGCCAAACGTCCTGCCGCCAACCTGGTCGCGCATGCTGCGAGCGGGCCGGCAGACCTGCGGGTAGTTATCATCGCGATCGGGGTGATAGACCCCTCTTCGGGCGCCCTCATCAACCGCGCGCCCACATCTCCTTACGACATCGTCGGGGTGGAGTTTGACATCGCGAATATCGGCGGCACGAAGACGAACACTTGGTATTTCCAGGCGCTTCTCCCCATCCCGGCACCCTCTACCTACACGTCCGTAGAACAAATTCCCCTCGCGCCTGGAGAACATATCGTCAACACCCTGCGCTTCTCGCAAGCGATCCGTGGCGGCACTTTCACCGTTATCGTGGATCCGATCGGCCAGGTAGTCGAATCCATCAAGACCAACAACCAAGCCGCTATCGTGATGTACTAAATATCCAGCGTCGCTTCGCGCGCGTGAGACTGGATGAATGACTTGCGGGCTGGGACGTCGGTGCCCATGAGCATATCGAAGACCTGGTCGGCCTCTTGGGCATCGAGGATGGTGACTTGCATAAGCACGCGTTTGGCCGGATCCATCGTTGTCTCCCACAATTCCTCGGCATTCATCTCACCCAGACCTTTGTAGCGTTGTACCGAAATTTTTGGAGTTCGTTTCCCAGATTCAAGAGGCGTCGCCTCTTGAATCTCTGGCTCCCCTTGCCCCGATGTTTCTTCTTCAATCGGGGTATCTTTCCCCGCAATGCCAACCTTTTCGGCCTCGCTGTATGCATACGCGACTTCCTTCCCCTTTCTGATCTTGTAGAGCGGCGGCTGCGCAATGTAGAGAAAGCCGCCGTCAATGACCGGACGGAAGTGTCGGAATAAAAGCGTAAGGAGCAGCGTGCGGATGTGCGCGCCGTCCACGTCGGCATCGGTGGCGATAATGATCTTGTGATACCGCAATTTGGAAATGTCAAAAATATCCCCTATCGCTGTCCCGAGAGCGACCACAAGATTTCGTATCTGCTCGGAGGCGAGCATTTTGTCGAGTCGCGCCCGCTCGATGTTGAGGATCTTTCCGCGCAGCGGCAATATCGCCTGTGTACGGCGATCGCGACCTGCTTTGGCAGTGCCACCGGCGGAATCCCCCTCGACGATAAACAGCTCGGATTCCTCTGCTGATTTCGTTTGGCAGTCGGCAAGTTTGCCCGGCAGTGTCATGCCGTCTAGGGCGCCTTTGCGCAGGATCGAATCCTTAGCGGCCTTGGCTGCCTTGCGCGCCTTCATGGCCAAGCTTACTTTCGCGATGATTGCCCGGGCTTCGTCAGGATGCTCTTCGAGAAAAGCGCTGAATGCTTCCCCAAACACCGCCTCCGTCGCGGCGCGCGCCTCTACCGAGCCGAGCTTGGCTTTCGTTTGTCCCTCAAATTGGATCTCACGCAGCTTTACCGAAATGACCGCCGTCATCCCCTCCAGGCAGTCGTCGCCGGTAAAACTCTCGCTCTCCTTGCCACCACCGTTCTTTATTTGTGCGTTCAGCGAACGGGTGAGAGCGCCCTTGAAACCGGTCACATGCATACCGCCTTCGGCAGTGTAGATATTATTTGCAAAAGCGGAAAGACGCGCGTTGATGTCGTCTACATACTGCAGTGCTATCTCCACCTGCACGTTGTCTTCTTCCTTCTCCACGTAAAAAATAGTTTTGTGGATGGGCTCCTGATGACGATTCTGGAACGCCACGAGACTGCGGAGACCACCCTCGAAATAAAAGCTCACCGAGGGAGCTTCGATGCCCAGCTCACGAACATAGAACGCGTCCTCTACGTCGACTTTGGGCACCTGCCGCAGATCGAGGATAGAGATCCTCAAACCGCGCACGAGGTACGCTTGCTGGCGCATATGTGCCACGATCGTCTCCCAATTGAATGTGCGTTCCGGAAAGACCGAAGAATCGGGGCGAAAGCGGATGATGGTGCCGTGCAGATCCGACGAGCCCATTCTTTTGATCTTACTCACGGGCGTGCCACCATTTTTATATTCCTGCACGTATGCGCCGCCATCACGATGCACTTCCGCACGCACCGCATCCGAAAGCGCATTGACGACCGAGACACCCACGCCGTGCAAGCCGCCGGATACCTTGTAGCCTTCACCACCGAATTTGCCACCGGCGTGCAATTTTGTCATTACCGTTTCGAGCGCGGAGACTTTTGTTTTCGAATGGACGTCTACTGGAATGCCGCGACCATTGTCGGCGACGCGCACCGAGCCGTCGGGAAGGAGCGCCACTTCGATGTCGTTTGCAAAACCACCCATCGCCTCGTCGCGCGAATTGTCGAATACTTCCCAGACAAGATGATGCAAGCCCGACGTGTCGGTCGTGCCGATGTACATCCCCGGCCTCCTCCGTACCGCCTCCAATCCCTCGAGGACGGTGATGTCCGCGGCGTTGTATGAACCCGCCTTCTTCTTTTTTTTGTCTGCCATAAATGAAAAAGTCCCGCCCCTCCAGTATACTCCAAACGGAGCAGATTGCCAGCCCTGCAATACCCAATATGTGGCTCAATAGAGGCGCGTTTAGGCCCCTCATCGAATCTCAAATCCTTTTGCTTTTAGTGCACTTGAAATACTCGCCATCCGCTCATTTGCATCGAAATCGGTAAGCGTGCGGTCGAAGGACTGGAAGACGAGTCGGAAGGCGAGTGAGGTGCGCTCGCCCTTCTTGAACGTGTCAAACAATTCGCTGAGGACGAGCAATTCGCCCGCATGAGTGCGGATTATTTCAAGCACATCGTCTTCTTTCGTACCTGCAGAAACCCACAATGCAATATCGCGCACAATGAATGGATACTTAGAAAACGGGACATAGCGCTTTGTTTCTGACAGCGGCAATTCATCATACTGTTTTAGAATTTCAGAAATGTAATCTGTCAACGGTTTATCTCCTGATCGCTCGCCCGACACAACGCTATCTTTATTGGTGGGTGTTTCGCAATAACTGTTAAAAACGATTGTTTCTTTATTATCTTTCCATACAGTTCCTATTTCAAACAATTTCACTTGTTTAAGCCCTAGAAGATCTTTGTTGCGGACATTTCTCTCTAGTGCAATTCCAAGACCAATATCGAGATTTGTTCGTAAATACGGCCGGACGCCGTCCACCTTGTTGGCGATGACACGTTCGCCGTCGTCGGCAAATATTGATGTGTAGACTTCCGAGTAGCCCTTCGCGACGTACTCCTCACGCGCACGCTCGGCAGCATAAAAATTCGGATTGACTTCAGGTTTGGTTGACATGGGCGGCAACTCAACAGGCGGAATTTTGTCGTACCCTGTGATGCGACCCACTTCCTCGGCAATATCTTCGGGGACAGTAAGATCGAGCCGCTCAAAGGGAGGTTCGATCACGAACGCGTCGCCTGATTTGGTAAAAGGCAAATCGAGGCGCGTGAGCGCACCCCCAACTTCAGCATCGGAGAGTTTCGAGCCGAGAATAGCATTGATGCGCCCTGCATCGACCGATATGCTTGTTTGCTGCTGTTTATTAGGGTACTCGTCGACGAAACCAACGACTTCCCCACCTGCGATCTCACAGATAAGATCCGCGCATGCTCGCACGCCGTATGGAGCGAGCTCCGGCGAGATCACCTGCTCGAATCGCGATGACGCATCGGTGCGAAGCTTGAGTGCTTGCGACGTTTTCCGGATATTCGCCCCATTCCAATTCGCCCCTTCGAGAATAATGTCCGTCGTCGTCTCGTCTATTCCTGTTGGCTTCCCGCCCTTTATGCCCGCAATACTCGCGACGATCGATGCGACCCCGTCAACGATGGCAAGCATTGTCTCGTTTAGCGCATATGTTTTGTCATCCAAACCGGTAACGGTCTCTCCTCTTTTTGCAGGTCTAATGATCAATGAATACACATTGTCTTTCTTATGAAGTTTGCCAGCATCAAAGGCATGGAGGGGTTGGCCGAGATCGAACATGACGAAATTAGTCGCGTCGACAACGTTGTTGACCGATTTCTGTCCGATGGATTCAAGGTGTTTGCGAAGCCATTCGGGTGACGGGCCGACTTTGATACTTGCAATATATGCGGCTACGAACCTCGGGCACAGATTCGCATTTTCAATATGTAGCGATATATCGCTATATCGCGGCTTAAGAGAAACTTCCTCCCGCAGTGGATCGCTTTTCATCGGTAATTGCAAGATGGCAGAAAACTCCTTGGCAATTCCGTGGTGCGAGAGGCAATCATGCCCGCGATTGGGCGTGACCTTTACATCAAGTATCCAATCATTACCGTTGTCAGAGGACTCCCCTCTTACAGCTCGAGGACTCCCCTTTGACAGTGCCTCGACACTTTCGATCTCAAACGCATGAAAAGTGAGCGCTTCGGCGAGGGCTGCCGCACTCGGAAGTTCTTCATTGAAGAAACGTTGGAGCCAATTGCGAGAAACTTTCATAATCAGAATTGGTTGATGAATCGTAAATCCGCGGAGTGCATGAGACGGATGTCGTCTATGCCCCAGCGCAGAATTGCGAGGCGATCGAGGCCCATGCCAAATGCGAAACCGCGGTACTTTTCGGAATCGACGCCCGCGCTTTTCAGCACATTGGGATGCACCATGCCCGCGCCCATCATTTCTATCCAACGATCACGTAATTTTTCAGGCGCCTTTGCTCCCCTGAGCTGCATATCCACTTCAAGTCCTGGTTCGACGAACGGGAAAAAGCTGGGGCGGTATCTGGTCTCTACCTCGATGTCGCGGAATACCTTTTTTAGAAAATGATTGATCGTCCATTTCATGTGCCCCAGTGTCGTGTCGTCTGAAACAACCAATCCCTCTAATTGGAAAAATTCGGCTTCGTGTGTGATGTCGGTTGCTTCATTGCGAAACACTTTGCCTGGCACGATGATGCGATATGGCGGAAGAATTCCTTTTTTCATTTGCGATTCCATGTAACGCACCTGCACTGGTGAGGTGTGCGTACGCAGTACCATTTCCTTCTCGTCCTTTATGAAAAAAGTGTCCTGCATATCACGTGCTGGATGATCCTTGGGTACATTGAGGGCATCGAAGTTGTACCATTCGCTCTCTACGAGTGGTCCTTCGACAAAGGTAAACCCCGTATCGAAGAAAATCTTATTGGCCTCGCGGATGAGTGAGGAAATCGGGTGGATGTGGCCACGCATCCAAAAAATATAGCAAAATCCTCGCTTTTTTGCTATACTCGTTCGCCATGACAGCCGACCTATGGATCGTCTATGGATTTCTTTTCGCCTCCCTCTATTTCGAGGTTTTTTTGCTTGCGGCCTTCATCGAACGGCAGTTGAAAGGCACGCGCTCGCCAGCGAAAGGAAGCGGCACACTACCCACGGTCGCGATCGTTGTGCCGTGTTTCAACGAAGAAAAAACGATAGCGGGCACCGTAGCTTCCCTGCTCGCGCTCGATTATCCACGCGAGAAATTTGAGATCATTGTGGTGGACGACGGCTCGACCGACAATACCCTCAAAATCGCGCAGACATTTGAGGACGCGGTAGCGGGCGGGCAAGGTTTTGCCGACGAGGACTTTGTCCGAACCCGCCAGCAGGCGGGAAGTCCCGCAGGCGGCAAAACCTTGCCCGCCCGCCCTCATATCAGGGTATTTCACAAAGCCAACGGTGGCAAACATTCGGCGATGAACTTCGCGCTTGAGCGCACATCCGCCGATATCGTTGGGTGCTTGGATGCCGATTCAGTCGTAGAGCCTGGGGCGCTGCGCGCAATGGCACCGGTGTTTGAAAACACAACAGTCGCCGCTGCAACCCCCGGCATTCACGTAAAAGACCCGAAGACAATCCTGCAACACATGCAACATGTCGAATACCGATTGAGTATCTTCAACCGCTTCATGCTTGCGGCGCTCGGAAGCGCCTTCATCACACCGGGGCCATTTTCACTCTTTCGCGCCTCAGTGGTGCGCGAGCTTGGCGGCTGGCGGCGTGGCCACGCCACCGAAGACATGGAGATGGCACTGCGGGTACAAAATGCGGGGTTCTTGATCGCCAACGTACCTACTGCGATCGTACACACTGCGACACCTGCGAAATTGCGCGGTCTCTTCCGCCAGCGTGTACGCTGGACATACGGGTGGCTGCGCAATGCCGTAGACTATCGCCACATGTTCGGCAATCGTGAGTTCGGCAATCTCGGGCTCGTCATCTTACCTTTTGCCATCACCTCAGTCTTCGCGGGCATCTATTTCTTCGCGCGCATTGCCTTTTTTTCGACGCGATGGATTGCGGAGGTCGTCGAGAGAACATACGCGACCGGCATCTATCCAGAGCTATCATTCGATCTTTTTTACTTCAATACAAGCGCGTTGTGGTTCCTCGTGTATATGGCGGTTGCGATGATCGTGGTGCTCCTGTGCGCAGGCACGATGATCGGCACGAATAAGCGTTTGCCGCCCAAGGCGACACCGCTCTTCCTACTTTTCTACAGTTTTCTCGTTCCGCTCTGGCTGGGCACTGCCCTCTTTCGGGCGGTGTTTCAAACCGGCGTACGGTGGCGATAGTATGGAACAACCCGTCATCAACACACGCACGGCCCGCTGGGGAAGCTACATAGTCGCGCTCCTCATCACGGGGCTCATGTTTGCCGTTGCTCTGTACGCATCCAACTATTTCAACAACGCACGCATCAGCGATATTCGCGCCGCGCAAGACACCATTTCCACCGACATCCTTTCACTCGAGACGCAGTTTGATCTCCTCGCGCAGCACTCATGCACCGACATCGGCGAAAATACCATCCTTCCGTCTGAGCTTGCCTCCCTCGGCAATCAGCTCTCGTATATGGAAGCGCAGGGTGGTGGCTTGCCGGGCCAGAGCAATCTATCGGAGGTCACGCGGCTGAAGCGGCTGTATTCCCTGCTCGAGATCAAGGATTATCTCCTCATGCAACAGCTCGCGGAAAAGTGCAAATTGAAGCCAGTTTTTATTCTCTATTTCTATTCGAACAAGGGCGATTGCAAGGACTGCGAGAATCAGGGGTACGTGCTGACTTCGCTTTCACAAACGTACCCGCAGCTCCGCGTCTACTCCTTTGACTACAATTTGGGTATCGGAGCGCTGCAGACGCTGATCTCGATCAACGACGTGAAGGATAAGCTGCCAGCGCTCGTGATCAATGGCAAAGTGTATTACGGCCTCAAAAATACGGACGATATTCAAAAAATCCTCCCGCAACTCAAAACCCTCCAAAAAGCCGCGACCTCGACACCGGTGAAGAAAAAATAATGTGAGTGTCTTTATGACTTCACTCGAACCTATTTTATCAAAAATTCGTAACGATGGCTAATCGCACGCGCGGAGCGCGTGGTGGCTCTAAATTAAATCATACGCTCCGAGAAAGCCCCGCCACCGCCTCGCTCCGCTCGGCAACCCCAAAAAGAAAAATGTTCCTTGCTTTTCGGATTTGCGCGCGACTAATTTTCTCTGAAAAAGGAAAGGACATTTTTCTTTTTGGGGTTCTGCCCTCCAAGTATTCGGGCAGTGTGGCGGGGCTTCAATGCGGGCTCGGTTTTGCGAAAACTATTTTCTGGGGAAAAGGATTTCGCAAAACCTCGGCTCTTCTCCCGCCCGCAGAAAGGGGTCTGGGGAATGAATGCGGGCGGGTTTTTCCTTTTCGGATTTTTATGCGGTGGCTCTGTGAAAACGAACCCAAGGGTGATAAGATGGTATTAAATATGGAATCAAGAGAACCAAAACTAGAAAATGCAGTTGAATCCAAAGAAAGATTTGGGCGTAATGTTGAGATACACGCCATCTTTACCAGACACGCCGAAAAAGACGAAGCTGGAAATCTAACACCGAATGGAAAAGAGCACGCGCGTATTGCGGGAGAATCTTTGGAAAAGAGGGATGCCATTAAGGCAGACGTCGCGCCGGTTCAGCGAGTAATCGATACGGTTGATTCAATTATTGAGTC
>DATDWX010000032.1:0-4669 GCA_036517335.1 Minisyncoccota bacterium | reverse complement strand
TAATTTGATCGCAGATGTAATGGAGGCGACAAAAAGCGAGGAACTTCCATCCGACAAAACGGCTCGCAAACCATATCTCGCCGATTTCACCAAGCGAGCGCACAAGGATCCCAAGCTCGCCAAAATGAGAAAAGAGGTGCGCGCCCTGTGCAAGCGATTTCCGATTCCAAATTCATTCGTCTAGCCTCGCATTGGCAGCCTAAAAATCCAGTGCTAGAGTCCATCCCAGCTCAAGCTCTTTGACTTCCAAAGGGCTGCAGCATAACAGGAGGAAACACGATGATCAGTACGGCAAGTTGGCTACCTCCCGGTTTTTTTATCGACCAGTTATCTGCCACCGACCCGGAACTGGCCGCGGCGATCGACGGCGAGCGCCACCGCCAGCAGTCGCAGATCGAGCTGATCGCGAGCGAGAACATCGTCTCGCGCGCGGTGCTCGAAGCGCAGGGCTCGGTGCTGACCAATAAATATGCCGAAGGCTATCCGGGGCGGCGTTATTACGGCGGCTGCGAGTTTGTCGACGTGGCCGAGCGCCTCGCCATCGACCGGGCCAAGCAATTGTTCGGCTGCGGCTTCGCCAATGTGCAGCCGCATGCCGGGGCGCCGGCCAACCAGGCGGTGTTCCTCGCCCTGCTCAAGCCGGGCGACACCATCCTCGGCATGGATCTCTCCCACGGCGGCCACCTCACGCACGGGCACCCCGTAACCTACCTCACCAAAATTTTCAAATTCGTCCGCTACAAGATGAAAAACGTCGACACCGGTGAGATGGATTACGATGAAATGCGCGCGGTTGCCAAGCGCGAGAAGCCAAAGATGATTCTTGCGGGCTACTCTGCGTACCCGCGCGAGCTCGACTATGCAAAATTCGTCGACATCGCCAAGGAGGTCGGCGCGATCACGGTGATGGACGCGGCGCACATCGCTGGCCTTATCGCGGGCAAGGCGTGCAAAAATCCATTCGACTACGGCTTCGACATCATCACGACAACAACCCACAAAACACTCCGCGGCCCGCGCGGCGGCATGATCCTCACGCGCGAAAATGAGGACTATGCAAAGAAGGTAGACAAGGCCGTCTTCCCCGGTTTCCAGGGCGGTCCGATCATGAATACGATTGCGGCCAAGGCGGTCGCCTTCGGCGAAGACTTGAAGCCTTCGTTCAAAAAATATGCGGCGCAAATCCTCAAGAACGCAAAGGCGATGGAGGAAGTATTTCACAACAACGACATTCGCATGATTACCGGCGGCACGAGCAATCATCTCATTCTCGCGGACGTCTTCGGCTCACTCGGCATCAGCGGCCAAGAAGCCGAGGATGTGCTCGACGAGGTCGGCATGACGCTCAACAAAAACACGATTGCCGACGACACCCGAAAGCCGATGGACCCTTCCGGCATCCGCTTCGGCACGCCCGCCGTCACCACACGCGGATTTAAGGAAAAGGAGTGCAAACGCGTCGCCGAGCTCATGATCGAGGCGATGAAAAACAAGGGCGACACCAAAAAGAAAAGAGCAATCCACAACGAAATCAAAGCAATGTGCAAGCGCTTCCCCATCCCCGACAGTTTCGTGTAAAGCTTCGCGCACTTGCTACAATTGTAGTAATGGATCCAGAAACCACATCCTCGTTTTTTAGCCCGCACAAAAAGCAGGTTGTTATTCTGATTGGTATTCTCCCTCTGCTTCTCATCGTAGGCATTACGGTCTTCTCCAAATCTTTTGGAAACGGACCTTTGACGGATATGGCATCTAGTACGTTCAACACGAGGCTGGATCCAACTGTGTGTGGAAATGCGACGGGACCGACTACTGTGGTATTTCCAGTCGATCTTTCTTCTCCCAGTGTGGCATATCCTACTGCTGAAATGCCCCGCATCATCATCAGCAAAAATCGCGTACCAACATCTCGCGAACACTTCATGACCAACAATCCGTCGATACGAAACGGAGTGATTTTGTACGAGCAAAACGGTCAGATTCACTGGGGCCTCGCAGACGGTGAATGCCGAGTAATCTCTTGGAATAATGAGCCAAATACGCTAGCGCCACTGCTTACGAAGCAAGGTCTCGTGTATCAGGCGTACGATAGGGGGCAGCTTGTGTCTTTCACCGAAAAGGGCGTGCTCGACGCTGTTGCGGATGCGGATAGTTTGAAATTTTCCGATCGTTCGTTTAAACCGCATCCCGATTACACACTGTCTCAAATAACAACAAGCTATCTTGTGGACTCGACACATGTCTATTATTTGGAAATACATGGAGATTATACGAATCCCACTATCGCAGTTACACGTCTTCCAAATGCAGACCTGGATAGCTTCAAGGTCTTACTCGACTATTCCGAAAACGGATATGGCGGTCCCTCAATTGCGGTAGACGCAAATACTGTATATGTGGATGGCAAAATACAAAGCAGCATCAAGTCGAAAACATTCGAGCGCACGCTCTTCTCGGAGATATTCCATGATGGTGACACATACTATGTGGCACTCCCTGCAGATGAATCCAGGGGCAGCACGGGCGAGCTTGTTGAGTTCGACTACAATTCGTTTGCATTCTTACCCATTCCATCGCCGGATGGCGAAGGATCTCAGTACACCAACTATCAAAAAGAAGGAGGCCATGTGTACTTTGTTTCCGAAACAAAAGAACAAGTACCAACTGCAGATCCCGCCAATATGATGGTAGTTGCCGGGCTCCTCGGCCTAGAAAAGGGTGGCGCTAAGGATTCAGTGGCACATTACTATTACGCCAAAGACGACCAATATGTCTACTATATGGGCACGATTGTACCGGGTGCGGATCCTCGCACCTTTCGACCTATCGAAAACGGCCCATGGTCGCATTCGTATGGTGCAGATGCATTGCATGTCTTTTATCAGAGCGAGATGTTGCCGAATGCTGATCCGAAAACATTCGAAATTTTATGGCAACAGGTATACGAGGGGTGCGGCATGAACCAATACTCTAAAGATGGTGATGTGGTGTATTTCCGATCACTGCCAGTCCTCGGAGCGGATGCTGCTACATTTATGCCATTGAATGGTGGAGACGACTACTATGGAAAAGACGCGCGCGGAATTTATCAACGTGCACTTTTCCGCAGCGACTTACCCATGAACTTTTCTCCGGAATGCGCTTACAGCTAAAAAACATGAATTCGTTTGTTTGAACGCTAAAAAAACAAATGCTATTCTTGGTCTAGACGGCGAAAGGAGGTGATCGGGAGATTGCCGGCCTCAAGAAACCAGCGACCCGTCATGCCGTCCGACGTGGTTGCTTTTCTTTGTTATAATCCCCCGACATGCCCCACATTGATCTCGCGCTCTTGGTCCAAACTCTCGGCTATCCAGGCATCACCCTCGCAATCTATTTAGAAAGCGGCGTCCCAATAGGCTTTTTTCTTCCCGGCGCGTCGATGCTCTTTACCGCCGGCCTCCTCACTGGTCAGGGATTTTTTAATCCATGGGTACTGATTCCGCTCATCACGATAGCCGCTATCCTCGGCGACAACACGGGCTATTGGATCGGTCGCAAGCTCGGCGTGCGGCTTTTTCTGCGCCCCGATTCGCGATTCTTCAAGCATCGCCATCTCGAACGGGCGAAACGCTTTTATGATGCATACGGCACCCGCGCGATTCTCTTTGGCCGCTTCGTCCCTATCGTGCGCACCTTTGCGCCCATCGTCGCGGGCATTGTGGCGATGAACTACCGCGCGTTCATCATATACAACATCATGGGGGCCTTGGGCTGGGCGATCGGCATCACTTTTTTGGGATACTGGCTCGGCGCCAAAATACCGGCTATTGGTGAATATCTCACGCCGATCATTCTTGGCATCATCGTCATTACCTGCATCCCGCTCGCATGGGACTTCTTCAAAAGGAAACGAGAGGATTGAAGACTATGGGCACTGTAATTCGCGATCGCGAACACGACTGTCATCTGTCATCGTAGGAAATGCGGCCGCATGAGCCACGATGACATTTAGCGCAACTGTTTGAGGCGCGCCATGCCGCCCCAGAGGCCGCCCACATCGCCTAAGCTCGAATGCACGATTTCGGGAATTTTCGGGAAGGCTTTCATAATTTCTGAGAGATGGAATTTGACGCGCTCAACAGAAATGCCAATCTCATTGAACATTGAGCCCCCGAGGATCACACGATCGGGCGTCCAGTGGAGGATGGAGTTATGCACGCCGATGGCGACTATACGCGCAAGTTCTTCCCACGCAGTATGATCTTTCCCGAGCTCCTTCGGCGCCAGCCCAAACCGCTGTTGAATCGTCTTGCCGGAGACCAAACTCATAAATTTCTGCAACTCTCCACTACTATTGAAATACATGTGTCCGATTTCTGCGCTTCTGTAGGGCGCATCGATCTTTCCATCAACGATTCGCACGCTACCAACACCCGTTGAAACGGTGAGATACATCACCGTCGTGGCGCCTACTCCTGCACCATAGAGTGCTTCACCGAGACCAACAAGCGCTGTGTCGTTTTCCACGTGAACCTTGGCGCCGACAGCCGACTCGATATCGCCACCGATCGCTTTCCCCTTCCAATCAGGAAGATTTGGTGACGTCAAAAGCGATTGATGATTGGGTGTTATCACTCCCGGAGCGCCCACGGAGATGCGCTCAATCACCTCGCCTTTGGCGAGTTTT
>DATDWX010000031.1:0-45750 GCA_036517335.1 Minisyncoccota bacterium | reverse complement strand
CCCTTCCGCTTTTCTCTTGCTCAAACGGAACGGGAACGGAAGCAGGCGGGCAAAAATTCCTTCCCCCCAACCCCCTTCCTTTTTGCCCGCCTGCTTGGGCTTCGCCCCCAAAACTTTCGGACGGACGGATTTTTCGGCGGGCTTTATTTGAGAAAAGAGTAAATTCATGTTAGTATAGTTGTGAGGGTTAGTTTCAACGCTCATACTTATACTATGGAAAGCAAACAAAACAGACAAATTGGGGATAAAATAAAAGTCTTTCGGGCAAAGCAAGGGCTAACACAAGACGCTCTTGCGAGAAAGTGCGATATTCCCTATACAACACTGACCAAAATTGAATCAAATGTGATAACGAAGCCGTCAATCCAAACAGTAACCAAGATCGCTGAAGGGCTGGGAATAAGTATTGATGTTTTGATAAAATAAATATTATGGATCTATTAACTATTCCACAAGCATCAAAATGGGCATCAGAACATCTCAAGAAGGAGGTTTTGCCTACAAATATTTCTTATCTTGTCCAGTATGGAAAAGTAAAAAAACATGGCGAAAATGGTTCGACTATGGTTGATCTGAATGATTTAAAAAAATATTACGCTTCATATAACGGTAAACGTGAGGTAAGTTGGAAAAAAAATCTAGGTGATGATTTAAATTGGACGCTTTCTTTTGATAATTTAAGGGAGGTAGATACCACAAAACATGTCCACCGACTCCACCCATACAAAGGCAAATACATTCCACAACTTGTTGGATATTTTATAGATAATCACACTGATGACTTTAAGAAAGAAGTCTATTTCAAAGCAGGTGATATTATTCTTGATCCGTTCTTGGGTTCTGGGACGACAATTATTCAATCGCTGGAAATGGGCATTCATTCCGTTGGTATAGATGTTTCTGAATTTAACTGCATGATCTCAAGTTGTAAGGCGACCCACTATGACGACGAATATTTACAAAAGGCGATTAAGAAATTGATTGCTTCACTTGATTCTTTTGAGCATGACAATAAAATTCAAGATTTTGAAAACGAACTTTTGGCCGAACTTGCCAAATTTAACTCTGTACACTTTCCGGGTTATGACTTCAAGTACAAAGTTAATCAAGGAAGTTTTGATGAAAATAAGTTTGCTACAGAAAAAGAGCGAGAGTTTCTGCCTATCTATCAAAAATTACTCAAAAAATATTCAATCAAACTAAAACAAGATAAGTCGGATTCTTTCCTTGATATTTGGTTTATGGATAATGTTCGCCGTGAGATAGACCATGTATTTCAGACGATCAAACAAGAAAAAGATGTTAAAACCCGCAAAATTCTTGCACTTATTTTGAGCAGAACAATTAGATCCTGCCGTGCGACTACGCATAGCGATCTAGCAACTCTCAAAGAACCTCAACTTACGACTTATTATTGCTACAAGCATAAAAAAATCTGCAAACCCCTTTTCTCTATTACAACCATGCTTAATCGCTACGCTCTCGATACATTAAACAGAATCAGAGAATTTAGTAGACTACGAAAACCAGTTCACCATTCCGTTTTAGCTGGTGATTCAAGAACAATCGATATTTTTGAAAAAGTAGAAAAGCAGAATCCAGTATTTTCAAAAATACTGAACAAGCAAAAAATATCAGGTATTTTTTGCTCGCCACCTTATGTTGGGCAAATTGATTATCACGAGCAACATGCTTACGCATACGACCTTCTTGGATTTAAGCGCAAAGACGATTTAGAAATTGGTCCGCTATACAAAGGGCAGGGATTAGAGGCTCGCCGATCATACACGCAAGGAATTGCGGATGTATTAAATAACTGCAAACAATATCTCAAAGCGGATTTTGATATTTTTCTTGTGGCAAATGATAAATATAATCTCTACCCAGAAATTGCGGAGAAAACAGGAATGAGGATTGTGAATCGGTTTAAGCGACCAGTATTGAATCGAACAGAACGAGATCGAAATCCGTATTCAGAAATTATATTTCATTTTAAAGTAAAATAATTATATGGCTTTATCTAAAGAACAAATCAGTAGTGTTGAAGAAGTTTTGAAAGCAAGTTTACGAAATAAGTTTCAAAACTATAAACCAGAACCAGCATCAATGCCTTTTCATACGCGATTGCTCGGCAAAGACAGGCTGGCTTTGTATTCTTTTATTCATTCTCTCAATACGAATTTCGGTACGAGTATTTTCGAGCCAGTTGGCCTTGCTTTGGCACAAAAGAATTTTAAGATGGCTGTTTCGCAAGCTACGGCAGGAGATCAAATTAGCACTGGCGCACAAGCCGAAATCCAAAAGATTATTGATGGTCTTATTACAGCAACAAGCACTCCAAACAAAAAAGAAGAAATTGAGAGAATACGAAAAGTCTGCCAAACAGGTGACATGATCAAGGTAAAGCCGACAAAAGTTGATCTGATGTTTGAATCAAAAGACGGTGCATATTTTTTGTTTGATATTAAAACTGCAAAACCAAATGCTGGTGGCTTCAAAGAGTTTAAGAGAACATTACTTGAATGGGTTGCTGTTGTTTTAGCAAACAAACCTACTGCAGAAATAAAAACATTCATAGCAATTCCATACAATCCTTACGAACCTGAACCATATACTCGTTGGACAATGCGAGGAATGCTTGATTTGGAAAATGAGCTTAAAGTAGCCGACGAGTTTTGGGATTTTCTTGGAGGTAAAAATACTTATAAAGATTTACTCGATTGCTTTGAGAGAGTCGGTATTGAATTGAGAGATGAAATTGATGCCTATTTTGGGCGGTTTAATAAAAAATAATATGGAAAAAACCTTTGCTAAACATCTTGTAGAAGTTAGATTTAAACCAAACGCGCGTATTTTAGACAAGCGCGGTGAGTTGGCTGAAGCATTATCAAGTCCGTTATTTAATTATTGGAGTATATCCACTAACAGGATAGATTTTGCAAGCAAGGATAATAAAACTATCCAAGCATTTTTTAGTTATAAGAATCTAGGTTTACTTGCAAGCTATCCGAACGAAACTTCACAATTCGTTGATGAAGCAAAAACTTTTATAAAAAGTGCTTGGACACATTTTCCTGCGGATAAAATTTCAAGGATTGGTGTGCGCTCGACTTACATTGTTCCAGTTAAAGATTTTACTAAGGCCTTTGAGGCATACAAGGAAAAGTTTTTGAAATTGTCGGCAGAAGAATTGAAAAAATTTGATGGTGATTTGGTGGATGTCGGATTCCCGCTCAATTTTGTAAGCGGAGAAGATTTTTTCAATGTTGTAACTGGACCGATGGAAAAGGGACAATCCCAGCAATTTTTCGGAGACGATGAAGATTTACCACAAGCGGCGATCTATATTGATGTGGATTATTTTAGGAGAGATATTTCTTCAGATTTGAAGCAGCGCAATGTCCTTGAATTTATTGATACTGGAGTGAATAAGGCCAAGAGTATTGCTGACACAATCGCTTCGTTGGTGAACGAAAATAAATGATATGGAAATCTCAAAAGATACAAAAGAAGAATCGACTACATCTGCTAAAACCCCAAGTGCTGTTGGTGGTGATAAAGAGCGTGTAAGTAGATTCCCATCAGCAATGATTGGCGATAGGCCAACGGGGACGGATTCTGATGATGAGGAAGAAACTGGCGGCGGAGAAACTTTTACCTTGTCGCCAACTGATAAAAGTAGGAAAAAGTTTTTTGATGAAAAAGCTAGTTTTTTTCGTGTTGCAAAATGGGGAGTTGGTATTTTACTGACTTTGCTTGGGCTTATCGCCACTGTTTTGGCAATTTTTTATGCATACAACATTAGTAATGTCGCCGAGCCGATTGGTGGAATAAAAGTTGAAATTGAACACCTAAAAGAAGATAATAAGGATACCAAAGGCAAGATTCAGAAATTAGAAGATCAGGTGCAGGATTTTTTGCAAAATAAAGCCCCGCAAAAAATCCAATAGTATCCCGCCGAAAAATCCGTCCGTCCGAAAGTTTTGGGGGCGAAGCCCAAGCAGGCGGGCAAAAAGGAAGGGGGTTGGGGGGAAGGAATTTTTGCCCGCCTGCTTCCGTTCCTTAGTTGGGGGTTTGCTCAAAGAAAGTTCGAACTTCGTCCAAAAAACACCGCAGATTTAAAAATTGCAGGGATGTAGGGTGCCGGGTACACTCACCCTATGGCCCGTCTCAGTGTCAATCTCAACAAAGTGGCGCTGTTGCGCAATACACGCCATACAGGCGTCCCGGACATACTCACCTTTGCCCGACTCGCCTTGGAAAACGGCGCTAAAGGGATTACCGTACATCCTCGTCCAGACGAGCGGCATATTCGCGGAAGCGATGTGCCGATGATTTCAAAGTGGATGAAACCGGTTCGGCCAGGAATAGAATTCAACATTGAGGGGTATCCGGATGAGCGCTTCCTAAAAATAGTCTCGAAAGCAAAGCCTGAGCAATGTACGCTCGTTCCCGATGACCCAATGGTATTCACATCAGAAGAAGGTTGGGATCTAAGCAAAAAACAACTGGATGTTTTGCTACCAGCAATCGTATCGCTTAAAAAAATAGGGGGTCGGATCATCCTGTTCGTCGATCCTGATTGTTCAGCGACGGATAAAGTACAGGCAATCGGTGCCAACGGAATCGAAATTTATACGGGCAGCTATGCCGCTGCATTTCGATCCGGCGAGTATCAAAAGGAGCTAGAGAAAATCGCAAAAACTGCCGAACATGCGCATTCCTTGGGACTCGTCGTCAATGTCGGCCATGATCTGAATCTGCATAACCTTCCCCCGCTCATCGCGCGTCTCCCTTTCATCGCGGAAGCCTCTATCGGCCACGAACTTACCGCTGATGCCCTCGCGGTAGGATTTCCGACCACAGTACGCTCGTATGTCAGCGCTCTTTCTGTCCCCGGCGAGCCGCAGCACGTCGAATACTTGAGTGAAACCAGTGTAGATAAGAATCCTTTCAAGCAATTCAACCGATGGTATCGAGACGCGGAGAAACTTCCCAAACATAACGCTGTGGTACTGGCGACAAGCTCGAAAAAAGGCTCGCCTTCGGCCCGTGTCGTACTTCTTAAGGAACATGATGCGCAAGGGTTCGTCTTCTACACCAATTATCAAAGTAGAAAATCGCGAGAGCTGAGTGAAAATCCCGTTGCGGCACTCGTATTTCACTGGTCGGAATTTGAACGACAAGTGCGTATCGCAGGAAAGGTTTCTGAGGTATCGAAAAAACAATCTCTCGAATACTTTCACACACGCTCGAGAGAAAGTCAGATTGGCGCATGGGCATCGATGCAAAGTAATGTTATCCCGAGCCGCACAGCGTTTGAAGAAAAAGTAAATGAATTACAAGAAAAGTACAAAGGAAAGGAAATACCGCTTCCCCCATTTTGGGGCGGCTTCCGCCTTACGCCACAAGAATTCGAATTCTGGCACCAGGGCCATCCCGGACGCTTACATGATCGCATTTGGTACAAAAAGACTGGGGGCAGTTGGAATATACAAAGATTGTCTCCCTAGGTGGATCTCTGCGCGTATTCCTCAAAAAGCTCCATCACGCGCTTGGTGACGGGACCAGGAGCGCCAGTGCCGATTGTTTTTTCGCCGACTTGAACAACAGGAACGATGTCTTTGAAGCTGGAGGTGAGAAAGGCTTCGTCGGCTTGGTACATTTCTTCCACCGATATGTCGCGCTCTTCGAGTGGAAATTCTTTTTTGGCAAGTTCGATGACCACTTTGCGTGTGATGCCGGCCAAGACATCGGCTTTTGACGTGATAATCGTGCCGTTTTTTACGATAAAAAAATTGCTCGTTGCGCACTCGAGTACTCTTCCTTGCGAAGTGTAGAGAATTTCGAGCGCTCCCGCTTGCTTGCGCTCTTCTTGGAGTCGCACGGCCGTCACATAGTTGGTCGTTTTATATTCCGGGAGGGCACGTAGGTGGTCATACACCAAGAGCTTGCAGCCTTTTTCGTACATTTCTTTCGCGGGCGGCTCCAATTCCTCGACGAGGATATAAAACGTAGGTGTTGCAGGATTGTATTCAATACCACCGACCGCCGTGCCACCAGTGATGATAAACCGAGCGACCGCTTCTTTCCCTTCGGGTATATTTCGCGACATTAGATCGTCTAAGATTTTCTTGATCTCCTCGTCGGTCGCAGGTATACGCAATTTCAGAGCATCTGTAGACGAATGAAAACGCGCCATGTGAGCGGCCAGCTCGAAAGGCTTGCGGTTGAAGGTACGCAGCGCCTCATAGATACCAAAACCGCGCAAAAGGCCGATGTCGTATACACTGACTTTGGCCTCCGAGACAGGTACGACAACACCATCGAGATAGCAGAACTGTGGCATTTCTTGAGCCTATCACACACTTCCGCTTTCTAGTCCGGAATCACCCCGTGGATAAGCCAGTTTATGACCGAGAGGACGACGGCTCCTAAGAGGGCGGGGAAAAAGCCTCCGACGATGAAACCAGGAACGACGATGATCATCGCCCAAAAGAGGAGTGCATTTAAAATGAGGGCAAAGAGGCCAAAAGTGATGATGGTGATCGGGAGCGTCAGGATGTGCAGGACGGGCCTGATCACCATCGTGATGACCGACCACACGAGCGCCACGAGAAGAATAGTGAGCCAGCCGCCAGTCGAATCGATGCCGGGCACGAGATAGATCGTGAGGAAGACCGCCGCAGCCGTGCCAAGATAGCGCAAAACAAAATGCATTAGGCAATACTATCACGTAATACTTTCCATTTACATCCAATCTTTTTCTTCTGGCTCTTCGTCACCTGCCATCAGTGGGTCGTTCTTATCGTCGTCGTCATCTTCTATATCTGCGACTGCCGTGTCGAGAAGCAGGTCTTCATTGTCCTCATCGCCCTTCAAACGCATGTCATCGTGTGCCATACGCAAATGAACTTATGTATTTCTAATGATGCCCATAGTACCGACGTCGCATGTCCGCGCAAGATGCTAATCGCCGAACTGTGTATAAGTGAGCGGGTATACTTCATGCATGCACCCCGAAGATCCACTTGAAAAACGTTTCCGTCTCATCCCTGCGCAAAAATCAGCGCTGAAGCGGCTCGGCATCCTCCGCATTCGTGATCTTCTCTATCACTTCCCCGCGCGGTATGAGGCGGGGGGCTTAGAAACGAACGCGCGAGCGCTTGTGCCTGGCGCTAAGGTGACTCTTTTTGGCAAACTCTCCGGCCTAAAAGCGAAAAAATTGTGGAAGAGCAAACGTAATATCACTGAAGGATGGTTCGAGGATGGGACAGGTCGTGTGAAGGTGATGTGGTTCAACCAGCCGTACATGGCTTCCTATGTGAAAGAGGGCGCAGTCGTGCGCGTATCTGGCACGGTGGGTGGAAACGTAGAAAAACCCTATATAGCCAACCCGGAAGTGGAGCAATCGTCGCTTTCGGAAATTTCCGAAGGTATGTTCGCAACCAGCAACCAGCCCGCCCGAACGACTGGCGTCGATCAGTCGGGCGGGCAACCAGCAACTGGCAACCTGTTCCCAGTCTACCCTGAAAGCCGCGGCATCACATCGCGCTGGGTATACCACGCGTTGCAACGCGTATTTACTTCCGGTGCCCACGCGCAGATCGAGGATCCAATCCCAGAGACAACACGAGCGCGACTCAATCTGCCGGTACTCGCAGACGCGCTTGTGTGGATCCATACGCCGGAGAAAAAAACCCATGCGGAAGCAGCGCGCAAACGTTTTTCATTTGAAGAAATGCTTGCGATACAGATCGCACGTGCGCAAGAGCGAGCGGAGAACGATTCTGAACCGAGCTTCTCCATAGAACACGCCGAGCATTTGGTCGAAAAATTTCTGCACACCTCCCCTTTCCCGCCCACACATGCGCAGCGACGTTCTATCGCCGACATTGTTGCTGATTTTTCAAAACCACACCCGATGGCACGATTGCTCGAGGGCGATGTGGGAAGCGGCAAGACGCTCGTTGCTGCCGCTACTGCCTATGCAGTAGTGAATAGTCGCCCACCGACGCGCGAGAGCGGCACGTTGCAGATTGCTTATATGGCCCCGACAGAGATTTTGGCACAGCAACATTTCGAATCGTTCATACAATACTTCCGACATTTGCCAATTAATATCGCGCTTATGACGGGAAGTGGCTGCAAAAAATTCCCTTCGAAATTGTCACCGGATAGGGCAACGGATATTTCCCGGGCGCAGCTTTTGAAATGGGTCGCCGGGGGCGAGATCGCGATGCTCGTGGGCACGCACGCACTCATTCAAAAGTCGGTCAAATTTCAGCACCTCGCCTACGCTATCGTTGACGAGCAACATAGATTTGGAACGCGACAGCGGGCACTGTTGGCGCGCAAAGGCGATGCTGTTCCCCATTTTCTCTCGATGACAGCAACGCCTATACCAAGGACGCTCGCGCTTACTATCTATGGCGACCTGGACATTTCTGTCTTGGATGAACTACCGCCCGGACGAGCAAAAATAACTACGACGATCATAGCAAAAGATCAACGAGAGCAATGTTATGAAAAAGTTCGAGAAGAGCTCAACAAAGGCCGGCAAGCATATGTGATTTGTCCGCGAATCAACGAGCCTGATCCCGCCAAAATCAATGCTCTTCAGGCAAAATCTGCAAAGGCAGAAGCTGCTCGACTCAAAAAAGATGTGTTCCCCGAGTTCACGATCGGACTTCTCCATGGCGCATTGAAGTCAAAAGAAAAAGACGAAGTGATGAAGGAATTTTCTGACGGGAAAATCAATATTCTTGTGGCAACATCTGTCGTCGAGGTCGGAGTCAACATCCCCAACGCTACGGTTATCCTCATAGAAGGCGCTGAACGCTTCGGACTCGCGCAACTCCACCAACTCCGTGGCCGCGTCATGCGCTCCTCTCATCCTCCCTACTGTTTTCTCCTCCCGGAAACCCGCGGTGAGGTGTCTATGAAGCGGCTCAAAGCGCTGGAAAAGTCATCGGATGGCTTCAAACTCGCAGAAGTAGACCTTGAAACCCGCGGCCCGGGCGACCTCTATGGCAGAGTGCAATGGGGCATCTCCGACCTCGGCATGGAAGCTCTGAAAAACCCCCGCCTCATTCAGGCCGCGCGCGATACAGCCCAATCCCTCGTACGAAAAGACCCCACCCTCTCAAACCATCCCGCCCTCGCAGAGCGCGTGGCAAACGCCAGCAAAGAATTGCACGGAGAATAAATTACCGCGCACCCGCAACAGTGACTGGCGCGGTGCCAATGATCTTCTTCTGGATGTCCATGGACCATTTATGGCTCGGACCTTCAGTATAGAGCGTCGCCGTGTAGGTGCCGACCGACATATAGACGTGGGACGCCGAATCAAGAGAAAGACCACAGGCGCCAAATGTATCGCCGTCAATGCAAAGTCCTTCACTCAAATCGAGAGACAGCGGTGCCGTGCCATCACCAAATGTTACTTCGTAGTGCCCAGCAGAAGGAACTTTTGCGGAAAAGGTGACCTTGAGTGGCGCAGAGCCTGATGTCGGCACGGCAGAGAAATTTGCGTTCGTAACTGTTTTTTCTGGAACAACTGCTGGTACCCATCCGGAAATTGATTCCTTCGCAGGAGTGGAAAAAACCAGGATGGTGACTATCAGCAAGACCGCAGCCAAGAATCCATATTTTATGTAGGCCATCAATAAAGAGTACCACGCCCTACTGCACTTCCACCGGATCAAGATGCGCAATCTTGCGCATACCTGGCCGCGCCTTTTTGAACTCATCAATGCCGACATCCATGATTTCCACATTCACAATGCGACCCTGTTTGTCGCGATCGATCACGACGTTGTCTTGCACATCAGAATCCACGCTCTTCCCGCGACCGATGCGGAAAGACAGTATCCTTGCTTCTTTATCGTAGTCAATCTTTACCATACCCTAACTGTATTTCCTGACTTGTGAAGTGTCAATGATAGTTACAACAATGAGCGTGTCCCCAGTGCGCTCACAGATCGCCATGAGGAGATGCTCTCTGCCAAGTTTGGAGTGGTGGTAGCGCTTTTTGATCAAAAAACGGGAAGAGTTCTTGGCTGAAATTTCAACACTGTCGGGCTTCTTGATGAATCCTTCAACTTGTCTGCGGCTCAAGTTCCGTTCACGTGCTCTTTGAAGTGCGTGATTGGTAAACTCGATCTTCATGCTTGAATGGTAGCACCTCACGCTCGGAAATGGGCATCTCCGACCTCGGCATGGAAGCCTTGAAAAACCCCCGCCTCATCCAAGCCGCCCGCGAATCCGCCCAAAAAATCGTCGTCGGAGACCCACAGCTTTCAAACCATCCTGCGCTCGCCCGGAGAGTCGCCACCGCCGGCAAAGAATTGCACGGAGAATAGATCAGTAGAGATCTGGTACGCACGTCTGGTCGATCGTGCAACCGCTCGCGTCATAGACCGCCTGCCCATGGTATCCCCGCATACAATCAGTGGTGTACCGCACGACGGGGCAGCTATTGCCACGTACCACCACCGTCGCACTCGCAGATGCACTCTCTCCACTCCTGTTCGTTACGGTGAATTTCGGCATATACGTCCCGCTGATTGCATACGTGTGGGTGAATGTTCCCGAGCTTGAGATTTGAGCTGATGCTGCTGTTCCATATGCAAGTGGCACTGCTGTCTCATCGCCCCATTTTACAGAATACGAGAGATAGCCCGAGGAATCGGTGACGTGCACGCTCCATGTACCGCTCGCTCCAAGAGCAAGTGTCGTTGGCCCGTCGACTCCAGAAATCGAAGGTGTGCCGACCGACCCGCCATTGCCGACGGTGATAACTACTGTCGCGAGCGGCGCAGGCTGCGCCATGAGGCAGCGCGGGTTGGAATAGAGACATGCGGTGTAGCGGGAGACCGACGCGGTGTACACTCCCACTGAATCGTAGGTATGGGAAGCGACGGAGGGCGAGATGCACGGTGCGCGGATGCAATAGATCTGCTGCACATCCATGAGCTGCCCCTCCCCGTCGCCAAACTCGATGTAGTACTGGCCCGCGTCATCCGTTTTCGGTGCATAGGTGAAATTTACAGGAAGTGGCACGACACCGCGTGTGGGTGACGCGGAAAAACTGCCATTTTGCGCGATGCCACATCGACGGGCGAAGGCGGCGCGCGTCAGGGGGCCGACGATGCCGACTTGTGAAAGTCCTTCATCGGCCTGAAATCTAAAGACTGCGCTCGCAGTGAGCGGGCCGAAGTATCCTGTGGCAGTAACGCCGAGATATGTCTGCAGATTCAATACATCATCACCCCTGCTTCCCTGCGAGAGGGTACGCAGAATTTGCGGGCAAACGCGGGAAGGCAGAGCGACACCGCCGCATGAGGCAAATTCGCAATTCGGCCCCGTGCGGCCCACCGAAGTGCCATCGGGACACTCTTTCATTTCCATCGTGCACATGACGGGGTCAGAAGAAGTAGACACGGTTTGCTTCTGGAGCTCTTTTATTTGCGCCAGCAGTGAGGCGATCTGTGCCTGCACATCACTGAGAGTGGTGGCAGAAGCGATGAGTGGCGTGGCAAAGAGCGACAGACCTACGAGGGCAAATCCGATTTTTTTAAACATGCGAGGCCAAGAGGATGAGTTGTTAAGGCTGTGCGAACTATGACGCAATTCTACACCTTATCTTACTGCACCACCACCGTCGCACTGCTTGAATGCTGTCCTGCCGCGAGCACCACCGCATACGTCCCCACTGTGGAATAGGTATGAGTGTAGGTCTGCTGCGCGCTTTGGCATGTGCCGGCAGTGAGCGGGATTTGCTGCACCGCAGATCCATCACCGAAATCAAGTGTGTACGTGGCCGCTCCACAGGAAGCGGTTGTATTGATAGTAGCTTGGACACTCACATAGAGTGGCGCGGAGCCGGAGATGGGCGACACTTGGATAAACCCGCCGACAGGATCACTATTCGTTGTGATAACACTTGTGCCCCCCTGGCCGGGCAGGCCACACTGCGCGAGAATCGCAGCAAGAGTCTTCGGCCCAACTCTTCCGTACCCGGTGGTGGAGGGCAACCCAGTCGACACAATATTGTTTTTGACCTGGAAGCGCTGTACCGCAGCGAGTGTGAGTGAACCGTAGTAGCCGGACACCTTTGCCTCTGGATAGATCGCGCTGTCGCGTGCCAGTAATTGTTGGAGTTGCGATACGCCGGTGCCCGAAGAGCCGGGGCCCATCGTGGTGATGGCAGCACAAGAAGAGGGAGGTATGCTCACGGGCAATGCAGCTTTTTTGGCCTGCAGCTGCGCTACCAACTCCTGCAATACTTTTACCTGCGCCTGTAGATCAGATACCTGATCGGCCGATGCTGCGAGTGGCAGCGTGAGAAGCGCGAAGGCTACGACACTTGATACCGTTTTCATACCAACATTCTCGCACGCAGCGCTTGACACGCAAGTACCAACAATCCTGTTTGGTACGCCCACCTGGACTCGAACCAGGATCCCTCGGATATAAGCCGAGAGCTCTGACCTTTGAGCTATGGGCGCTCAGTAAACTACAGGGCTAGCGTATCACTTTGGCTACCGCCCTGGCAACGCGCTTGTCGAACATGTCGGGGACGATTTTGTTGGCTGTGGGCTTCGCAACAAGGCTCGCGATTGCTTTTGCGGCCCTTAGTTTCATTTCTTGAGTAATTTTGCGCACTTTGTGGTCGAGCGCGCCGCGAAATACACCCGGGAATGCGAGGGAATTGTTGATCTGATTGGGAAAATCCGAGCGACCGGTGCCGATCACCATTGCGCCGCCCTTTTTGGCCTCGTCTGGCATGATCTCCGGCGTGGGATTCGCCATCGCAAAGACGATCGCTTTTTTTGCCATAAGACGGATGTCACCCTCTTTAACGAGATTGGGGCCGGAGACCCCGAGCAGCACGTCGGCGCCCGTAAGCGCCTCGTGCAACCCGCCTCTGACACCTTTCGAATTGAACGTCGCAAGCTCGCGCTTGTGCGGTTCGGGGCGTGTGCTGTCGACGATGCCCTTACTGTCGAGGATGATCACGTTATTCGCCCCGGCGAAATGTAAGAGTTTCGCGGTCGCCGTCCCTGCCGCTCCTGCACCAAGAATCACGATCTTCGCACTTTGCATTTTCTTGCCAACCACTTTGAACGCATTTATAAGCCCCGCGAGGACCACGATTGCGGTGCCATGCTGATCATCATGCATCACGGGGATGTCGAGTGCATCCACGACGCGTCGCTCGATCTCGAAACACTTCGGTGCCGCGATGTCCTCCAGATTGATACCACCAAACGCTGGCGCAACGCGTAGCACCGTTTCCACTATCTCGTCCGCGTCCTGCGTGTCCAAGACGAGTGGTATCGCGTCGACATCCGCAAACGTCTTAAAAAGCGCACACTTCCCTTCCATCACCGGAAGTGCTCCGAGCGCGCCGATGTTGCCAAGGCCCAACACCGCCGAGCCGTCGGAGATGACCGCGACCATGCGCCCTTTGATCGTGTACATGCGCGCAAGTTTCGGATTTTTTGCTATCGCACTGGAGACTGTTGCAACTCCAGGCGTATACACAAGAGAGAGATCCGCTCTGTTCCGTATCGGTGTTGCGGGAACCACACGGATTTTCCCGCCCAACTTTTTGTGCAGCAACAATGCTTGCCACGGGACATTCTTTTTCGCCATGGAGAGGAGTGTATACTAAACGCGTGGCAAATTCCATCACCATCAAGAAACCCTTTGATTCACACGTGCATCTGCGCCAGGGCGCAATGCTCAAGGCCGTCGCGCCCATCACGGCGCAAAAATTTTATGCTGGACTCATCATGCCCAATACCGAGCCACCGATCGAGACGGTGACACAGGCGGCTGAATACAAAAAGGAAATTCTTGACGCAATTCCCGAAAAACCTAGAGGCGAGGCCTCTAGGTTTGAGCCACTGATGAGTTTTTATCTGACGAAGACACTCAAACCGGAAGAAATTGAAAAAGGCATGAATGGTGAGGGTGGAACGAAAATTTATGCCATTAAATCGTATCCGTGGGGTGCAACCACCAATAGCCAGTGGGGTTTTCGTAATATCTTGGAAGCGGAAGAGCTTTTGAAAACGATGGAGCGCGTCGGTATGCCGCTTCTTCTCCACGGTGAGGTACACCTCAATCAGGATGACGAGGAGGAAGATCCGTACTATGGGGAAGATCTTTTTTTCTCGGACGTGCTGCCGCGAATTCTTGATACATTTCCCGCCCTAAAAATTTCAGTCGAGCATATATCGTGCAAAGAATCGGCTGAATTCATCGAAAAAAATGGGAAAGAGGGCAAATTGGTCGCCACGATCACGCCACACCATCTCATGTACGACCGCAGACAGGTGTTTTCCGGCGGTTATCATTCGCTTCTTCACTGCAAACCTCTCATTATGCGTGCGAAAGATCGCGAGGCGCTGCGCGCATTGGCCGCTAAAGGATTACCCTTCGTCTCCGCCGGCACCGATAGTGCGCCGCATCCGGAAAGCAAGAAATTCTCATCCAACGTGGCCTTCGGCGTGTTCAATTCCCCTAGCGCCGTCGAGATGTACACGCAAGTTTTCGACGAAATCGGTGCGCTCGACCCGCTCGACAAGCTCGGGGCAAGCAAGCTCGAGGGATTTCTCTCGCTGAATGGCCCGCGATTTTTCGGTGTCGAACCAAGCAAAGAAACTATCACACTCGTCAAAAAAGATTGGCAACTCACTGACCCTGTCGTCACCTCCGAAGGAGTAAAAATATGGCCCGTCGGCCACGTAGAGTACGGCCTCGGCAACGAGACTTTCCATTGGCAAGTGCAATAACTAGGCGAGCGGCTGGTGCTCGATATCTTCCTTTTTCTTTGGCACGATGCCGTGTGCGATGAGGATCTTTTCGAAATCGTCGCGTTCGATCGTTTCTATTTCCACCAAGTGCGCCGCTATCGCATTGAGGACGGGGCGATGCTTTTTGATGATGTCGTCTGCCTTTTTGTGCGCATCGGTGATGATTTTTTTTACTTCCGCGTCTATCTGCGCCGCCACTTCCTGCGATTGCTCGCCGCCTTCCACACCACCGCCAAAGAGCGTACGGCCGGGCATTGCTTCAAACACCATCGGACCTATTTTCTCACTCATGCCATAGCGCGTGACCATGTCGCGCGCGAGTGCACTTGAGACTTGCAGGTCATTGGCCGCACCGGTGGTGAGGTCGCCGAAGATCATTTTCTCGGCCACGTAGCCGCCTAAGCTAACGGCAATGTCGTCGAGAAATTCTTTGCGCGATTGCATGCGGCGCTCGTCGAGCGGGAGCTTGAGCGTGTAGCCAGCAGCTCTTCCGCGCGAGATGATGGAGATCTTGTGCACCGGGTCAGCGAAGGGCAGGACGGAGGCGACGAGCGCGTGCCCCGCCTCGTGATAGGCGGTTATTTCTTTTTCTTTTTTATTCAGCACATGCGAGCGGCGCTCCGGCCCGAGCATCACTTTCTCTATAGAGCGGATGAGATCGTACTGTGCGAGCTCTTTGCGATTTTCGCGCGCCGCGAGGATGGCGCCCTCGTTCATCAGATTGCCGAGGTCAGCGCCGGAGAACCCGGGTGTGCGCTCCGCGATGACGGGGATCTGTATATCCGGGCCGAGCGGCTTCTGCCGCGCGTGCACTTTTAGAATATCTTCTCTGTCTTTGCGGTCGGGCAAGTCGATCGTCACCCTGCGGTCGAAGCGGCCGGGGCGCAGGAGCGCGGGGTCGAGCACATCGGGCCTGTTGGTAGCTGCCATCACGATCACTTTTTCATTTGGCTCGAAGCCATCCATCTCCACAAGAATTTGATTGAGTGTTTGTTCGCGCTCGTCGTTGCCACCCCCTACTCCCGTGCCGCGCACGCGCCCCACCGCATCTATTTCATCCACAAAGATGATGGCGGGCGCTGCCTTCTTCGCCGTATTAAAAAGGTCGCGCACGCGCGAGGCGCCAACGCCGACAAACATCTCTACGAATTCGGAGCCCGATATCGAGAAAAATGGCACGCCCGCTTCCCCTGCGACCGCCCTTGCAAGCAAAGTTTTTCCCGTCCCCGGTGCTCCCATCAAGAGCACGCCCTTGGGAATACGCGCGCCTATCTGAATGAATTTTTTTGGATTTTTCAAAAAATCGACGATTTCGAGAAGCTCTTGCTTGGCCTCTGCTGCACCCGCTACATCGGCAAACGTGACTTTCTGATTCTTGTCTTCCGGGGATACAAGCCGCGCCATCGAGCGGCCGAAGGTAAATGCTTGCATGCCACCCTGTCGGAGCTGACGCGAGAGGTACCAGATGACACCAAAAAGGAGGAGCGCCGGGACAAGGATGGGAGCGAGTGTGAGGAACCAGAAGCGCGCGCCACCTTGATCCTTGATCTCGATCTTCACTGCGGCGAGTTTCTCGGGCGTAATAGAATAGTTGGCAAACGTCTGCGTGATCGAGGTCTCTGTCTCCTTGCGAGAGGTTTTCTTGGTACCGTCTGCATACGCTGCTGTCACTTTGTCGCCTTCGACAGTGATCGAAGAGATCTTCGCGGCATTGATGTCTTCGGCGATCTGTGAGAGCGGCACTTCCTCACTGGAAGATTCGACGTACTGGCGCACCACCCCGTAGCCGCCGGAGAGCAGTACAAAAATCCCGAGCGCTATCGCCATCTGCACCCAGATATTGGGGCCTTGCGGTGCCTTGCCGCCCGGCTTCTGTGATTTTTTGGGCATGTTTTGAGTGGGAGCGGCCATAGTCGGCAAACTATACACTAAATCGCCTGTGTTCAAAATCAGACGGTATACTTGCCGCTATGGAAAAGGTCGAGAAAACGGCGATCATTCTCACGGGAGGAGCGATGCGCAGCGCTCATGGCGCGGGCTTTTTGTATGCGCTTGCAACAGATCTCGGCATCACCGCGCCCGATATCATGATCGCCTCATCGGGAGACGCAGGCAGCACGCTCTACTTTTGTGCAGGCCAATATCACGGCATACGTCGGATATGGCTCGATCTCCTTTCAACACGAAGGTTCATTTCGCTTTTGAGGTTCTGGCGGATCATGGATATTGATTACCTCATTGATGTCGTATTCAAAGAGCAAGAGCCGCTCGATACGGAGAGGCTCCAGAGGACGTTGATCAAGTGGTTTATCCCACTCAGCGATTATGACACCGGGGCAACATGCTATGTCGGCATAAAAGATAATCTCGATCCATTTGAAGTGTTACGGGCGGCAAAAGCGATCCCTGTACTTTTTGGAAAACGCATACTACTCTCGCATCGGCGTTATATAGACGGTGAACTCGGACCAATCCTTCAAGACCATGTGCGGCATGCGCTCGCGCAGGGAGTACAGAACATATTGATACTTAATCATGTAACTCCGTGGGAGGGAACGAAAAAGATCGCGATGCGACTCTATACTTCGGTGATACCTGGTGGAATGCGCGATGCGATCATAAGAGATATTTCGACAGACACGCATCATTTCTCTGCGCCGCACGCCAACGTTCTCTTTGTCTCGCCAGAGAAGTTGCCCTGCGCTCCCTTGACACACAACAAAGAAAAAATCAAAGCGACCTTCGACCGCGGCGTTGCCGATGCCCTTGCGCTCAAGGACGAGCTGCGCGCGCTGTTCGCACGAGCGTGAAAGTGGAGCGATGGACAGAAAGTGACTCTTGAACTAAAGTGCTGAAAGGCATTGTTCACAGCTAGGGAGAGGCTCTATGTCGTTACTCCAGCAGATCATTGAGCGGCGCCTCCCGCCAGGCGTCGTGATCAACGGCCAAAACGATTGGGACCCGCAGCTCAGGCATCGTTACGAGGAAGAGGTTTTCCGGCGGATGTTGCTGCAAGGCTCGATCGGTGCGGGCGAAACGTACACCGAAGGTCTGTGGTGGACCAACGAGGAAGCGGCTCTGGAGGAGTTCTTTTTCCGGCTCCTCGCTAATCAGGGAGCTCATCGATTCCGCGGCATCACCGAGACCATCTATCGCCTTCGCGCTTGTCTAACAAACATGCAAAAGGGGAAGGAGGGCAAGGTCGGAGAGAAGCACTATGACAAGTTCAGCGCGCTGAAGGATGACCTCCTCGGCTCGACCGGGCAGTACAGTGGTGCCTTCTTTATAGACGGCGCGCAGACGCTCGACGAGGCACAGCTCGCAAAGATGCGTCGAACGGCCAAGAAGCTGAAGCTGAAGCCCGGCATGCGTGTGCTCGACATCGGTTGCGGTTGGGGAGAGTTTGCTCGTTTTCTCGCGGAGGAATTCCACGTCACGGTCGTGGCCCTAACGATCTCCGCAGAGCAAGAAAAAATGGCCAAGGAACACTGCCTTGGATGGTGCGTGCATATCTACCGCATGGCATTCGAGCATGCGCCCGAAGAGTGGTACGGTACGTTCGACCGTGTCGTCTCGATCGGTATGTTCGAACACGTGGGGACCTACAATTACAATGCCTTCTTCAAAAAGGCACGGGCACTCCTGAAACCCGATGGCATCATGCTTCTGCACACCATCGGCAGCTTCCGGACAAAGAAGTACGGCAACCGTTGGCTGCACAAGTACATCTTCCCCAACGGCGTGATACCGAGCGATGAGCAAATCGTCGCGGCATATCGCGAGTACTTCCGGATGCGTCATTGGGAGGACTACGGGCTCGACTATGCGCCTACCCTGGTGTTCTGGTACCGCAATCTTGTCGCGGTGCGAGCGAAGGTGGAGAACTTGTACGGACCGGAGTTCTATCGGATGACTGTCTTCTACCTGCTCTCGTGCGCGGCTTCGTTCCGAGCCGGCCAGCACTTGCTCTGGCAGATCGTGCTTACACCGCGCGGTGTGCCACCAATCCAATATCGAGCCGACTGGTGATCGGTTCAACCTTTGCGGCGCGTACCTCGGTCGCGCCGCCATTTTTATTTCGCTATACTTCATTGCATGAGCCTGGTCGAAAACACCAGTGCGGGGTTTGAGGGAGAGGTTTATCGCTTCAATGATGCGGAACGTGCAGACATTCGTGAAGGACTTGCAGAAATTGAACGTGGCGAAGTCGCTCCGAAGAGGAGTTTCGAACAACTTTCAAACATCTACGGCTCACATGAACATAGGCCAGAGCGCGCGAGCACCCATGTTGAAAAGTAGATCGTGTATGTTGTCCACCTCCCGTGTGTTTGTGTATGTACCAAATACTCGCACGTGCGATAGTTTAGTACAGAACATCGTAGAAAAGAAGGATCAACGAGCCAGTCCAAACTGCTTTTTAAGGCCCGTATCACCTTCGAGCGAATCGACGATCAGGTACAGCATATCCTTGCCGACGCGGAAATCCGCTTTGAGCAGAGTTATGAGATCTTCGCAATCATACGGATAAGCCCACACACTGTCTTGCAATCGTATGAATCCAATCGATAGGAGTGTTTGCCGGATCTTGTCCCTCAAACCCTTCCTGTAGTTGGGAATGTCGAAAATAAGGATACGCCATTTTTTATCCCAACGCCGTGGTTTGCGCATGGCCTCTTCGCGGGCATGAAGCACCCGAAGTGCTGTCACTCCCCTAGGCGTTAAGCGCAATTTTTTATTCTCCCACTTGAGCAGGCCGGAGCGAACGAGCCGATCACAAGAACGCAGCACGACATCTTTTTGCCGCGGAGACCGGATAATCCCAAGTTTGGCCATCGCTCCAACGACATTGGGCGCAACTACAAACACGCTCAAGAGGCCGGCAACCTTAACCGTTTCAAGAATAATTCTCTTGAGTTCATTGCGCTTTGTCCGCCGCGCGCTTTCCTGCTCCATCTTCCCCATGTACCTATTCTACGCACGTACGATAGTTTGGTACAGTGATGTATGGGGACAAGTCGAACCGCCAGAGTCTGGTTCGACGGTTATTAGTCTCGAGGATGAAGAAAAAATCAAAGAGCCGACCGGGGTCGGCTCTTGAGGTATGACTCCCCAAGTATACAGGAACGGTATATGCTATCACTATGAGCCTGATAGAAAACCAGCGGGCGGGGTTTGATTATGTGATCCTCGAGACACTTGAGGCGGGTTTGGAGTTGCTGGGATTTGAGGTGAAATCTTTGCGGGCGAAGCATGGTTCTTTGAAAGGCGCGCGTGTGGTCGCGCGCGGCGGCGAGGCGTACCTGGTGGGGGCGACCATTCCTGCTTGGCAGGTGGCCAACGCCCCCAAGAGCTACGACCCCGAGCGCACCCGCCGGCTCCTCCTCTCCCAGAAGGAAATAGCCCACATAGCTAGCGCCGAGGGGCAGCAGGGTTTGACAATTATCCCCCTTTCGGTGTATAATAGAGGTCGTGTACTGAAGCTTGGCCTCGCCATCGTGCGCGGTAAGAAAAAGGCGGACAAGCGTCAGAGCATACGAGCGCGCGAAGAGAAGCGTAGTGCGCAACGCACCTTGAAAAAATAGCCTGCAGTGGTCCTTCCCCGAATGAATTTAAAAGGACCGTCCTTTCGGGATCCCAAGGACGGTCCTTGGGAAACAAATTCATTCGGGGGATGATCAGTTTCGACAGGGAAATACGAATATGTTTTGTGCACAGCAAAGTTGGGGCAAACTTTTAAAACGGCCTCACATTCAAGTGCGAACAAAGTAGCACGGGCATTTTTGTCACCTATTCAGATGGCAGACTTGCAGCCCGCTTACGCAATAGCCTAAGCGCCGTCCAACAATCCGAAGCTTGATCAAGATTGTTTGGGCGTTAAATTCTCAAGCACAACCAAGCGAGTGTCTCGCGCTCGGCCCAGGAATTGAGACTCGGCGTCGTATCATTTCGTTCATCTTTAAGATACGTTCTCCTAAACACATCAAGATGATCTACGTTGTGTAGATGCAGGCATATTTCCTTCCTTGGACGCGAGTGCAATTCTCGCCATCTCCACAAAATAACAAAAGGCGCCGCAAGGCGCTTTTTGTTTTCCTGATACTTTATTACCTCGTTCCCATCACAGCTTAAATACTGGTGTTTACTTCTTGAAGTTTTGTAAGATGATTGGAAGTATAGGAGCTAAGACGAGATCAATCATCCCTTGCGCAAACGAATTCAAAGACGGAAGGATGAATGAAGCTGGGCTGGGAATAAATTCCCATCCACTAAGAAAGCCGATGGTAAAGTAAGCGAGAATTAAAATCTGTACTACACTGATTACACTGTTGCGCTGTAGGCGCTCAGAAGAGATGCTTGTTCCAGAAGGACTTGAAAGACTCGACGCGTTGGATGCTTGCTTCCCGAAAGAAAACAGGGCTGATCCACCCATTCCTATTGCAGTTCCAATTAATATCGGAAGGGCAAGGAAGAAAATAAGCATAAATGCTACTAATCCAGACTGTGAGTTAAGCAAATTACCCCCAAAAAAGTAGATTAGCGTCATTGTGATGATCGTCCCTATTATAATCGTGAGTGAGATAACGAATTTACTCATACCTATGATGCTGTCAAGTATACAACCTTTTACTCGGTAGGTTCCGACCTCATTCATTGAAGCACGCTGCCTTGCGAAAAACCCGACGCTTCTAAATCAGCCTGGATCTCATCATTCGCAGCTTCTAGTACAAGCTTCTGGTAATCCTTGTATGCCTGAAGTGTTGACTGATGGTTCTTCAGTAGTTGCATCTCATTCTCTCGAGATAGATTCCATGACTGCCATGGTCCTTGCTCAACCGTGGATCGATCGTAGAGGGCGCGACCCAGTGGAGAGCGCACGATTGCATCACCCTTTTGGAAAATAGCCAGAAGCACAGGCGCCGCATCAGATGAGAGCCCCGAGAGATAGTCAAAATCGATCTTGCCGGTCGCATTGAATCTTTCCAAATTCTTATGGGCAATAAAGGCGTCTGGATTGAGCAAATTCATTCCGGCCACAAACACAACGACGGCAAGGAACGTTCGGAGCAGAAATGTGCTCTCTCTCGTGTCGACAAATATCTTGTAGAGCAAGAACAAATAGACCACAGCAAGCAACATGATGAATGCATGACTGTATAAACGAAGTGTCGTAAACCCAAACGCCGATTCATACAATGAGAGCCGATTAAACGCGAAGACCATCAGCACCATCACCTGCACCACCAACGCTGCACTCAAATATTGAAACGCTTTGGAATGATGCTCCGCATCTCTTTCGATCAATTTTTCTGTCCCCAACAGTATTAAGTACGTAAACACGGAGATGGTGATAAGCTCGAAGAAACCGCGCCTGGCGTACTGCGCAAATGTAAACGTGTCATTGGCAATATTGGTAACGCCTCCGAAGAAATACGTCGCCTGCAGTGCAATAAATATGATGAAAAGGGCATTGACCGAACCCAAAAGGATCGAGGTTTCAATGTGCCCCATTGGTCTCCGGGGCGCAGTGGCTGCACCTTTCACAGACGACTCCTTGGAAAAGGAGTACCCGAGTGCACCGCAAGCGAGGGCAAACACCACGATGATCACAGCAGGATGCTCCGGAGAAGGAATGTATATGTTGAAAAACGAAGATATTACTTTATGAAATACTGGATCAGCTCCTGCAAACAATCCCGCAAATAGCACAATGACGGGAGCGGTGATCAAGACACCGCGAATTATTTGTTTCGATTTGTTGTCGACCGACCTGGTGGATGGCAATCGAATAGACGTCACTGTGTCTAGTAATGAAATAAGATACCAAAGCGGAAGTCCTACAATTTTTAAATAATCAGAGGAGATAAAGCCTCTCAAAGACCCTCTTACATTGACCTCGGTGATCAAAAGGAGGAGGAACATCGAGCCTGCAATGTTGAGCGCCGTAAGCAGGGGATTGGCGCGGACCGCCACCATTCCAGAAAAGAAGATCGCTACTAGCAGCAATAGTGCCACGTCACGGGGAATCCTTCGCTTAAACAGCAAAGAGAGTGCAATGAGCACGCCACCTACCAAGACCGTAAAAACTACTGCCGAAATACCGGGAATTTTCCAAACAAAGAGATGATCAAATGCAAACGCGAGTGCAGCAGCAAAAGCGATCAAAATAATGGACTTATTGGCTATACCAGTCGATCCCGCGTCGTTCATACTGTCAAGGTACCATCGAACAGAATCTCTGTCATACCTGTATTTAGGGAGCAGAAATGCCTACGCTGACGGACTGCGCCCGACTCGCTAAAAAGACTCCACATATGTGGAGTCTTTTTGCTTCGCCACAGTACACATCTTACTCCTCGATCTTCGACCGATTGGTCGGACACTTCTTGCCACATCCGAGACACACATCGTCGCCAGGCTTGCACGTGGAGTGTTCGCCGCAATCACATTCTTCCATATAGAAATTTTATAAGCGTTGCTAATGCCGTAATCGTATACCCTGCGCGCCCGCTGTAAAGCAGCGATCGCATTAGGTTAAGTATTGTGTTATACATTCGATGTCTCCCAATGATGAAAGGAAGCGCACATGGCAACACTAGAGGAGGAGATCTGCAAGGCGCCACCCGGCAAATTACAGATCGTGCACATTGATCCGCGGGATTATTGGCCCACGCGAATACGGGAGCCAATGACCCGCCAGGAGGTGAAGGATGCCCTGAGCAAGATGCTCTGGGCCGAGCGCGAGGTCATGGTGGTGTTCGATGACAAAGGTGAAGTTGTTTCCCTTTGATCCCCGGCACTAGGTGGAAGGAAAAGTCCCGGCACTCGACCGGGACACCTTTTTGAAAAAATTCTTCCCTGTTTAATAACCCAAAAATCTTACTGGCAGCGCAAGGTCTGCTTCCGTGCGCTTGTAAAGGCACGTGATGCGTAACGCACCGTCAATCTGTCGCACGATTGATGGTGGGTCAGAACGTCACTGACGATTCGTTTGAGCAGACGCTCGTGCCCGCCTCGCAGATCTTGTAGATGAAGGTGCCGCTCCCCTTTTGGTTGGTGTTGTCTGTGTGTGCTCCGTCGTTCGCTGTCGTCACAATAATAGTTCCGTTTCTGTATACGTCTACATTTCCCGGAGTTGCACCGCTCCACGTAAGGTCTGCTTTCATAACCCCTTTGACTTTGTATCCGACGGTTGAGAGGGTTATGCCGGACGATTCTGAAACTACGTTTATCAAGACAGAGTCGCTTGCCGTCGCACCTTCATTGTCGGCAACGATGAGCGTGATGGTATGACTACCGAGTGGAAGCGCAACTGTGGGCGATACGCCGCTGGCAATAAGCGCGGCTCCCTCGTACCACTCATAGGAAGCAATAAAACCGTCTGGATCAGAGGATCCCGTACCGTCGAGCGCAATGCTCTCGCTCCCATTTGCATCAGCGTCTACTACCACTTGATCTGCTCCGGCATTTGCTATCGGTGGGTAATGTATTTCCCCCGTTGCAAGCTGCACAGCCGAGCGCACATTTACCAGACCGAATCCATATTTGGTATCACGCCCTGCCACTCCAAGATCAATCGCAGAATCTTGTAAGATCGCACGGACATCGCGATTATTGATAAAGCCGTCGCCGTTGTAATCGGAATAACCTGCCGCAATGATGAGCGCCGCCGCTCCGGCCACATGCGGAGACGCCATTGAAGTACCGGAGCCATACTTGTAGCAATCGTTAGCGTTGCCATTCCTGCATGTGGTGGCACTGCCGTTGGGGTCGGTATTGTCATTCCATGCCGAGTATACTGACACTCCTGGCGCTGCCAGCTCTACCTTCTCACCGGTACTGGAGAAGCTGGCGCGGTTGTCCGAGGAGTCGGTGGCCGCGACCGCAATTACAGAATCATAATTTGCCGGATAAATCGTGTTGGTGCCTTTTCCGCCGGGATTGCCGGAGTTGCCCGCCGCCGCAACAATGATAAGCCCTTCTTCTTCAGCCCGCGCAAAGGTAAGCTCCGAAGCAGTGGAATATGCTTGGCTACTCCCGAGGCTCAAATTTACCACGTCCATTCTCGTACCCACGACTGAATCCTGATATTCGCCGTTCCAATAGATGTCTATTGCGTCCCCGAGCGCCCATTGAATAGCATAAACGATGTCGCTTTCATAGCCGGACCCGCTATCACCGAGAACACGAAGTGAGTACAGATCACATTCTGGCGCAACACCTACCACTCCGTAGAGCGGATTGCCCGAACCATCTTTTACTCCATTGTCGTTGTCTGCAGCACACGCCGTGCCAGCTACATGCGTGCCGTGGCCGTATACGTCCATCGGATCAAGATCGTAATAGTAAAAATCGTATCCGCCTTTGTAGTTGGGAGCCAGATCAGGATGAGTGTAATTTATGCCAGAATCAATGATGCCGATCTTCACGCCAGCGCCTTTGCTGCCACCATCGTGGGCGTACCCGCTCTCGATCCGGCCAACTCCCCACGCATTTGAATATTCGGTGTCATGCGTAATACCCACGGCTTCTACTTTGTGGTCTTCTTCAACTGCAACAACATGAGGATTGTGCAAGAGGCCTTGAATGGCACTCTCGGGCACCTCGGCCGCAACAGCAGGAATAATGGTATACGAATGAGTGACCGTGCCGCCAAGAGCTCTCACAAGTCCTCGCTCGCTTCGGCCCGGAGTTTCTTTAAAATGGACGAAAACTTTCACTAGATTGTCATTTTGTGGCTTAACCGCGGCCAAAGAGACCGTTGCACCAACTGAAAGCGCCAGTAATAATGCCAGTCCCAAAATAGCTGTGTTTTTCATATATCTCGATTATATCACCCCGAAATCTTTCCCCACAATGCTGAATTTCTCTACTGCAAGCGCAAGGTCGGCTTGCGTGTGAGCCGCAGATACCTGCACGCGGATGCGTGCCTTGCCCTTCGGCACCACTGGATATGCGAAGCCGATCACGTAGATCCCCTCTTTGAAGAGGGCGGCTGCCATATCCACCGCCTTCTTCTCATCGCCGAGCATGATAGGGGTGATGGGATGCGGCGCGTCGCTCACCGTAAATCCTTTTTCGCGCATTGCCGTGCGGAACCATTTCACATTGTCCCAGAGACGCTGGCGCAATTCTGGATGTGCCGGGAGATATTTTTGCAATACAGAAAGCGAGGCCCCAACGACCGCGGTGTCGAGCGCGTTGGAAAAGAGGTACGTGCGCGAGCGATTGCGCAGATAATCGGCGATCTCCGAGCGCGCGGCCGTGAATGCGCCACCCGCGCCGCCGAGCGCTTTGCCAAATGTGCCGGTGAGGAAATCAATGCGCCCCTCCACGCCGCAGGCTTGCGGCGTGCCGCCGCCCTTCTCGCCCATCACACCGGTGGCGTGCGCATCATCCACCATCACGAGCGCGTCGTATTTGTCGGCCAAGTCGCAGATCTCTTTCAAGGGCGCGATGTCGCCATCCATGCTAAAAACGCCGTCGGTCGCAATCACGCGCAGCCGCTTCCCCGCCGTCGCCTTCAACTTGGCTTCCAAATCCCCCATGTCCATGTGATTGAAAACGAGCCGCTCGGCTTTGGAGAGCCGTACCGCATCAATGATGGAAGCATGATTCAGTGCATCGCTGATGATGGCGTCTTCCTCGCCGAAAAAGGTTTGGAACAATCCGAGATTAGCCATGAAGCAAGAGGAATACAGCACCGCATCCTCGGCGCCGACATACTCGGCGATCGCACGCTCCAATTCCTTATGTATCGTCTGCGTCCCGCAGATAAATCGCACGCTCGCCAACCCAAATCCCCACTTCTCCACCGCTTCCGCAGAAAATTTCTCCATCTCCGGCGTACCCGAAAGCCCCAAATAATTGTTCGCGCAAAAATTCAAAAGTTTCTTCCCACCCACCGTAATCTCCCGCCCCTGCGGCCCCTCCAGCACGCGTTCTGTTTTATAAGTCCCATTCTCCCGCATCGTAGCGAGCTCGGTCGCCAATATCTCCTTAAATTTCCCGTACATGCGTATATTGTGCTACGTCGAGCTGGAATTGACAAGTTTATGGAAAATGGTACACTGCCCGGAGTCTTCGAACAGAAACGTCTAACTTGCGAGGTGTTCCAATGCGTAGCGACGAACCGACGATCAAGACGGTACAGGCGATTATGCGTCGCATCAATGCCCAAACCGTCCACGACGCGCTTGATGCGGAGCAGGCGAAGAAGCAAGCTGTGGATCCCACTGCTGGCATCTTCATCGCGCCGCTGGTGAAGATTCCGCCCGTGCTGATCTACGGTCAGGCTTACCACTTCCACGGTGCGCGCGTGCTCGGTAAGTATGCCGGCCAGCCCTACGTTTCGCCCCACCTGCACTTGTTCGGTGGCGAGCCGTACCTTTTTCTGGACGGACGCGGCGAAATGAACATCGGCTACCTGGTCGACGAAGGTACCGCGGTCATGTGGAAACATCCTGTCGAGGTGTCAGCCGGTGACCAGTGGGTAATCGACGGCGGCGAAGTACATTCTTTTCGGAACCTCGGTGAGAGCCCGGTTGATTTCATCTTCGCCTGTCCCCTGAGCCATGTCGAAGACCGCAAGCCAGGGCATACCACCGGCGACCGGTACGTGGTCAAGGATTTGCGGAATGGCATCCCACCTCACTTCCTGGTGACGTAACCACAACCGCTGGGTGTAAAAAAGTTCTTTAAGAAAATTCCCCAGCTATTTACTGCTCCCACGTGGAGCGAAGGACCGCGTTTTTGTTTATAGCTTTTAGCTTAAACGAAAACCGGTCCTTCCCCTTTTTAATCAAGGCTATGCATCGTGTCTTTTGAGTTCGATTTCCTTTTTTCAGATTGAATTTAACGACAAAATGCTCGAAAAAACCTTTCTGTCTCAAGATGCTCCGACAAAATCAAACATTTCCTCGGGAACAAACATAGCGTAAGTCTCCTTATGCCCATTCTTTTCCGCTTCTCGACGTGCATCCTGCAATGTCTTTCCCCTTCCCGCCGCGGTAATTTGATCTTCGAGAAGCGCGACCCACAGGCCCTTGTATTTCTTATATATATTCGTCCAGTCGTTTTCCATAACAGTCATCATAGCATAATTGGCTCGATCACCCGCCCACTTTGAACAAAATTTTTGGATGCGCGTTCATGGATTTTTCGAAGGAACCGGGGTTGAAATCTTTCATCGGTAGGATGGTGCCATCTCCCTTTTTCAAGATGACGTTCCAGATCGCATCCTGTATGCCGTTGGTCTTGTCCGAGAGCATGCGCTGCGCTATTTGCCACGTCTTGAATATCTCGCGGCCGATGATGCCGTGGATGGTGAGGCCGCGCACAACCACGTTGGGCGAGAAATGAGGAATCGTCATCGCGCCGTCCTTGATGCCGAAGGCGATGACGTGCCCGCCGCGACGCGTTGCGAGGATGCAATTATTCAGCGAGCTCGCCGGCCCCGCCATTTCCATCGAGATATCAACTCCTTTTCCATACGTAAGTTCCATAATGCGGTCAATGACAGCCGCATCGTGGGCGCCGACCTCTTGTTTGTCGCTTTGCGGGATGAGGATTGTTTCGTGCGCACCCAGCTCCTTTGCCATTTTCAAATTCGCCTCGTTCACATCTACCGCGATGATCTTCACCGCGCCAAAGTAGCGCAGGAGCAGGATGGCAAACATCCCGATAGGGCCACAGCCGAATACGGCAGCTCGCTGCCCGCGGAAATCCACGACGGTGGTCGCGTGCACCGCATTGCCGAAAGGGTCGAGGATGGATGCAATTTCCGGCCGGATGCGTCGCTCATCGATTGCCCACAAATTCTTGGCAGGAATTTTCACGTACTCGGCAAAAACGCCGTCTATCGAAATGCCGAGGATCGCTTCGTTCATGCACACGTGTTCTTCACCAATCCTGCACTGATAGCAGCGGCCGCAGGTGATGTGCGAATCGCCAGAGACGAGCGCTCCGATCTCTATCTTCACCGGATTTTTTTCATCGAGGTCGTTGTAGAGCCGGGGCACCATGGCACCCATCGCGACGATCTCGCCGACAAATTCGTGTCCGAGAATGCGCATGGTCTTCCCTTCCCGCTTGAGCGACGAATGGAAGAGGTCCCGGAACGCCGCGCGATGCCAGAGTCCGCGGTCGGTCCCGCACACGCCCGCATAGCGGATCTTCACGATGACTGACAGTGCATCCTCCGGATTATTCTCGTCGAGCGTGGGCATCGGGACATCGCGCAGCACGAAACCGCGGCCGCCTTCCCAACCGTCTTTCTCAACGTCCAATGTGAGCGCCTTAATCGTACCTGTTTTCATAATCGGTATTAAATATATCCATATTATATACTCTACTATATACTTTTGGGCAATGAGACAAAATCGTGCATTGCGCTCTTTCGCCTATCTCTGCTTTGCGCTCGCGCTGGCGTTCATCGCAGTGGGCGCTTGGCAATGGCGAGCGCCGCAGGGTCCAGCTGCCGCAGCGCAAGCGCAATTCGATCCAAGGGACGCAACAACGACGCCAGGCTACTACACCATAGAGCGCGTGGTGGACGGAGACACGATCATCGTGTGGAAGGACGGCGAAGATGTGACGGTGCGACTTATCGGTATGGATACGCCGGAGACGGTGGATCCCCGCAAGGACGTGCAATGCTTCGGGCCGGAAGCATCGAGCGAGGGCAAGAGGGTACTCACGGGCCAAGATGTGCGCCTTGTGCCTGATCCCACGCAGGATACCTACGACAAATACGGCCGCTACTTGGCCTACGTGTATTTGCCTGATGGAACGCTCTACAACCAGCTCATGATCGAAAAGGGCTACGCGCACGAGTACACCTACAAAAAAGCCTACGAGCTCCAAAAAGAATTTAAGGCCGCGCAAACCGCAGCAGCAGCAGCGTCTTTAGGCTTTTGGTCGCCCGCAACCTGCAATGGCGAGACCGGCGTGAATTCCGCCACCACGACCGCTGCGCGCTGAAGATATAAACCGAACGGATTTCTCCATCCGAACGAGGCGTACTTCATTTGATTGACACTCATCAGGGGTTTATAATGCCCCCATGACCAACAATCAGGTGCAGGCGGTTTTGGGTCGTGTGCCGAGCTGGCCGCAAGAGCGGCAGCAAGAGCTCGCGGACCTCGCGCTTCAGATCGAAGCGGAGCTTGCGGGCGATGTGTACCATGCCACCGAGGGTGAGCTGCGAGCGATTGACGAAGGTCTCGCGGGTGGTGCAGCGAGCAAGGCAGATGTCGAAGCGGCCTTCGCGAGCTTTCGGCGTGCATGAAGATCGAGTATTCGAAGCGCGCAACTTCCGATCTCCGACACATTGCCGATTACCATGCGCGCTCCGACGAACAAGCTGTCGGAGAAAGAATAGCCACGGGTATCCGTGAGATTGTCGCGCGAATAGTGCGTTCGCCGCAGATGGGACGCGCCGTTGTTCAGCGACCCGGCGTGCGTGCGGCCCTGCTCTTGCATTACCACTACAAAATTTTCTACAAGATCATCAGGAAGACAGTTCGTATCGTTCACATACGGCACACCTCGCGAAGGCCGTGGCCAAGCGATTGATAATAAACGGTACCTGACACCTCCCTCCCTCGCCTGCCCCCTGCCTACTGGCAAGCAGGCGTTGGAGAAGTCGTCCCCATATCGGAATTTGCAAGAAAGTACTGCTCTCTAATGGGTTATACTTTGGCGATGATGTGCATTGGCATATTCTATCGGTTCATTCTTCTATTACTCTTTGCGACTTTTATTTTGTTCTTGATGACAAGCCGAGCATTCGCATTCGAGACTGAAAATCCTTATAGTATAAAAGTTGAAACTCAAACGTTTGTAGATCCGATATGCGATAAATTTTTCGGGCTTACTCTAGGCACTGCGAGGTTCCCGTGGGACGGAAAATATTTGAACAAAGAGTACTGCGACGCGGTAAAAGATTTAGTGAGGAGATATCAAGCACCCGGACCGTGCAGCAGTAAGGGTTTGTCCAACCCTTCAATTGACAGTATCATCAAATTGAACCCCGCCTTCGCAGTGGCTCTCGACAAAGCATTGGTACAGATGAGTGGGAAGATAACTATCACCTCTGCGTTTCGAACGCCCGAGGGACAGCGATGTGCTAATGAGTCGGCTACAGACTCGAGTCACACATATGGATGTGCGGTGGATATTGGGAGCAGCAAAAGTATATGCGATACAGCATGCCAGTGGATCAAAAGTCACCCGAACACCGGCATCCAAGTACGCGCAGATCCAAAAAGTTGTGTACTGGGATCGACCCCGGGTGAGTGCAATCATGTCGAACCGACCGATTATCAGGCGTGCAAAAATAAGGCGCCCGGTGGCGGTGTCGTACCAGGTAAAACACCTGTTGCTGGAACGGGGATGCCCGGGACTGGCTCTCCGGGCGGTGCGCAAACAACGCCACAACAATGCATAATATACGGCGGGAAACTTTTGTGTTCGAAAAGCACTGCGTCAATAACAAGCGGCTGCGTAACGCAAAATGGTATTAAATACTGCGACAATTCGAATCCCTACTCCCCGTTCGGCTCGAACAGCCTATTCGGCGGGAATTCCAGTATGGGCAGTATGATGATGGGGATGCAGCTTGGGCAGGGTTTGGGAAGCCTGCTCGGTGGGCTCTTTGGCGGCTCCGGTAGCACCAATACCCCCCAGCCGCCCCCAGCGGCATTGCCGCCAGCACCTCTGCCTGTTACCACACCGATCACTACTGTGCCGACGACAACGGGATCTTCGACGATCGAGGCCTTGATCGCCGCACTCAATAACCCCTCCGCCGCGACCTCGACCCCAGTCATTACCATACCGGTTATCGTCGGCAGCAGCACCGTGGGAGAGTTGCAAGCATCCTCCCCCACGTTCACAACGACTGATGCCTCTTCGAGCGCTGCGGTGACCATTCCCTCCATTACGCTTGCGGGTGGAACGTCGACGAGCACAACCTCCTCAGCGACCGTAGTGAGTAGTTCGCAAAGTGCATCGAGTACCACCTCAACCGTGCAGGCGCTGATAGATAGCCTCAACGCTTCGATAGTAGCGCTCAAAGATTACGTCGCATACCTCTTGGGTCTCTAGCGCTGGCGCAGGGCGCACGCCCGTGCTAGAGTCTTGTCAACAAATGGGTTTTACTAAGTACACAACGCAGGCCGAAAAGGAACGGGTGCGCATGAATGAGGGCATTCGCGCGCGGGAAGTGAGGGTCATCGGCCCAAATGGTGAGAATATCGGCGTGGTGCCTATAGCAGAGGCCGTCCGCAGGGCACGCGAGGCCGGACTCGATCTTATCGAGGTGTCGGCGCAGGCCAATCCTCCCGTATGCCGCATTACCGACTACGGCAAGTATAAATACGAAACGAAAAAGAAGGAGAAGGAGGTGAAGGCACGCAGCGCCAAGGTGACCGAGACGAAAGAGGCCCAAGTGAAGATCGGCACGTCAGACCATGACATGCAGATCAAAGCCGCGAAGATAGCGGAATGGATGAAAGAGGGCCATCGAGTGAAGATCGATCTTTTTTTGTGGGGGCGCTACAAGTACATGGAATTCCCCTTTCTCAAGGAGCGTCTGGAGCGATTCCTTGCAATCATCCCGGAATCGTATAAAATCGCCGACGAGATCAAGAAGAGCCCTAAGGGCCTCTCGGTCGTTATAGACGGGGATTCCGGCAAAAAGGCTCCTCGACCGCCAAGGCAGGCACCCGTTCCTGAAGTGGAAACCGTATGAAAGGAAATAAATCATATAGCAAAAGGCTACGCGTGAGCAAAAATGGCAAAATAATCTCGCGCGCGCCGGGGCAGAATCATTTCAACGCCAAGGCAGGCGGCGGGGCGCGCATGCGCCGCAAACGAGCCGGCAGCTTCCACGCCACCCTTTCAGCGAGCGACAAGAGCAGATTTTTCCCGCGAAGCAATTAATCTATGTCCAGAGTCAAAGGAGGAACATCAAAACTGAAGCGCCGTAAGAATATCCTGGCGCAAACCAAAGGCTACCGATTTGGTCGTTCGACGAAAACGCGCATGGCAAGAGATGCCATCTTCCACGCCGGTACTTCGGCATTTCGTGACCGCCGCAACAAAAAGCGTCTGGCTCGCAATCTCTGGGCGCTTCGTATCAATGCCGCCGGACGCGAGAATGGCTTTTCGTATTCACGATTGATCGGCGCGCTCAAGACAAAGCACATCGCACTCGATCGCAAATCGCTTGCAACGCTTGCGAAAGATCATCCCGCCGTATTCGTGCGATTGACCAAGCATCTAAACTCCTAAGGGCTCTTCCACTAATAACCTGAAAGGTATTAGGGGTTAGAGCCCTTTGTGCATCGTCCATATACTGTCAATTTATTTATGGACGAGGCCTAACCCACCCATCCGACGTAAAAACAGCCCGGAAATTACATCCGGGCTGTTTTGTTGTTCAAGGGTGAAGCGTTAGAACGCGCCGAGGCCATTTGGCGTACCGAGACCCGTCGGGCCATCGTATCCGATCCCTGCGGTGCACAGGTACAAGCCGCTGCAACTGCCGTTGCTGCCGACAACGATGTCGCGAAGCAATGAGGTGTTGGAATACGGCATTGAATTGGGTGCAGTATTAGAGGCCGCGTCTCCGGCGAGCGCATACACGCCAGCAATGATGGGTGCCGCGAGACTCGTGCCGCCCACTTGGAACCATCCGTTCTTTCCCTGGTAGCGCAGACTCATATACACTGCCGCGCCGGTCGAAGGATCAGCGACCGCGGATACGTCGGCTACCGAGCGATTGGCGCAGCCCGTATCTGTCTGCCACGATGGCTTGGCCTCGAAGACGCTGCAGCCGCTTCCCGCTCCGCTCCACGCACGCTCGCCGGCGTACGTACCATCGGCGTTGAACGTGAGGGTCGTCCCGCCTACCGCAGTGACATACGGCGAGCTCGCCGGATATTGCGCACCGTATCCGCTATCGCCAGAGCTCACAGTAATCGCGATACCTGGGCGATTAAAGTGACTGTCGAATCCTGTTTCGGTCGAAAATTCGTTGGACCCATAAGAGTTCGAGATCACCGTTGCGCCTTGCGCGACTGCCTGATCTACCGCGGCCATCAGACTATCGTAGGTGGCCAAATCCGCCTCGACCAGAAGGATGCTGCAGTTTTGGCACATCGCGTGCGCCACTTCCACATCGAGCGCAATTTCAAGCGCCCAGCTGGTATTGGTCACTGGGTACGCTGTACCACCGCGTTGGTCTATTTTCTTGAAGCACGGCACTGGCGAAGCCGCAATCACACCACTGCACGCGGGAAGCTGCGGGATGCCGTACATCTTGCTGTACGTGCTCAAGTCTTTTTCGATATTTGGGTTGTTGTACGCATCAACGATCGCGATAATCTGTTTGTTCGGAGAGGATGTTGCGCTTGTATACGCCCTGTGGAATTGCATAGGACCATACCCGCTAGGAAGAGGTCCGGCTTGCGGCTGTCCGCCCTTATTGGTAACCACGCGCGCGTGGCAGTTCACCGTATTTACACTATTTTGATGGGCACATACTGCTTGACTGTGCACGATAGCCGATTCCGGAAGATTGGGCTCTGCAAACGCCTGCCCGACGCCTGTAAAGAGGATGGTGGCGACGGTTATACCCGACAATAAAGTGTCTTTAGCATTCATATTTTTGTAAGTTTCCTTGATAATACCTGAAAATCAGGTGAATTCATTAGCCGGAAAATTATATCATGTGCTCGAAAAAATGCAAGGCCCGAAAAACCCTTGTTTTAAGGCACCGGCGGGCCACCGGTACTAGAGGATGACCTCGGCGTCTTTGCCGGTAGCGCTCCATCCGTCGTAATTTTTGTAGACAAGGTTGAGTTCTGTTTTGTCTTTCTGGACCATTTCGATCAATCGTTCCACCATTGCTTTTGGGTCAGAATCGAATATGAGACGGGGATTGGGCCGATGGGCAGATTCGACGATCTGTTTCAGTATTTCATCGGTATCCCAACTTCCCTCAAGAACACCGAGGGGGCGCTTATTTTCGAACGCGACGGCGAATTCATTCAAGGTGCCGATCCTGCCGCAGCCGATGACGAGGGCATCTGAAGAGCGCACGAGGAGGAGGTCTCGACCCGCATAGCCGAATCCGGTATAGACGACGACGTCCATATAATCAAGAGGGAGTTTGTACGTCTCCACATGCTCGCGCTCGGTGGAAGCGGGCGAAAAACCGATGGAGAATCCGCATTCATCCTTTGCGCCCATAGCGCTGTACATGGGAAAGCCGGTCGTAGCACCCGTGGTAATGATAGCCCCATGCTTTGCGATCTCGCGTCCAAGCTCTTTGGCTTTTTCGAAGGCATCTAATCCACAGTAGCCAGTCTCTGCGGCACCGGAGACGCCGATCTTGACCACGCCGTATCCATCGGGCAGCCGACAAAAATTGGCTGGCACTTTACTGTGATTCGGATGGAGAACTTTTCGAGACATTTGGACGAGTATACCATCAAAAAACTCCTACGCCGGCTGGCGGAGGAGTTTTTTGGGGCGGACGGTACGGCAAGCCTGGGATTTGGATACCAGGTGGGTTTCCGCAGCATCACGCGCATTGCGTGAAGCAATTGAGAATCCCGTACTTTGACCAAGCAGGTTTAGAGTACCGGCCGCTGCGCTCAGTATACTCCAGATTGTGTGGCCACCGTGAATACACGCAGGTGTGGATTGTTATCGGATTGTAAACGTGTGCGTGGTCGGATTGTGTGCAGGGTGAAATGAGGTCGTATGCACCTTGTCGCCCTTGATCTCAAAGAGTGCATGGGGAGATGCACCGCTCGGATGATGTGCTGTCGCGTATATTTTGTTGCCCCGCACGGCATAGATGGCCTTGGTGTCGGGCCGGCCGTCTTTCATTTCGTACATGTGCCCACCACTCAGCGCAAAAATAGGCTTGGCGCTATGTAGCCCGCCTGCGTTGCCGTAGTGTGATTGATGAAGATACTGCATTCGTTTACTTACTGCAATATTCCTTCCATTTCCTTGCTGTAGAGCACGTCTTCATGCGCGACGCGGTAGTTGACGAGTTCACCCTTGTCGAACCAGTGCGGAATTTCTTGTTCTGCTTCACCGACGCTTCCCGAGGCATGGATGAGATTGCGGATGGCTCGGTCGTCCATATCGGCCATTTGGTATGAATCGACGACAAAATCCCCGCGGATCGTGCCCACAGTGGAGGAGCGAGGTTCGGTGCCACCTGTGACCTTGCGTACTAATTCCACTGCATGCGCGCCTTCCCACACCATGCAAATCACCGGGCCTGCCGTCATGTATCGTTTGAGACGTTCGACGACCATATTCCCCACCTCAATGGGATCACTCGACGGCGGTGTCTCGCCTTTTTTCTTGTAACTATCGATGGCTTTCTCGCCCACATTTTTCTTCCACGCCGGATCAAGAAGATAGTGTCCTTCTATTTGAGCGGCGGTGGGTACCATGAGCTTGAGGCCCGCAAGTTTGAGGCCGAGCCGCTCATACCGTTGCATGATCTCGCCTATGAGCCCGCGCTGGATGCCATCCGGTTTGATAATAACGAGCGTGCGTTCTTTGGATGGATGGTTTTTCATTACCGACACTGTACCATATTGATTGACGCCTCTGAAGGCTTCATTGATGCACTGGTGCGGGGATGCTGGGTGCGGGGACGGGACGCACTCCGTATGCGGCGTCGAATTTGCGGCGCACTTCCGCTTCCACTTCCTCTCGCGGCTTGCCGTAGGTCGCGTAGGAGAGCTGCTTCATGGGGTCGACGCGCGAGTAATCGAAGGTAGGTAGATCCTGCGTCTCGATGGTAAAGGGGCGCGCTGGTGTGCCATTGACCAGAAGGGCGAGGACGGCATTTCTGTTGGGCAGATTTTCTAGATCCTGCTGGTTGAAGGTCGGCGCGAACTGTTTTTCCAGGAATTCCGCGTCGGTGGTGCCCACGCGGAACGATGCCTTTGTACCCACGTTACCGATGACCGCATCACGAATGTCTTCCTCCAATTGTGCGATGAATTGGTGCGCGATGACGAGCGAGAGCTTGTATTTGCGGGCTTCCGAGAGGATGGTCGCGATAGAGGGTGTGGCAAAATTCTGGAATTCGTCTATATAGAGATAGAAGACGGGCAAATCTCCTCGGGTATCCACGCGCGAGAAGGCGGCTTGCAGGAATTTGGAGACCAAAATGAGGCCTAAGAGAGAGGTGTTGCGATCGCCGAGGCGTCCTTTCGAGAGATTGGCGAGGAAAATTCTCTTGCCGTCCATGATCTCGCGGAAATTGAACGCCGATTTCTCCTGTGCGATGATGGGGCGCATGATGTCATTCGTAAGAAAGACGTCGAATTTACTCGTAATGTAGGGTGCCACATTTTCAAGCGATGGATCGCCCTGCGCCTGCTCGGCGATCTTACGCCAAAATTGCACGATGATGGGGTTTTGGCAGTGCGAGAGTTTCAGATTGCGGAATTGCGGATCGGCAAAAACGCGCGGGATCTCCACAAAGGTGCTGCCGGTATCAGGGTCCTCCACCACGAGCTGCACGGCATTGCGATAGTATTGTTCGAACATGGGGCCGAAGGCCTCCGGCACGTCGGCGTAGAGTTTGCGGAAGATGCCGTACACTTCATCTACGACGAAGGTTTTCATCTCCGGCTTACTGCGGTCATATTCGAGCATGTTCAACCCCATCGGACGCGCTGTGTACGCGGGATCGAAATAGATCACGTCGCCCGCGCGCTCTGGTGGCACCGCGGCGAGCACGTCTTCGATGTCGTTGCCGTGGGGATCGATGAATGCGACACCTTCGCCGTTCTTTATATCCTGAATGATCATGTTTTTGATAAGACCTGTCTTGCCTGTGCCGGTCTGCCCGATGACATAGCAGTGCCGCATGCGATCGGCAGGTGCGAAGTGTACGGGTGTTTCATCGGCGCCGTAGCGGTTGATACCGATCGTAATGCCCTGCCCACCCTCTGGCAGCCCCTCTCCCGTGATCTCGACCGGCGCGGGCGCTTGTTTGGCAAAGCTGCGCTTCAACTCGCGTGATGTGGTTACTCTCTCGGCGGTGAAATGGAAGATGGAGGTAATCTCGCCGAGCGAAAGTGGTAGCGCAAACGACGCATCAAACTCGCGGAATGTAAAGGAGCGTAAAAATGAAGTAATGCTCCAACCTCCGACTCGCTTGAAGACAATATGATTGCCCTTGGGATCGTCGTACTGGGTGAAGGGTGACTCGAGATTTGCCAAAAGCTCATCGGCCCGCTCTTGCGTGTGCGCCGAAGCGACGAGGCGGATGGAAGCAGGCACGATGCGGCTTTTTAGCTTGCGGCCGATGACTTCAGTGAGAAGCTGGTCGTTGGATTTACGGAATTCGCGCTCTTTCTCCTCCTTCAGGGCTCCCGGCATGAATATTTCTTTTGCGGTCAGCTTCAGAGCTTCGCCAAGCACCGTTTCCGGCACCTTGATCGCTGCCCCGATGGTCTTGCCTTTGTCGACTTCTCGAAGCATTTTTTTGTAGTGGTGGTTGTAACGATCGCCTTCGTCGGAAACGGTAATCTGCATCGCCGCGCCCTCGCCATGCTTGGCAATTTTTGCAAAAGCAGCGAGGAGTAGATTCATCGGATCGCGCTCAAACAGCTCCGGCGTCTTCAATGGCAAGACCGGATAGGTGCCAAGTGTCGCGTATGAGGCCGCATGCGCCCCGTCGTAATTGAAAATATTGTAATCGCCGCGGCTCTCGCTGATGCGCGCGTTGGGAAAAACCGATGAGATGAGCCGCTCGGCCAATTGCTTCTTCTGCTGCGGCACAGCGAGATAGAGGAAGGCTGATTCGTGGCCTTCAGGGACCGCGATCTCAAGAGAAAAAGCTTCGCCGTATTCTATGAGACCGAGGAGTCCTGCGTAGAGCTGTTCGGACGAGGACAGGAGCTGTTCTAGTTTATACTGCGGTTGATCGGTATCTTTTTCACCGTGCGCCTGCGGCTGTATCTCAAAAAGGACCGTGCGCAGCGCGCGCTGCATTGCCTTGGGTAGCTCGGCACCGCCATCAGGCAAGCCCTCGGCCACGTAGCGCACCAGCGCGCGGTGTACATCGTCTTCCAAATGCGGATTTTTGATGCGCGCGGCGACCGAAAGCGCGTTCCTTATCCCCCGTGTCTGCACGAGCTTCAAGATCTCATCTACCTGCGTGTCGTGCGTCTCCGGCTCGAGCTTGAGCACGTGGTGAATAATGTCGTGCTCGGGCATTACCACCGTCTCGTGCAGCACCGTCGCAGCAGGCGTCTGCGCATATTCCATCACCTCGCGCTTGGCCAGGCGATTGTACTCAAACTGATTCTTAGGCAAATCCAGCTCCCGCTCCTTCTGCGCCACCCGCTCCCGCAAATACGCAAGCTCTTCGTGCGCAGACTTGAAGCGTTCGGCAGCTGCGATCTTTGGTCGTTCACCTATCGTTGAGTGCGGAGGCATTCAATAAGTATATCCCACAAAAAAGAAGAGCCGCCCGCGGAATGGTCTAAGCCCTTTCTTCACGGTCGGCTACTCGATTACTCGAACAATCTGAAGGTTATTCGCACGGCATAGGGTTTCAAACTCTGACATGTTATGCGCCATAACAATGAATACAGTGTCGTCCACAATTTCCTCCAGTCCTGAACCCTCTAAGGGACTGTTCGTCTGGAAAGACAGGTGTCCGATTGGGTTGCAATTATGATCAAAGAACCCGATGAGCCAATAATCCGGCTCGAGTTGGGTGTCGGACTTCCGTTGAAGGTGGACGAAACCAATCTGCCGTGGATTGGATTTTAGCGCCAATCGCGTTAGATCACTGGGGTCTGCGTCCGCTGAACATTCAACAATCTGAAGTTGCATAGCGATTTCCTCCAGCCGCTCAATGCGACGCTTCGTGAAGTATATGCTTAACTATCTAAGGGAGCAACGCTTTCGCCCCAATGTCGCGGCGGAGGTATTTGCCTTCAAATTGGATCTTGTCGGCGGCGGCGTAGGCGCGATCGAGCGCTTCTTTGAGTGTGTCGCCAACGGCCGTGACGGCCAATACTCGCCCTCCATTCGTTAGAAATTCAAGAGGTGTCGCCTCTTGAATTTTAGTGCCCGAGTGGAAGATGACGACACCGGGGATTTGTTCGGCTTCTTCGATGCCGGTGATGGGGAGGCCTTTTTTGTATTCTCCCGGGTAGCCGCCGGAGGCAAGGATTATGTTGGCGGCGAAGCCTACGTTCCATTCGATTTTCGATTGGTCAACTTTTCCTTCGATCGCCGCTTCGCACAAATCCAAAAGATCAGTTTTCAAAAGTCGCATATAGACTTCGCATTCGGGTTGGCCGAAGCGGGCGTTGAATTCGAGGACTTTGGGGCCTTTTGACGTCATCTTGAGACCGGGATAGAGGATGCCTTTATATGGTGAACCTTTTTGGGCCAGTGCTGCGAGCGTCGGGCGAACTATTGTCTCTCCAATTTGCTGCATCATTTCACTCGTGACCCACGGCACGGGGGCAATCACGCCCATGCCACCCGTGTTGGGGCCAGTGTCCCCCTCCCCCACTTGCTTGTGGTCTTGCGACGGCGGGAAGAGAATGAAATTTTTACCGTCGCAAAGCGCATGAATTGAAATTTCTTGTCCATCCAAAAATTCTTCAATGACCACCTCATTGCCCGCTTCGCCGAATTGCTTATCAAGCATGATCTCTTTCAATCCCTGCTCGGCTTCTTCCATCGTTTGGCACACGTACACACCTTTTCCGAGCGCGAGCCCGCTCGCTTTTATAACTATCGGGACTCCTTGTTGGTGAACATACTGAAGAGCTTGTTCGTAATCATTAAACACTTGAAACTCAGCCGTCGGCACACCTGCTTCAGCCATCAATTGCTTCGCAAATGCTTTAGAACTTTCGATTTGTCCGGCTGATTTGGATGGGCCGAATATTTTTAAACCCCGAGCCTCGAAAAAATCCACGATGCCCGCACCTATTGGATCATCCGGCCCCGCGATCGTTAGCGCTACCTTTTTCTCTTCTGCAAATGCAGCCAATTTTTCGAATTCCATTACTACAATAGGCACATTTTCAGCCACATTTCCCGTCCCACCATTGCCAGGCGCGATGTATATCTTTCCCACGCGCGGGGATTGTTTCAATTTCCAAGCCAGCGCATGCTCGCGCGAACCGCCTCCGATAATAAGTATGTCAGTTGCCATTTTCCTCAATATACCGCATTGCCTCCTTCGGCGTATCGGCAAAGTAGACTAACCCCGCAAGTCCTGCCACAACATCACCATCACGATTTCCTAAAAAACCCTCTTTGTCCATTCGCTCAAGTTGCGTCTTCATACCCTCATAGAAGCCTTCTGTGTTCAAGAAAACAACGGGCTTGTTGTGTTTGCCGTGCCTTCGCAGGGCAATCACGTCTGTGGCCTCGTCCAACGTACCGATGCCCCCGGAGAGCACAACGATGACATCGGATCGATCAAGAAGAAGTGCCTTGCGTTCACTTAGATCTGTCGTGAATATCATTTCATCGGCATTCGGGCGTGCCTTGTGCCGCAGGAACTCGACATCAATACCAATAATTTTCCCTCCCGCCTCTTGTGCAGCGTCCGCGATAGCCTTCATCGTGCCAACATTTGATCCGCCCCATACGAGCGTGTGCCCGTTCTTTCCTATCAAAGTCGCAAACTCGCGCGCTGCGTCTTGGTACTTTTGAGGAACGTCTTGCGCAGAGCAAAAAACGCAGATATTCATTCGGCCATTCTACCTTATTCCTTCGTCAAAACCTCCGGACCGTTTTTAGTGACGATGATCGTATTTTCCACGTGCGCGCTGCGGGAGCCATCTTTGGTGCGATATGAGTGACCGTCTTTGTCTACATAGAGCTCGCCGCCGCCGAGTGTCATCATAGGCTCTATGGCAATGACGAGACCTTCTTGAATCTTCGGGCCCTTGCCAGGATCGCCGTAATTGGGAATGCGTGGGTCTTCGTGCAGTGCGCGGCCTACACCGTGGCCACAGAGATTTTTGGGATATCCAAAATGGTATTTTTCGGCGATTTGCTGCACGGCCCAGCCAATGTCGCCGATGGTATTTCCCACGCGCGCTGCAGCTATCCCCGCATCAGCCGCTTCGTATGTGCCTGCGACCAATCGCTCGTCATCCGCGTTTAATGCTTTGCCTGCGATCACCGTACGGGCCATATCACTATAAAAACCCTTGTGGATAATGCCGAAATCAAGCGTGACCACGTCGCCTTCCTGAAATGTTGCATTATTTTGTCCCGCCGGGGAGTGCACGATGATGTCATTGACGGAGCAACACAGACCGGACTCGTATGGCGGCTCGTTCTTGCCGCCGGAGTAGCCATAAAACGCCATCGTGTCGCCGTCTTTCTCGACCATCTCGCGCGCTTTCACCTCAAGCTCTCGCGAGGTCGCGCCTGGTACGATCATCTCACCGAGGATGCGCAGATGCCGAGCGGTGCGTCTACAACCCTCGCGTAGCGCATTTATTTCCTCCTTTTTCCTGGCGATCATACGCCGAGCGCCGCAACAATATTTTTATGAATCGTTGCCACATCGGACTCGCCGTCAACTTCATGGATGATTCGTCCACGGCTTTTCAGCAGTTCGAGTTGCGGCAAAACGTCGGTTTTCGTCCAGGCGAGCCGGCGTCGGATTGCTTCTTCCGTATCATCGTTGCGGCCTCGTGCCATCAATCGCTTCACTGCGCTGTCATCGGAGATCACAAGATTTATAATTTGAAAGTCGCCGTCGCGTTTAAAAAATCGCATCATGTCATCAAAGCCGCGTGTCTGATCCTCCCCTCGCGCAAGTCCATCGGCAATGATATGTTCCGCCCCCGTAAAATTATCCACGACTTGTTTGGTCTGCAAGTAGATCGGCATGAAATCCGGCATGCGATCGCCCGCGTCAATAACTTCGCCAGTAAGTTTGCCTGCGTAGGTGCCGCTGTCGCGCAAATTTCTTAATTCGTGGCCCATGTCAATACGCACGATGCCGCGATCAGATCGCGATCGTAGGTACTCAACGAGCATTTTCACCTGCGTGCCCTTGCCCGCGCCCTGCGAACCAAAGAACAAGACCGTTATCGGAGCCATATTTTGCCTATTATATGCGGAATTTAATGCGTGCGCCACACACGAAAGGCGGCGATCAGGATATCGGTAACGCTTTCGAGGTCGTTGTATTTTGTATTGATGAAGATGTCAAAGTTCAGGGGGTCGGTCGGGTTGACGCCGTAGAGCGAAAGGTAGCGTTTTTGTTCACTGGCAAATCGCGCGTCAATGGACGCACGTACTTCTTTGATCGACGAACCATTCTCGCTCATTCTCCCTTCCGTCTGGATGTTGGCAAAAATGCGCTCAGCCGCTGTCGCAGGATCGAGCGCAAGGAATACTTTGAACGAATCGGGTATCCATTTCCACGCCATACGAGAATCCACGACGATATCTTCGCGATCTTTCAGACTGTCCAACCACGCATCAACTTTGTGGTCTATATCCTGCTGGACTTCAGCGGCGATGTTGATCGCTTCGACCGATACGCCCTGCTCTTGCGCCATTTTTCGGAACACATCCCCCGAAGAGAGATGCTCATACCCAAGCGCGGCAGCAACCGCCTTGGCAGTCGAGGACTTCCCCGAGCCGAGCGAACCAGCGATCGTAATGACTGATTTCTTCATTACTCTCAATACTCGCGTATAGACGTCTGCGCGTCAATCTTTTTGACCACATCCAAGACGACCGAGACGACGATGAGGAGTGCGGTGCCGCCTATGGTGATCGCGGTAATGCCGGTAATGCCTTGCAAGATGAGGGGAAGGACTGCGAGCGCGCCGAGAAAGAGCGCGCCGACGAGGGTGATGCGGGTAATGATGTTGCCGAGGTATTCAGCGGTCGTGAGCCCAGGACGCACGCCGGGGATGAACGCACCGTTTTTCTGCAGATTTTTAGCGACCTGATGCGGCTCAAAGGTAATCGCGGTGTAGAAATAGGTAAAGACCACCACGAAGAAGAAATAGATGCCCCCATACACCCATTGATTGGCGAGCGCGCTGACGACGAAAGAGGCTGCGATTGCAACAGCCGAAATAGCGCTGTGCGAGAGAAAGGTCGCTATCATCTGCGGAAAAAGGAGGATCGAGAGTGCGAAGATGATCGGCATTACACCCGCTTGGTTGACACGAAGCGGCAGGTACGTAGATACGCCGCCCATCACCCTCTGCCCGCGTACTCTCCTCGCATACGTGACGGGAATGGGTCGCTCGGCCTCGGTGATGAAAACCACCCCGGCCATGATCACAAGCGCGGCCGCGGTAAAACCGAGGTACGCCGGCAATTGGCTGATATCGAATGCGAAGATCACTTGCGAGAAGCTCGTGGGAATGCCCGCGACGATACCGGCAAAGATGATCAAGGAGACGCCGTTGCCCACGCCGAATTCGCTGATCAGCTCTCCGATCCACATGAGGAGCGTCGAGCCCGCAGCGATCACGCAGATGTTGGTCAGCAGCTGAAGGGACGTGAGATGTGGCACGATGCCGTTCTGTTGCAGGAGGAGAAGAAAACCAAATGCTTGGATGAACGCGAGTGGGAGTGCGAGGTAACGCGAATATTGCGTAAATCGTTGCCGACCCGCGTCGCCTTCCTCCTGATACATTTCCTTCAGTCGGGGGATCAAGATGGTCATCAATTGCATGATGATTGAGGAAGTAATGTAGGGACCCACGCCGAGCATTACGATACTCAAGGTAGAGAAACCGCCGCCAGAAAACACATTGAGGAGACCAAAGAATTGGTTGTTGGTGAGAAATGCTTGGAGAGAGGCGGCGTCGATACCGGGAATGGGGATGGCCGCCAGAAAGCGGAACACAACGAGTGCGGCGAGTACAAAGAGAACGCGCGAGCGAAGTTGTTCGTCCTCGAGGACAACCTTCATCTTATGTACGAATGCGTCCCACATATCTTAGAGATTCTTGGCGAGCGGAGCGAGCTTAGAAGCTCTTAGATCCCGAGCAGAAGCGAGGGAGTCGACACTCCCACCCGCTTTTCCGCCAGAGGCGGATCCGCCTCCGGCGGACTCGACAGCAGCACGTGCAGAAGCAGACATCGGAATATCTTTGATCGTAAACTTTTTGTTGGTTTCACCACCTACGATCTTTACCGGCGTAAACTTCCTGCCGAGCAATCCCTTCGTGCGAAGCGCCTCTGTGGTAATCTCCGCACCATTCTCAAATACCTGATCAAGGCGCGAGAGTGAGAGGGCGACGGCGTCAAGCTTGGTCCCATCAACGCTGCGGCCGCGATTCTTGCCGTAGCCGCGGCGCTTCGGTAATTTCTTGATGATATCGCGCAGCTCGGGACGTCGTTTGTTGCCCGCGCGCGCTGTCTGCCCTTTGCCGCCGCGGCCACTCGTCTTACCGCGCGTCGAAGACTGACCGCGACCGACGCGGCGGTATGTTCTCTTTCCTGATCGCTTTAGTTCGTGTAGTGCAACCATACCTACTTTGTGAGACTCTTGAGCGCATCCATAGTCGCGCGCGCGTTGTTGAGGGAGTTTTTGCTCCGGGACAATAATTTGGCGGTTACGTCGGAGACGCCGGCGAGCTCAAGGACCACGCGCACGGATGAGCCAGCGACCATGCCGCGTCCGGGCGAGGGCCGTATCTGCACGACCGACGCGCAGTACTTCGCGCTCACTTCGTGTGCGATCGAGTGATTTTGTGTGAGATGGAGATTGATCATGCCACGCTTGGCAGCGCGCGTGGCCTTCTCGATAGCCAACTGCGTGTCGGCTGCTTTGCCGAGACCCACTCCCACGCGCCCCTGCTTGTCGCCAAGTACGATGCCGACCGAGAAATTGAAGCGCCGT
>DATDWX010000030.1:0-70540 GCA_036517335.1 Minisyncoccota bacterium | reverse complement strand
GCGCGCGAAGCGCGCTGCATGCCCGCACATCACTGGTTTTCCGTCGCGGCCGCGACGGAAAACCAGTCCAAAACCGACCTTGTCTCTTCTCTGGTGCGCAGGGGGGGACTTGAACCCCCACGCCTTTCGGCACACGCACCTCAAGCGTGCTTGTATACCAATTTCAACACCTGCGCAGATATTTGTCAAGAGTCGAGACTCTTGACTCACCCATCATAATACTTATTCTTGGGTTTTTGAAGCCCGTAATGCTTTCAGGATTTTTTTACGTTTTCTAGTCAGGTGCATGCAATTCTTTTTCTTATACATGGACCCGATTATCTTCAACGATTCTTTCTTGGCATACTTTAGCTGAAAGGTTCTGTGCCGTCCGTCATGCGTCACGTGCCCACCGACCTTTAGCAGTCGTGCGATGACTGATCGTAGCCAATCAATATGTGCTCGGCTGGCTGACACGAACGAGAGGTAGTACATAAAACTCGAACGCCATCTTGGGTCCCAATAGGAGTAAAAACTTCCATCTCCATCAAAATGACCCCTCAGAAAATCGAAAAAGAACGGCTCGGGAATGGCTAGTGAACTGATAACTTTCGTCTTGTTTGGCATTAAGCCAATCTCCTGTAGAAATCGATATAATTTCACATCTCCAAACTGTATCCGTGTCGTAACTTTGCCCGTGTATCCGGAAATGGTCGACCCGATTTTTACTCGTATTTTCAACGCGCGCATTAGATTCTTGAGCTGTTCGCGATCTTTAGAAACGAAAATTATATGCCTACCGTCGTTCGAAAGGCACCCGTCGGTCGTTATGAGACCCACTGCATATGCGATATGTGACGACCACTTGATCTCACCCTTGCGACGTGGACGAGCTCCCCTTGTACCCATGGGTGCATTGTAGCAAACCTCAATACTATAGCGTCTACCAATTGTTGATAAATAAAAAGATTCGCTACTCGCTTTTTGATTCCGCTCCAACTTCCACTGTCACGGGTTCAGTCTCCGCGCGGATACCTTCCTCCGCAGCTGCTTCGAGCTTCTCTTCTGCCGCAATGCCACCGCCCATCATGCGAGTGCGGCGCAGTTGGCGGCGCGCTTCGCGCGCCACTTTCTCGCGGATGAAGTAGAGCTTGGCGCGGCGCACGCGGCTCCTCTTGACGATCTCTATATTCTCGATCATCGGCGAATACAAGGGGAAAATCCTCTCGACTCCCACGCCGGAAGCCACGCGACGCACCGTGAAGGTGCCGCCTGCTTCCTTGCCGTGCTTCTTGGCAAGCACCAAGCCCTCAAAGGCCTGGAGGCGCTGCTTGCCCTTCTCGATGATCTTCTGGGTCACCCGCACTGTATCCCCCGGCCGCATGTCGAGAGAGCGGCGCTTTGCAATATCTACAGGTGAAATCGTAATCGCCATAACGCGCGAACTCTATCATTTGAAGCGGGAAAAGCCAAATTGTTGTTCCTTATGCACCCTGTAGGACTCGGACCTACGACCTTCCCCGTGTAAAGGGGTTGCTCTACCAACTGAGCTAAGGGTGCTCTGCCGCCTTTCAGCGGATGCCCTCGGTAGGAATCGAACCTACATCAAGACCTTAGAAGAGTCCTGCACTATCCATTATGCTACGAGGGCAAGCATCTTATCCTACGCGAATCAGTCGTACCCAGCAACGCTAGCGCGAAGGATCCGGTACAACGATCGGCTGCGCTTTGAGTTGGTCGTAACGATCTTTCCGCGCTGTAAATCCGACAACTGTGACCTCGAGATCTACACGGTTGGGATTGGAGGACGGCGACTTTTGTGCGGTGTTCGACACATCGGTCACGGTCAACACATCCTGCAACAGATAGAAACCGTAGGTGATCGATACGAATGCGGAGATAACGACAGTCGCAAGGATCGTGCGCCACAGTGCACTCGCAATAAACGTGAAATTTTCCGGCTCCTCCGTGTCGAAGACGCGTTCTTTTAGCCGCTGGTATGAAAAGAGTTTTAATTTCATGGCACGTTTTGGGCTGTAGTCAGGACACGGATACGGGTGCTGAATTGCCAGGGGAAATCGCCGCGTGTATTCCCTTCCGGAGATACACGGGACATATCAATATGCTCGATGGATCCTGCGATCGGCAACGCCTCAAGCAGCCCAGCGGCATCCATGAGTTTTGCAAATGTTCCTTGTCCCGTCACTGTGAAACTGACTGCGCTCAGCATGTACTTACTTCCTTTCAGCGTGGTGGCGGCCCTTGATTGTGCGCCCGATACTTCGAGCGAGACACCGGCAGCTTTTCCCGCCCCCGTGAGCATGGTCGCTATAGAAAGTATGTCGGTTTGGAGAAGTGCCTTGAGCGACGCGCGCTCCGAAGCAGTTGCCTGTGCGAAGGCGTGCAGTTGGGCGGTGCTTTGATCCTGATTGCGCGTCAGTTCTCCCTGTTTTTGTGCCTTCCCCCCTGCCAATATCCTCCCCTGCAGAGAAAATGCAAAGAGTGCGACGGAGAAGGAAACGGCGAGCGCGCTGGCAAACATCACCAAGGCGAACGATGTGGAGATTTCTTTTTGCATATCAGTAGGTACCTTTGATCGTCATCGTAAATCGGCCATCGTCGGAGCCGATCAAGTCGCCGACAGGGACAGACACGTTGGCGAATCGCGAGTCGGCCGCGAGAGCGCTGCGGTACGCATTGAGGGCACTCGGTGTTTGTGAAGTGCCGGAGAGCGCGATCGTGCCCGCTCCATCGGCAGGCGTGTACGTAATGTGATCGATCGCAATGGTGGGCGGCTTCAGAGAAAGTACATGCTGGATGACTTGTGTTGGTGTAGTGGTCGCAGTAAAGACTGGTTTCAGCACAAAAACCAGCTCGCGCACTTCTTGCAGCGCGGCGCGATCATCGTCGGACGGCGACTGGACTTGCGAGGTGGAGGTGGATCCTGCGCGCGATGCAGAGTAGAGGATAATAGCTGCTGGAAGAAGTGCGACAAAGACGGTCAGAGACACGGCAAATACGGCATAGGCGATCGCGAGCAAAATACGAGAGCGCTGCAGACGCCGTAGATGCTTTCGGGATTCTTTGGGTAAAACGTTGGCCATATGGTCACCTGAGCGCAAGGCCCGCGGCAGTCGCAAATTTAAGAGACATGCGATAATCGATCGGTGGTATGTACTCGTCGAAGCGACAAATGTGTCGCCATATGTTGCCCCGCACCACGGGTGCCTGTACACGCCCGGCAATAAATTCAGGGAGGCCATTCAGATTCGCGCTCCCGCCCACAAGCACGACCTTGCCCACGGGTGTCACGCGCTCGCCATGCTCATTCCGGCGCGTGTCCCAGTAGCGATAGTGGCGGGTGATCTCATCCGAAAGTAAGATGGCCGTACCGGTGATCGCGTCCGCTCCAGAAGACGGCGCAGTGCCACTGGTCGCCACGAGTCCGTGCGTATCTCCAAATTTCTCTGCCTCTTCAGGAGAAAGGGAGAGCGCGCGCATTAAGGCATCCATGATGGCATTGCCCCCCACCTCCACGGTCGAGGTAAAGATCGGGATGCCACGTTTCAAGACAGCGAAGCCGGTACGTGCAAAACCAAAATCGACGAGTAGCGTGATCGGCTCGCCTTCGTCGCACGATGACACGGCGCGTGCGATGGAGCGCGCTTCCACTTCAAACGAGAGGAGGGTGATCCCCGCCTCTTCAAAAGCGGCCGCATAGCTTGTGGCAAGTTCGCTCGGGAAAACCGTAACGCCGACCTCCATGCCCTCGGTTCCCTCCTTGCCATCTATGACACTGAAATCATACACGGCTGCAGACGGTGGGATAGGTACGCGACCTTCAAACTCAAATTCGATCATTGATAGGATCTGCTGTCGATCACTACCGCGAGGGACGTGCATGCTGAATACATATGCCGCTTCTTCGGGGAGCGCCACGTGAGCCGCCGAAGCTGCGAGGTGAGGTTTGATCTCTTGGAGCACCTGCGCGAGCGCATGGGCGTCGCGCACTATCCCGTGGGCCACGATACCAGGAGAGAGCGGTACATCGCCCCACGCGGCCACCTTCGGCGAATTGCTCTGCGGGGGTGCAAGCGTAAGCCATTTGAGCGATGCGTCTGAAATATCAATGCCGCACGCGTGCGGCAGCAGAAATTGTGGTGTAGGGAACCACCGATCGATCAGCTGCGAAAAACTATCTGCCCCGTGGTCGCGTAGCGATTTTACGGGGCGCGCTGCAAGCTCTGACATGAGTACAGTATACCGTCCTTATTTCAATCGCGTGCCGCTCTGCACAGCGCGCTCGGGGAAAATAAGCGCCACGCCGCTTTCATCTGACGCCGCAAGTAACATCCCCTGACTTTCAACACCGCGGAGGACCCTCGGCGCAAGATTTACGATATACGGCAGCTGCTTGCCGATCAATTCTTCCGGCTTTTTTCCGCCAGAGGCGGACCCGCCTCCGGCGGGCCATCGCGCGATGCCAGAAACAATGGTGCGCGTGCCTCCGCCAGCTGGCGGATCACCAAAATCTACAGTGCATTTAATCAGCTTGTCCGTATCCGGCACCAACTCCGCCGCAACGACGGTCCCGATCCGTATATCGAGCTTCGCAAAATCTTCGTATTGGAGCTCATCCATGAATTCGATTGTACCAGACACACCATGAGGATGTTTAGTCCCGATACTTAGTTATATAACTAAGTATCGGGACTGGGACTATTTCACTTCAAACCAAAGGCCAGAGATTTTTGAAAACTTCACGCTGGTCGTTGGCCAGCGTGGCATCGTGGATCTCGACGAGGTAGAAGGGTCGCTGCCGCGTGTTGACCATGATCAAGTACTCCCCCGCGATCCACGTGGTGGAAACGAAATTCGCCGCTTTGTTCCAAAATTTGACGCTCCGCTTCGGATACCGGCCCTTGATGCGGAGCTCGGGGACCGATTTATTGGTAAGCAGCTTCACGCTCTGAAGGTCGGGCTCTTGCTTCCACTGCCAGTCTATCCACTTGCGGTAATGTTCAACAAATGTGTGGTCTTGAGATCCCCACCACGTACCATCTGCATTCAAAATAGTTTCTATCCATTTGGGTGTTTCGCTGTAAAGAAAACGTTCGATCTTATCTTCTTCTACAAAGCGTATCTGCGGCACAGGGTATGTTTTCTCTGATTGCGCCTGGGAAAGATCGCTCGCTAGTTGTTTGAAGAGCTTCTCCCGCGTATCCAAGCGCTTGCGCTCCTCGCTCACGATATGCTCGATCTCTTTGGGCGAAGCAGGAAGAAACATGCGCGGCCGTTTGGTGGAATCCTCCACCAAGAGCCCTTTCTCGACGAGGCCACGTGCGATCGCATATGCACTCGTGCGTTTAATGCCCGTCGCTTTTGCAAGCGGGGCGGGAGCAATCTCGCCAGCCTTTACAACGGCTCGATATACCTTAGCTTCGCGCGCATGCAGCCCCAGCGCCACGAGCAATTTGTCATCCATACTCCAAGCATAGATGTTGTCAGTAATTTGTCAACAAATGTCCGACATACTTTGACAACACTTGACACACCGCGTAGTCTCACCTGTGATTTCAAAGGTCCTCCGAGAGATCATTATCGGCTTATTTACTTTAGTTATGGGTTCAAAATACGTCTCCGCAGCTGCCCTCATATTGGCAGTAGTTGCTATCGGGCACATGTTTATTTCGGGCGGAACAGACTCTCAAGTTTCCGACGCAAGTCAAATCTTTGATCGCGGTAGCATCCGCATTGGGTATGTGGTATATCCGCCACTTCTTATTAAGGATCCCAACACGGGTAAGCTCTCGGGAGTTTCATACGACATTGTGGAAGCGGCGGCGAAAAATCTCGGCTTGAAAACCAATTGGGTCGAAGAGGTGGGGTGGGGATCGATGATCGAGGGCCTGCGAACCAATCGTTACGACATTATCGGTACGCAGATTTGGCCCAACTCCCAACGCGCACGCGAAGCGAAGTTCTCAAAACCAGTGATGTATAGCTTGCTTTATGCGTACGGACGCGCCGGCGATGGCCGTTTCAAGGGCGGCATCTCGCTCTTGAATGATCGGGGAGTCACGCTCGCTACAATAGACGGAGAAATTACGAGCTTCGTTGCAAAAGACACGTTCCCGCTGGCAAAAACGGTTGCATTGCCGCAACTTTCATCGCCCGCAGAAGTATTGCTCACGGTCGCAGGCAGAAAAGCGGACGCAACCTTTACCGAGCCCGTCAACGCGGCGGGATATCTCAAAAACAATCCCGGCTCGATACAGAAAATCGGCTCCGCACCGATCCGAACATTCGAAAACGTTTTCGCGGTAGCACGCGGAAACGATGAACTCCTTGACATGTGGAACACAGCGCTCACTGAGCTTGCCTTCGATGGAAGCATAAAGCGGATCTTGCAGAAGTACGACGTGGCCGGATCATTCTTTCCACCCGCTGCGCCAGTGGGTACTAGCTGGTAAACATATGCTGGAGATTCTTGCGCAATACCACCGCGCCTTTTTGGGCGGGCTGGGGGTGACGCTTGAACTTCTCTTCCTCGTCGCAGTCATCGGTATACCTTTTGGGATCCTTCTCGGCGTTATCGGGGCCCGATTTATAGCAGAAGTTGGATTGCTTATACGAGCGATCAGTTTCTTTATCGCGAGCGTTCCCTTTATCGTGCTCCTGTTCTGGCTACACTATCCGCTCCAAAGCGTATTGGGCATTGTCGTGGATCCCTTTTGGACGACGGTGCTGGCGCTCGGCCTTGTGAATCTTTTTCTTACCGCCGAGCTTGTACACCGCGAACTCGCACAATTTCCGAAAAGCTACCGCGAGGCAGCCTATACACTCGGTCTATCGACAGCGATGACCGCACGCTTTATAGAATTGCCCATCCTGGCAAAAAGGATCACACCGCAACTTCTTACCAACCAAGGCCAAATACTTCAGTACACGCTCCTCGCCAGCTTCATTTCAGTGCCTGAACTCTTTCGTGTGGCACAAAACGTGAACGCGATGACCTATCGACCGGTCGAAGTATATTCGCTGCTTGTCATTTTCTTCGCTCTGATCCTCGGACCACTGCATCTGGGGGTTCGGTACCTCAAAAGAGACTATGCAATCTGATTTGGTCTCGGGCACGAATATCACGCGATTATTTCCAGGCTCAAGTCGTCAAGGTATTTTTGATATTTCTTTTTCAATCAAAAAAGGTGAGGTGCTCTGTGTTCTCGGGCTCAGCGGGGCGGGCAAAAGCACTCTACTGCGAATAATCGCCGGCCTGGAAACGATCGATAGTGGGATACTCGAGCTGGATAGATCAATTTCCGAGCCCGGAAAAATTATTTATGTACCACAAGATTATACGCTGTGGCCACATTTGACCGTGCTCGAAAATCTTATGCTTGCGCCCCGCGAAGTGAAAAAACTTCGGGAAGATCACCTCAATGCTGGAGCAAAAAATCTCCTCGACCGCTTCGGACTTGGTTCATACGGAAGCAGTTATCCGCACGAACTCTCGGGCGGTCAGAAACAGCGCGTGGCACTCTTGCGCGCACTGATGATGCAGCCTGCGGTTTTTCTTCTTGACGAGGTTACCTCAGCATTAGATCCAGAACTTACAAAAAGCGTGCTCGATATGATCCGCTACCTTGCAAAAGACGGCTATACCATGGTCGTGATCACCCATCACGTCTCGTTGGCACAAACGATAGCCGATCGAATCATCTTTCTAAAAGATGGAAGCATAATTAATGACGAGAGTGCAGCATCGTTCTTCGTTAACCAGAAAGATCCACGAATCCTTTCTTTCATTGGTGACGCCGCCCGTAAAGACCGCGGTCAAGATTTTCAATAGTATTCTGGTATGAATGTACTTATTCTCGGCGCCTCGACTGAAAAAAGCATCGGATACCACATTGGTGCACATTTGGGCCGGCAAGGTAATACCGTTGTCTATGCGAGTCGCTCGGGCGCGCTTGGGTATACATGTGACGTGACAGACGTTGCTGCCGTAACAAAACTGTTCGAAAACGAGCGGCCGGACTTGGTGATCCATGCTGCCGGCGGAGCATTCCTGAATACGGCTCCGCTCGGTGCCTGTGTAGACTGGTCGGACATGGCCCAGCATATAGCATCGAAAAGCTTCGGAACGATCGTTTTGCTGGACGCTGCTGTGCGGATCGGTACTGTCAAGAATTTCGTGATGCTTGGGGGTCGCGCGGCCTTCGGCGACGAGAAAATGGCAGCATACGTTGCGGGTAATGGCGCGCTGTGGAGCCTTACGCAATTCGCCAATCAGCACATTGCGAGTATCAACAGCTTCTACTTCGACATGCCGATCGTGATCGGCACGACGAACGCGGAGGGTTTGATCGCAGCTGGCGCTCATACTGCGTCCGAACACGCGCAGGCAATCTATGTCGAGCGCGTCGTCGAGGCAGTCGACAACATAATCATCGGCAAGACACCGCAGGGAAGAGTTGTATTGTGATTTTCCTCTTCTCAATCCCCGTCCGGATAGGGCGGGGTTCTTTTTTATCTCTTTTTCGCACATACACTTAATGTGCGCGGTAGCGTAGGTTAAGTGTAGGCTTACTTTTTTGTCTGCATGCCTGTTACCGGAGTTGCTGGATAAAATCACCCGGTGTGCAGATGGTAAGACCGCCTTCCCGCGCGGCAGACATAATGTTTGTTTTAAAAAATTCTTTATCGAGCGTTATGAGATAATTGCAACCAGTCATTGCCGAGGAGAGAATCGGCGCGTCATTTTTTGAGATGAGTTTTGCGGCTTGGCGCACGGCGCGGATGGACGGATCGGCGACGGTCTCCACTCCCGCTAGTCCAAGCATCAGGAATAAGGTGCTTGCTAACTCCGGACGGTCTGCAAATTTCTGCTCCAGAACCGCGCGCACCTCGGCGAAAACGTATTCATTGATCTGAAGTTCGGCTTGCTCGTGCAGATGGGTCAGAATATAAAAACTGCCGCCTCGCGATGAAAGCAGGGCGGCGATGATGACGCTCGAGTCGAGGAAAACCCGTGGCTTATTCATACCGCGCCTTGTAGAGTTTGGCGCGGATTTTCTTCGAAGTTCCTTTCACTTTCTGCCAATTCTTTTCATCAATTGAGAGGTCTGGCTTCTCAAGGACAGCCGCTTTAAGCACACGTACTTCTGCTTCGAGTGCGCGAACGCGATTTTGCACTACTGTCTTGGTCATCTGCCGATTATATCACGACACTATGAAGGATGCATGTCCAAATACCGCTGCAAGATGATGGCCGCTGCGGCGGAGTCGTCGTGCTCTTTGCCTTTGGGCGCGTAGCGGGAGGCTTCGATGGAGCTCCATGCTTCAAATGCCCGTTCGACTGGCAATTTTGTTTCCTTCTCCAGTCTCTCGACAAAAGCTTCGGCTTCCGCAGTTATCGGGTTATCCCCCCCACCATGCGAGCGCGTATCGCCAACGATAATCACACCGATTTTTTCTTCTGCGATGAGTTTGACGAGGAGCGGAATGAGGTGATCATCGTTCGGAAAAGTCTCACGTGGGAACGCGATCGATCCCGCGCCGTCGGACACGGCCACACCGACCCGTTTCGCCCCAAAATCTATTCCAAGATACCGCATCCCGCCCATTCTATAGAATGGGCGGGATGAACGCGAGTTTTGATGTTTTGTACTTCTCCGGCTCAAAGGATTGCAATCGTATGATGGAAGTCTCGAGCCCCGCAGCTTTCAAGTCATCGGCAAGATTTTGTACAAATTCCCCTTCCTGGTCATAGCCAAGCGCGATAATGTCGGGCCGAGCATCGAGAACGTGCTCGATATATCCCTCGGCGTCGCCGAGTACCGCTTCGTCCACATGCGGATGTTCTGCAAGTGCAGCAAGCCGCGCGAGTTCAGTGTTCTTTGGATGGAAGCCCTTGATGCGCTTCACTATCGTATCGCGCGCCACCGATACGATGAGGTGAGGATTATCCGCGAGTTTCCTCGCTTGCTCGAACAAGTTTTCATGACCCTGATGGATCATATCGAACGTACCGAAGATCATGACGCGCTTCTTGGCGAAATACGCACGAACGTTTTTTATGTCTTCAACGATCGCGACGCGGAGCGCCGCGTTATCTTCGAATCGCTTCCCGTCGCGGATTTTTTTTAGCAGCTCAATCTCGATCTCGCATCCATAGAGATCATCAGTAAAATCGAGAATATGCGCCTCGAGCAGTTTGCGCTCTTGATCCGCATACACCGCCGCCATGTATGGCGCCTCACCCCTCTTTACCGCCACGCGCGCCGCATAAATACCCGATAGCGAACGATCGGAAAGTGGAATATTGGCAGTCGGGAAGCCGAGTGCCACCCCCTTTCCTTCTCCCCGAACTACGACGCCACGATACGTATGCTTCATTTACTTTCCATCTCGCTCGAATACTTCCCTTCGGCCGCGAGGCCGTTCATTTTGGCTCGATGCAGAAATGCTTTCTGCGCCGCGGCCACGTTTTCTGCTTTGCCGCTCCAAATCTTGAGAGCCGAACCCTGGAGAGCGCGGCCAAAGGAGAAAGTGATCGCCCATGGGTGCGGCCCGCGCTGATTTATCGCGTTCAGATTCTCCGTAGCCTCTACCTCTGCTTGACCGCCGGAGAGAAATGCCTCACCGGGAAGCCCGGCCGGCAGTACGTCCTTGAATACTCGGAGTGTCGCTTCGGCGACCTCATCGGGCGTGGCTTTTGGCCCGCTCTCCTTGCCCGGAACGATCATGTTGGTCTTGAGAACAATACCCTCAAGCAAAACCCCTGCGCTCTGCAATTCCTCGAACACTGCGGTCAATGTTTTTCGACTTACCTCCTCACAGCGCGCCATGGTGTGCGCACCCTCCATCATCACTTCCGGCTCTACCATCGGCACGATACCTTCTTCTTGGCAGGCACGCGCGTACGCGGCAAGGTCTTTTGCATGCTGTCGAATGTTTGCGTCACTCGGCAGCGTGTTGCCATCTATTGTGATGACCGCTCGCCACTTCGCAAACTTTGCCCCGAGCCCTCCATACTCTTTCAAGCGCCCCGGTAATCCATCCAATCCTTTGGTGAGTTTCTCGAGCGGTGAACCATCCATTTCCTTGAGACCCTGGTCCACTTTTATCCCCGGCAAGACTCCCGCTTCTTCCAAAACCTTCACAAATGGGCGCCCTTTCGAATCGCTCTGCCGAATGGTTTCATCGTACAAAATAACGCCCGAGATATACTCACCAATCCCCGGTGAAGTGAAGAAAACTTCTCGCCACGCGCGTCTATTTTCTTCGGTGGAAGGCACGTTCACTTGTGCGAGACGCTTCTCTACCGTGCTCGTACTTTCATCGGCGGCAAGAATACCCTTGCCAGGAGCCACCATTTGCTTCGCCACTCTTTTCAAAACGTCCGCGTTCATGATTAAAAAGTATTAAAAAAATAATAATTAATGCCCGTGGTGTGTTTCTATATATCGGATCGTGCCGGATTCGCCGCGAATGACGATCGAGTGTGTGGTCGTCCCAGTTTCGGTGACACGCACGCCGCGCAGGAGTAGGCCTTCCATGATCCCTGTGGCCGTGAACGTGAGCATTTTCCCTTTTGCCATATCGTTTGCGGTATATATTTTCTTGGTGTTCAAGCGTGCCTTCTTCACGAGATTGGCGTGTTTCTCGTTCGGCGGATTGAAGCGACATAGGATTTCGCCCCCGAGGATCTTCACCGCCACGGCGGCAAGCACTGCTTCGGTCGAGCCTCCCGTTCCCATCAAAAGATCAATGCCGGAATCCGGCAAGCACGTCGCCATGGCAGCCGAGACATCGCCGTCAGTGAAAAGTTTGACGCGCCCACCCACTTTGCGAATCTCAGCGATGAGCTTCTCATGACGCGGGCGATCAAGCACTGCGACGCAGATATCCGAAGGTTTTTTGCCAAGCGCCTTGGCAACTTTTCTTATCGTAACTGGCACGGACTGATCTAGCCTGATGACTTTTTTTGCGCGCGGACCAGCTGCGATCTTTTGCATGTACGTATCGGGTGCGGAGAGGAGCGAGCCATGCGGACCGCTTGCAATCACGCTCATAGCATTCGGCAAACCATCGGCAACGCTCGTCGTACACTCCAGAGGATCAACCGCCAAGTCAATCAGAGGCTTCGAACCCTTGCCCACCTTTTCTCCTGTATACAATTCTGGTGCTTCGTCCTTACTCCCCTCGCCAATGACGATCGTTCCCTTGAAATCCATTTGATTGAAGCGGTCGCGCATTTCATCCACGGCCGCGCCGTCGGCTCTGTTCTTGTCGCCGCGCCCGATCCACTTCGCGGCGGCAATTGCCGCCGCCTCTGATACACGCACGAATTCCAGAGCAAGATTTCTGTCCATGTCGAGAGTATACCGAGTGGGAAAGCAAAACGAAAGGTGTATACTGCACACATATGCCTTCCAAAAAACCTTGGATTTCTATTATATTGCTCATTCTTGCAGTGCTTTCTGCGATTGCGTTCTCCGACAACAGGCAATACATTGAACCGATGATGGAGGGATTTGGCGGAGGGAGTGCGACTACCGTGGCACTTTCTCCGACCATGATGGAAGACTCGCAGGCGGGGTCGCGTGGAATGTCTGCACCGAGTTCGATGATGAAGCCATCCCCCTACCAAAGTGGCAGCGTGCCCATAACAGACACCCGCGAATTTCTCAAACAATCCTATAGCGCAAGGATGCAGACCCGCGATGTGCAGGGACTCGTGCGCCGCGCCGAAACGACAGTGCGCGGATTTGAGGGACGTGTGGATCAAATTTCAAGCGAAGAAAAATACGGGTACATAAGCTTTGTCATTCCTGCCTCAAAATTCGAAGAGTTCCGCACGGAGATCGAGAGCTTTGTGAACTCCCGCTTTCTGAAGGTGCAGGTTTCTGCGCAAAATCTGCTGCCGCAAAAACAAAGTATCGAAGAGCAGCAAAAACAGGCAGACACCACGCTCGCGAGTTACCAATCCGCGAGGCAGTCGCTCATAAACACCCACGTAAGTGCGCTGAAGTCGCTCCAGGCGGATTTGGACGCTGCCGTCGCAGAGGCGGCTCAACCAGACCGCATTGCTTCCATTCAGGCGCAGATCGCGAGCGAGAATGCCTCTTATGCAAAGAAGCTGACGTCAGCGGACTCCAATATCAAATACGCCAAAGACTGGCAGAAAGCTGTGAAGACCCAGGATCAAAATCTCCTCGACAACGTCGCGACCGTGGACGGCTCGATCTCCTTCCAATGGATCTCATTATTCGATATCGTACACACCTACCTCCCTGGATTGTGGATCCCCGGCATCATTGCGGCTCTCGCCATCCTAGCGTATTTCTGGGAACGCCGCCGATTCAGCATGTAATCAATAAAATTCGCCGACTCCTTGGGTGAGCCGTATTAGGCCGTAGGGTGCACAATAGGAGTTATCACTCCCAAGGAAATTTTTGAACTTCGTCGAACTCTTTGAGGTGGTAGTCAGGGTGGATTACTGAAGTCGGCATCGTGTAGAGACAAGCAGTTTTAACCATCGCTCCTTTCTCCTCGAGATACTTCTTGGCAACGCTTAGACTTTTGCCAGTTTCAAGCATGTCCTCGACGAGCAGAATCATTTTGCCAGATACATCATCCAAAATATCACTAACGACTTTCCTATCATCACCAACTTTTTTCACTGTCAGACAATACATTTCTTTCACCTTGAGTTCAGTTGATAACAGGCGAGCGGGAACGAGCCCTCCTCTAACTATTGCAACAATTATGTCGGGACTGGGGTCAATTTTCGTCGACAGTTTCTTAATCTCCGACCGAAACTTCTCCCAATTCATCATAAAAGTATAACAAACGGAACGGAGGGGGTGAGATTCGAACTCACGGTGGGTTTCCCCACTCCGGTTTTCAAGACCGGTGTAATAGACCACTCTACCACCCCTCCAATGTTTTTACTTACCCAAATTCTTTACCCACTTTCGCCCAACACCAGATTTAAGGAACAATTCTCTTTTCCGAGCTTCAGTATATGTCGCAAATGTCTCAACGAGTAGCAACTCCCATGGTCGACCGAACCTCGTAGATTTCGTTTTACCTGCGTTGTGAGCATCTAATCGTCCCGCAGCTGAATCGCGACTAGAACCTACGTAGAACCTTCCCGTTCGTTTACTTACCAACACATATGTTTCCGACATAAGTTTTTTCCGCCAAAGGACGGACCAGTCCTCCGGCTGGCCGCCGGAGGCGGATCAGCCTCTGGCTGAAGACACCTGCCTACCGGCAGGCAGGACTCAGCCACCCCTCCTTATTTGCAGTTGTATCATGCCTTCGCGTGTGGCGCGATGGTATTATTTTTGGTATGGAAGTGGTCATCTTACCGCCTGTCAGGAAATTCTTGCTCTCGCTCGACCCGGCAATACGAACCGACGTCACAAAACTGATGGACCTCTTAGAAACGTACGGACATGAACTTTTCATGCCCTATGCAAAGCCCATCGGGGGTGGGCTTTGGGAACTGCGAAAAACAAGCCGCCCGCACATCCGCATCTTGTACGGCTTCTGTCTCCAAACACCGATACTTCTTGTGGCGGTCAGGAAACAAAGATCCGCACTGGGCCAAAAGGACATGGTTCTCGCTCGCAAGCGACTACAGGCGTATTGCATGACATAGCACGTATGCTATACTGTTTCCATGAAGTACAGGAAGACAAAAAACGGCGTTGAATATATCACGCTCTCCGATTGGAGGCGTGAACAGATGCGCGATCCGGAGTTTCGGAAGGCATACGAAGCGCTGAAGCCCAAGTACGACCTCGTCCGCGCCATACTCGATGCGCGCATCAAGAGGGGTGTGACGCAATCCGAACTTGCGCGCCGTGTCGGCACCACCCAATCCGCGATCGCGCGGTTCGAATCGGGTGTGGGAAATCCTACGCTCGATTTTATTTCGAGAGTTTCCACTGCGGTGGGAGCACGACTTGAAGTGCGGATATCACGCTCATAAACGAGGTATAATTATCCGATGGCAGAAGGACCGGCGCTTCGCTGGAGCGCTTATGAGCACGATCATATCGAGCGCAGTGCTGATTGGTTTTGGGCGCTCGGTATTGCCGCCGTGTGTATCGCGATCACAGCGATTATTTTCCACGACTTTTTCTTCGGCATTCTAGTCTTAGTGGCCGCCGTGACACTTGGGCTCTTGGCGCGCACACCCCCCGACCTCGCCCACTTTGAGATCTCCGAACGTGGCCTACGCGTCGACGGCACATTGCACCGCTGGGACCACATCATTTCATTTTGGGTGGAAGATGAGCACGATGATAGACCGCTCCTCCTTGTCGACACGACCAAATTCATGTCGCCGAATCTCATCATTCCCATCGAAGAAATAGATCCCTCGCTCGTCCGTGCCTTCCTGAAGGATCACGCGAAGGAAGTCCACATGAAAGAACCCGTCGCGCACAAGATTCTCGAATTTCTCGGGCTGTGATACATTGGCTTCGTTGGGTTTTGCAAATAGGGAAGCATCGCTCCCGTCGTTCAATGGATAGGATGTAACCTTGCGGAGGTTATGATGTTGGTTCGATTCCAACCGGGAGCAGCGACAAGCCTAGATATTGATATGCCTAGCCCACCCGCCCACGAGCGGGAGCTCTTTGTGAGAAGTGCGGAGGGGGATACGCACACCGCTCACTGAAACGCAAGGTATGTCTGTACAACCCACCCATCACAGCTCGTGTCGAAGTTGATGTTCCACCAGGTGTAGCCCTGTGCTCCTGAAGGACCTCCTACAATGGTGCCCGTTGCACCCGCAGGTTGGGTGCAGAGGAGCTTGCCTGCTTTAGTATTGGCTTTGTCGCGGACGTTGAGATTTTCGGTGGTTTTGACACGAGAGTTTATACCAAGGGCTGGACTGATGCTCGCCACGGTCACTGTCGCAGAGGAGGTGGCTGAAGTGCCGCCCGCTCCGGTGCACGATAGTGAATAGGTGGTGGTCTGCGTGGGAGCAACGCTCGTGGTGCCACTCGGAGTACCCGCCGTGAAGTTGACGCCAAGACAGCTCGTGGCATTGGTCGAGAACCAAGTGAGCAAGCTCGTTTGACCCACCGTTATGGAAGTCGGATTCGCACTGAGGGAGGCAGTGGGTATAGTTGGAGAAGCGGTGTTGTCTATGGTGACTGAAATTATGGCGGAAGAGCCGATATTGCCCGCTGCATCGTAGCTTCTGGTCTGTAAATTGTGCGAGGTGTTGGTGTCGAGCATGGTGTCCCATGAGAAGCCGTATGGGCTCGCGGTGTCGATCGCCGAGCGCACACCGTCTTTCCAGAGCTCCACCTTGGCCACACCCACATCGTCTGAAGCCGTAGCAGCGACAGCTGTTGTACCCGACAGTGTGGCACCATCTGCGGGAGATGTGATAGAGGTGATGGGCGCAGTCGTGTCAGGCGGAGGCAGAGCGGGACCTATTGGAGGCGTCGCGGTCGTGATGGGAAGCTGGAGCGTGTACCGCAGGCTGTTGTGCGAAGAGTCTGTCGCGAGAATGCGAAGTGTGAGGAGCGACCCTGTGAGATTTGCCGGAATTTGGACCGTATACACACTTCCACTACCGCTGGCTGCAACCGGGCTGAACGCCGCGCTATCGGTCGAATAGTCCACCTGCACATCCGTGAGTGTGCCGACGTTGGGATCAATCCCAATTTGGAAAGTGTTCTGCGATCCTCCCGTGTAGTACTGATCGGTGCGCGTACTGTTGGTCGAGTAGTAGAGCTGCGTGAGTGTAGGAGGATTCTTGTCGGAAAGAGATGTGTCGAACGTGGCAAGAACCTCTGCAGTGAGGGCGATGCCAGCATTTTGGTAAGGGAAACTAAGGGAGAGTTGATAGATGCCCGCGGAAGCAGGGAGCGAGAGAAGTGTGGGGCTTTTAGCGAGGGTACTAAGCCAGTTGGAAGTGGTCGGGGCGGGGCCAAATGCTGATAGCGTGCCTGATGAAACCACTCCCCCGTTCTTTGAGAGCGTGTAGGGAATGGAGTCGTGAGGTGCGAGCGCATAATCCTGGCGCAGAAAGGCTGAGTATCCCCATTTGGTATTCAGAACAATGTTGGACGATGTATTGGCCAAAATACCACTCCAGACCGAGGGACCGAGGCCCATGTATACCGTGCTTGTGGCGGCTGTAGGGAGTTTGGGGAGAGTCGGCGACGTGGGAAGCGGTTGCGCATTTAAGCTGCGCACCGTACCTCCGGAGCTAATAATGGGGGAATGGAACGAAGCAGTGCAGGCACCTTGTGTGGCGCACGACTGGTATGAAAGTGCGTAGGCCGATGCCGATATGCCACTTCCAACCAGGTATGCGTACACCGTCCGCCAAATAGGTCTCGTGGTTGTGGCAAAAGAAAAGGCGGAGGAAGAACTCCAGTCGCCACTCGCCACTACCACGGGAAATAGACGAGTTTGCAGGGCGGAAGAGAGTGCCGGTGCGTCGAGCCTAAACGTGCCCACGGTGGAGAAGTTGCTCTGTACCGGCGCAAGAACCGCGTCTGCATATATGCCGCTGTATAGTTTCTGACCCGCTGTATACACATTTCCTTGAGGGGTGAGCGCATCATAGACATGCGCATACGAGTAGCTACTACTCATGTCGGAGAATGCGATGGTGCCTCCGACAAACGAATGCATGAGACTGAAGCCGTTATTATCAAGGAAGCCGATCGCCGAAGAACCTGAAGTTTTCGGTATCACGTTGGCAAAGCTGACCCCCACCTGGTGCGTCGCCATAGAAGAATATACGTCCACGTTTGTCACCCCTTTGTTTACAGATATCCCTTCAGTAAAAACATATGTAGATCCGCCATAGTTCGAAAAGAGGGAGTACGTCCCGGCAGTGCTTCTATAGATACTCCCGAGACCTGTCGTATTCGGTATAGCAACTCCAACACTACCACTCGAGCCCGTGAGTGTAGCTCGGAGGGGTATCGTACCACCGGATGTGTAGTGCATATTGATGTCCACTCGGTAGAATTTCGTGAACGATGTATTGACAGCCGCACCGCCGAGCGCGAGCGTCCCTGCGTACGTTCCGTTGGCAACACTCGAATTGGTCACGGTGATGCCTGTCGAGAGCGTTGCGCTCCCTCCCGCGGGCACGGTGAGCGAACTTGGGCTCGTGGTGAAGGTAACGCCGCTTGGGTAGCCGGAAGACACAGGTGCAACGGTCTGTGCCACATCGGTGCGCAAATTGGTGAGAGTAAGGACGACGGGGCTCGAGGTCCATGTTGTGAGATTCGGCGCATCCACCCCGTAGTCAATCGTGCCCGTGGGAGTAACGCTGATCGTCGGGACCACATTTATGAACACGGGAATGGCACCCACTTGCTTGCCCGCCGAATCAGTAAAGGTAATGGTAGCGAGATAGGGACCGGCCTTTACGACATCGTTGTCCACCTGCACAGTGCCCGAGAAAGAGTCGGTAGCGCTTCCGGCGAGGTCGACACTTGTCTTGTTTGAGGTAAAGGTAATGCCCGCATTCGGTGAGGCAAATCCTACCGTGAGGATGCTAAGTGTCGAGACATTCGGCGTTAGAGTGAAGTCTTGGGTTTTGCTGCTGTACTTAGTGGTGGGGTCAGTGGCGAAACTCCATGTGGTGGGAGAGGAGGATAGCTGGGAGACGATTGGTATCGCCTTTTGCACATTCACGAGTCCGGCACCCTGATCGTTATAGGTAACACTACTTCCAAAACTTGTAGCGGAGGATTTGACGAGGTTTTTTATATCAGCGGGTGTGTAATTGGGATTGGCTTGCTTCAGGAGTGCTAGTACACCGGCGATGTGCGGCGCTGCCATGGAGGTGCCGGAGATGCGAACGTGGCGCGAGTCGAAGCAGTCGGGAGACGTGGAGAAGGCCGTACTCAACCGCGCCGCGCAGATCATGACGCCGGGCGCGGTGATGTCGGGCTTCTTGTAGTCAGTGCCATTGTAAACAACAGGGCCGCGGGAGGAGAAGGAAGCGACGGGCGTGTTGTTGCCGCTCGGGCAGCGGGTGGTAGTAGAGAGATCGCCATGTGGAGAGCACCCGGCAGCAACGGTAACGGCGGTTGCTGCGGTACCGGGAGAGCCCACGGTACTGGCCGTGGGACCTGCGTTGCCTGCGGAAATTGCCGAAACGACACCAGCAGCAGTAGCATTATTCACGGCGTTTGATTGTGCGTCGGTCGGTCCACAAGATGCCGAATAGGTCCCGCAGTTGGCACCGAGGGACATGGAGATGACATCGACGTGGTCGGCAGGGTTGCCGTCATTGTTGGGGTCGACGGCACGGTTGATGGCGGCGATGACGTTGGAGCTTGAGCAACTACCCGCGCTGCTACAGACCTTGTACGCGAGAATGTGCGCCCCAGGGGCGACGCCATAGAGACGTGTGCTACCCACCATGCCAATGCCGGCAGCGGTCGCAGCGACATGGGTACCATGCCCGTGATCATCCATCGGATTTGCATCATTATTCGCAAAGTCCCAACCTCCCTCCACCTTGCAGCCCGTGCCGAGGCAACCGCCGAGATCGGTGCGCATATAGTCAACTCCGGTGTCTATGATAGCAATGCGGACACCCTGCCCGGTAATCGCTTTACCGCTTGTGTCTGCGAGTCCCCATGCATAGGGAGCATTTACGGTATTAGCAGATTGATCAAGATAAACTCTGTCAGCGATGTCGGGGGCAATGCTCTCTACATTGGGATTGTGCGCGAGACCTTTGAGCGCACTGGCATTGATCGTAATTGCGAGCCCACTGATGATGGGGAGCTCACGCTTTATGTGGCCGCCCCCTGCCATTGCGGCCACGATGGCACTCTTCGCGACGTCGAATTGCGTGCGCTTGCTGGTGCGCACGCTCGCAGTATCATTCTTGTCGAAATAACGCTGGAAGGACAGCTTCATCGTGACGATGACGTCCGCGCTGCCGGTCCTTTCAACTCTTTTGCTTACCGCATGCGGCACGCCTTCTTCATCGGTGCCAGTGAGGGAGTCGTACTCGTTTTCAATCCGAATATTTGGATCGTCAGTGGAGACGTAGAGGTGCTCACCAGGTTTGGGGGCAATGATGCTGATTTGCGTATTTTGGTCAACGTCGGCCTCGTATACGAAGCCGTCGGGGAGGGTAGTCGAAACATTGTAAAACTCTCCGGTCGGCTGGCCAGTCTGCGTACTTTGAATGGCATAGTCCCCTGCCCCGAGCTCTTGGAGGTGATTGGCGGCCGCAGCGGCCACTTCAGCGGCTGAATTATCGCCCGCATACGCAATCGCCTTGTCTATAGCCTGGATAACACTCGTGGTAAGTAGGATGGCAACGACAACGAGGGTTGCCCAGTGGGCGTGGGGGTGGAGCGGATGCTGGTGCCATCCCGCATACCAGGGATATTTTTTTGAAATCGCCTCGTGCCAAGCTTGCATGAAGATAATGGATCGCGCCGCGCCATTATCACACGGATTTGCTACTCGCCTCTCGTGCGTGGAGGAAAACGGGGATAACTGCCTCGCGACCAAGAGAAAACCCGCGCGCCGCTGGCGCGGCCGATGGCTCCGTCAGATCCGCCTATTTTGCTGCGGACAGAGTGGCAAGCCTCTTGGTGAGGCGCGATTTCATGCGTGCGGCGGTGTTCTTGGTGATGACATTGGTCTTTGCAGCTTTGTCGACGGCCTGCTGGAAGGTAGAGAACGCTGCCGCAGAGGGTGCCTTCTGGAGAGCTCTGAGCGCATCATGTACAGCCTTTTTGCGGCGCACATTGAATACGTGCTTTCTTTGCGATGCGCGCTCTGCCTTCTGGGCGGAACTTGTATTTGCCATTCCCGAGAATCTACATTATGTGAGGTGAAAGCGCAAGAAATCACACGGGTGTACAATCTCACTATGATCGGGCACATTGAGGGAAAGGTAGCGGCAGTCCGCGGTAATTTCTGTATTGTGAGCGCGGGCGGCGTGGGATATAAGATCGCCTCGACGAAAGACGCTCTTCACACGTTGAAGGAGGGGCAACAGGTTTCCTTGTGGACGCACACAGCGGTGAGGGAAGATGCGCTCGATCTTTTCGGTTTCCCTTCCGAATCCGATCTCGCGTTTTTTGAATTACTTTTGACTGTTTCGGGCATCGGACCCAGATCGGCACTCGGTATTTTGAACGTCGCACCGGCCAACACCCTCCGGAGTGCGATAGCCGCCGGCAACGACACCTACCTCACCAATGTCTCCGGCATCGGCAAAAAAACTGCGCAAAAAATATTATTCGAACTCAAAGACAAAGTGGCTGTGGACACGGTGAATACGACGCTGAGGAGCGACGAAGATGCGCTGGAAGCGATGCGCGCACTCGGCTACTCGATACAAGAGGCGCGAGAAGCGCTCAAGCATGTGCCTGGGTCGGTGACGGGCTCGCATGCGCGGCTTCGGGAAGCGCTCCGCACGCTTGGCCGAACATCATGACTCAACTCAAAAAGCTCGCCCCGACGCAATTAGCCAGCGCGTACCATTTCGCTCTCGCGTATGTTGGCGCACTGGTGTATGGATTTCCTTCAAAAAGGCTTTTGGTAGTCGCAGTAACGGGCACGAAGGGAAAATCATCGGTTTGCGAAATGGTGAATGCAATCTTAGAAGAAGCGGGGTACAAAACCGCGCTCCTCAATTCGATAAGGATCAAGATCGCAGACGACTCGGCGCCCAATGTGATGCGCATGTCGATGCCGGGCAGATTTTTTATCCAACGCTTCTTGCGGCGTGCGGTGCGCGCCAGCTGCACGGCGGCGATACTTGAGATGACATCGGAAGGCGCCAGGCAACACCGCCACCGCGCAATCGCACTCGACTCCCTCATCTTCACCAATCTCGCGCCCGAGCACATCGAATCGCACGGATCGTACGAAAAGTACGCTGACGCGAAATTCGAGATCGGTCTTGCGCTCGCGCGCTCGCCGAAACGACCGAGGGTCATCGTTGCCAACGCCGACGATCCGCAATCTGCGCGTTACCTTGCGCTTACTGCGGAGAAAACCATCGGATTCTCGCTCAAAGAACACGAACACGAAGCCAGCGAGCGCGGGGGCCATTTTGTGTTCGACAAGGCCGAGATTGCAATACGACTCCCTGGCGATTTCTCGCTCAAGAATGCGCTCGCGGCTGCATCACTCGTTCACGCGCTCGACATATCGACCGACAAGATACAGCGCGCACTGGAAAAAATAGAATGCATTCCAGGACGCGCCGAGCGGATTGAAGCGGGACAAACATTCACTGTGGTGGTGGACTATGCACATACGCCCGATTCACTTCAGGCACTCTACGATGCATACAAAAATGTTCGAAAAATTTGCGTGCTTGGAAATACCGGTGGCGGCCGCGATACGTGGAAGCGCCCCGTGATGGGAAAAATTGCCGACGACAATTGCGCCGAGGTCATCCTCACCAACGAAGATCCGTACGATGAAGATCCACGCACGATCGTGGAGGAGATGACGCGTGATATGCGGCGCTCTCCTACCATCATAATGGATCGGCGCGAGGCGATACGTGAGGCGTTTCGGCGTGCGCGCGGGAGCGATGCGGTTTTGATCACTGGCAAAGGCACGGATCCGTGTATCTGCGTCGAAGATGGTAAAAAAATCCCATGGAGCGAGGCACAGGTGGTGCGCGAGGAAGTAGAACGATTACTGGGGTTATAATCTTCGCATGGTAAAGCAGACGCTCAAGTACCTCATCTTGGCCACCATCGTAATCGTGATCCTATTGTGGTTTCTGGGCGGGGGCGTGGGAAAGATCATCGGCAATGCCGGATCATTCAGTTTTTCCTTTCAAAATATTTTGAGTGGTAGTACGTCCCTTGCATCGTTCAAACTGCCCTTCCAGCCCCCGACGCTGCCACAGATCCCCACTGCCACGGGCGATCAATCACCTCCCGAGTATTCGCCGTATCAAGAATACACGCCGACCGCTGCTTCAGAGGCTGGATACGGCAACCCCTCTTCCTACGCGGGGCAAGTCGCGCTCGCACAGGGCACTGCGACAACGCAAACGGCCATCGGACAATATATCGAGATAGCGCTTTCCCCAGGCGCACCGACGCCCCTCACCCTCTCTGGCTGGTCGCTGCGAAGTGCCCTCTCTGGCGTGCGTGCATATATCCCTGAAGCTTCTACCGTTTTCGCCATGGGACGCGTCAATACGGTTGCTCCAGTGCGTTTATCACCAGGCGCTGTGGCGATCGTAGCGACCGGCCCATCACCCGTGGGTGTGTCCTTCGCGGAGAATATGTGCACCGGCTACCTCGGCACTTTGCAGCCTTTTGTTCCGCCACTGCCGCAGAGCTGCCCCTCGCCGCAATTGCAAATACCACGCACGGCATCAAATGAGAAGCGCCTCGGAAGCGCGTGTATGGATTACATTCAGGCGTTGCCGCCCTGCACATTTCCGGCAAATCCTCCGAGTAGCATCTCATCCGCCTGCCGAGGCGAGATCCAAACGGCGCTTTCGTACGGCGGTTGCGTGAATGCTCATAAAAATACTAATGCATTCAATCTGAATTCTTGGCGCTTGTACCTCGCGCGCACCACGCCATTGTGGGGGGCGCAGCATGACGCTATTCAGCTACTCGACGGCGAGGGAAACATCGTGAACGTACTCACGTATTGACGTATCACTCTAGCTGATGCGGCCGCATCAGCTAGAGTGATACGACCGTCCGTACGATTAGTCACGACAGCGGAAAAGAATAATTCCCGCGGCGACGGACACATTTAAGGATTCTTTACTGCCGTGCATCGGGATCTCGATCAGTGCGTCGCACTGATCGCGCAGGGCTTTTGAGAGCCCGCGCACTTCAGCGCCGAAGATAAAGAGTGTCGGCTTCGCGATGTGACGTGTTCGATAATCTACTGCACGTTCATCTTGCTCCACGCCCACGATCGCCCAACCCCGCTTTCGCAACGCTTGAATGACTCGTGCCGGAGATTTCACATATTCCCACGGCACGGTTTTTTCTGCGCCGAGTGCGGTCTTTGCAATGTCTTTCCGCACCCGACCGAAACGGTCGAGCGGCGTCGGCGTATAGCCGGTCAAATAGATCTTTGAAACACCCGCTCCGTCAGCCGTGCGCAATATTGAGCCCACATTGTGCGTGCTTCGGATATTGTGCAAGAGAACTGCTTGCTCCATTGCGGCACACTAGCAGAATGCTATGCTTTCTGCATGTTGAGCCTGTTCCCGCAAATCCTCTACCTCGCGCCCTTAGGCATCACCCTTTTGCGCATCGCAGCAGGGCTCACCTTCCTTTCCCTCGCATATTTCCACGTGATGCGCAGTCGCGAACTTTCTACGATCCGTTTCCCTGTGGTCGGAAGTGGAGCATGGATCGTGTGGCTCGCGATCATATTTGAAACACTGATCGGCGTGGCGCTTGTACTTGGCATCTACGCACAGCTCGCAGCCCTCTTGGGTGCCGTCGCGGCAATAAAATTGCTCATCTGGCGGAAACGTTATCCGCAGTTCTTTACGCTCACACGGCATACAAGTGCACTCTTACTCGTCATCTGCCTCTGCCTCGTCGTCTCCGGTGCCGGCGCCTACGCCTTTGATCTGCCGCTTTAGCGTCTCGCCGCAAAAGGCCTCAAATGCTATAGTTTTTCCACTCCCCCCGTAAGCAGAAGCTTTCGGAAGGGGCGTTCGGGTCAAATGAAAGCGAGCTTTCATTTTTTCCCTCTCTACCCCCCGTAGCTCAGTGGTAGAGCAGCTCCCTTTTAAGGAGTTGATGTTGGTTCGATTCCAACCGGGGGGATTTGCAAAAATATGAACCCCTTTGAGAACGCCCTGGAGCAACTCGCGCGGGCCGCGGCAGTGGCGCCTGTGGACACTGATTTACTCGCCCGCTTGCAACACCCCGAACGCGAAGTGCGCGTGGCTATTCCAGTGAGAATGGATGACGGGTCGGAGCGAATATTTGAGGGCTACCGGGTGCAGCACTCAAGTCTGCGCGGCCCGTACAAAGGCGGTATCCGGTATCATCCTGATGCCGACATCCATGAGGTGAAGGCGCTCGCGCTCTGGATGACAATGAAGTGCGCAGTTGCAAACATCCCGATGGGTGGTGGCAAGGGCGGCATCACGGTGGATCCGAAACAACTTTCAAAAAGCGAGCTCGAAAGTCTTAGTCGTGGCTGGGTGCGCGCACTCGCGCCTATTCTCGGTCCGCGTGTTGACGTCCCCGCGCCCGATCTGAACACCACCGGCGAAATTATGGGCTGGATGGTGGATGAGTATAACAAAATCACGGGCGACAAAACCGGTGCTGGGTTTACCGGTAAGCCCCTGAAAATGGGCGGTTCCGAGGGGCGCGTGCTTGCGACCGGACTCGGTGGATTTTTCACCTTCGATGCATTACGCAAAAAATTCGGCATCAAAGAGGGAGCCTCGATCGCAGTGCAGGGCATGGGTAACGTGGGGGGTAATGCGGCAAAAATATTTTCGCAGTACGGGTATCGGATTATCGCGATGTCCGATTCGAGAAGTGGCATTTTCAAAGAGGGTAGGCTCGACGTGGATACCGTGCTCGCGTACAAAAACACAAATGCCTCACTGAAGGGATTTCCCGGTGCCCGCGGTATTTCGAACGAAGAATTACTAGAGGTTCCGGTCGACGTGTTGATCCCCGCCGCGCTCGAGAATCAGATCACCGCGTCAAACGCGGGTCGGGTCAAGGCGCGGATGATACTCGAACTTGCCAACGGCCCGACAACCCCCGAGGCGGACGACATTCTTTTCAGGCGTGGCATTCCTGTCGTGCCCGACATCTTGGCCAACTCCGGGGGCGTTATCGTTTCTACTTTTGAATGGGAGCAGAATCTAAAACGGCAGCAGTGGAGCGAGAAAAAAGTACTCGAGAAACTTAAAAAGATCATCGTTGCACAATCGGGCATCGTCTTCGAACGTTCGCAAGCGTTAAGAACGGATTTGCGCAGAGCGGCCTTTCTCGTGGCACTCGGGCGCCTCGAAACAGCACTGAAGAAACATTAAATACCGATCTGTACGGTCGTAGAGTCCGAAATAGTCTTCCCATCGATGGTCTGACATTGGATGTTGAAGGTTGTCGCGCCGGAGAGAGGGACAGTGGAAGCGCCGCCAGAAGTGCTCTGGCCCGAAAAATTGCCGTCGGAGCTTGATTCGATGCATGAGGTCACGTTGGCCGAGGTCCAAAATACCGTGGTGCGACCACCGATCGAGACACTCGCGGGTCTGGCCCAAATCTTGGCCTGTGCTACTACCGGATTGCTGTAGATGGTTTCGGATTTCGGTGCAGGGATTGAGGTCTTGTTCGAGCCGCCTCCGGTCGAGGTACCGTCGCCTCCGCCAGAGCCGGTAGCTTGCACGGTCCCTACCTTATACCCACCCCATGAGCAGAGATTGTCGAAAAACGAAGACGGAATGACGTATGAAAGAAAGTTGGACGACCAGGGTCGCGATTTGCACATCTTGCCTGCAGCGCTTTGCGGTGTCCCACCCGCGGTGGAACCATAGAATCCGGAGATCTCGGTGTTGCCGCTCCTGCTCGAAGCGTAGATCGTGGCACCGCTGCCGAGAGATTTGATGTCGCCGCGCAGGCCATTTATGGGCACCGGCACCGGATTTTGATTGAGTGGTGTTTGTGCGGCGGACGGGGTTGAAGCGCTCGTGTTATCCGTATAGAACTGATTGCTCGCGAGAAGATCGGAGACTGGGACTGGTGTCAGTGCCCCTGTGTCGCCTGCGACGGTAATGGTGGGTTCAGAGCCAGCGAGAGTGCCCGACGTGTCAATCGCGGCAATGGGCAAGTAGGGAGAGATAGAGCCGGCGGTTGTGCTCGGTATGGTGATGCCCGGTGAATTCGAGCTATTGAGATTCTTCAGCAAATCAGAAAGGCTGTCGCTCGTACTGCCCGTTTGCGTACCGCTTGTGCCGACATCCGCACTGTAGAGTGCGCACGGATCGGTGAGTGCGCTCGTATTAGATGTGTAGTAGTACTGGGTCGTGCAATAGCCGCTCGAATACGTACCGGAATCTGTCGACGACTCGCTGCTACCCGATGGCGACATGAGCGATTGCAGCAAACTCATGCCCACACCCATCCCAAGCCCGGATATGAGCGGATTGTCTTTGATGAATGCTCCGATCTGACCGAAAATGCCGCTTTGTTCTCCCAAACCAATGGCCGATAATTCGCTTGGGGTCAGAGAACTAACTGCTACTCCGTTGGACGCCGAGACACCAGGACCCGCGTTAACAAACCAGGTTAAGGCCTTACAGTCATTGGGAACGGCGAGACATACACCCGTAATATAGGCCCCAACGATGGCACAGAAGCACGGTTTACCCTTGTCTTTGGTCCCCGTACACTGGTTGTTTGCGGCAATACAAATATTCGAGCCCTGTGCGTTGGCTACGATCGGCGTAAACCCGGAACCTAAAAACAAAACCGCAGTGAATATTGTGACATACACGCGAGCGTTCCATGCCCGAAACATGGAACTATGGTAGCACGCAAACATTAGACAGAAGACAAAATAAAGCGCTCCAGTGCATATTCCAATTCTTCGCCACGGCGGCGGCTCTCGTGGGGAAGTTCGGCGAGGTTTGCAACAAGGTTCCTCCCCCGTTCGACTTCTTTCTCACTACGCGCACCGAGGAGCAACTGCTTCGCCCCCCAAAAGAGCACGCCGTGGATCGCCTCCGGCACATTGCCTTGCGCAAGCTCGCGCTGGTACGCGACCCACATACCCTTCTTATCCCCTTTCTTCATGTGATCGGCCAGCTTGAAGACGGTCGGATACTCCTTTTGTTTTGCCATGTCAAAGGTTTCTACTTTCTGGGCATGTTTGAGAAACTTCTTTTTCAACTCGGCATCGGGCTTTGCTTCGAGGATGAAGAATTGACCAGCTGAATCGCCAAGTGCGGGGAGTGAGTGCAACAACAAATCTCGCATTTCCGCATTGCTGCAGACGCTATCGAGGATCACTGCGCGCGACTCGCCGAACATACTGGAATTGGTCGTGAGTGTGGAGCGAAGATCATCGAGCGAGTTCGCGTCTGTAATACGCGTGACATTTGCTTCCGTGCGCAAAGCCGCGTTTGACGCAGCCGCACGAGCCTTCTCCCTATCCGTCCCGAGAATCACATGTAACATGACTGTACTTTACACTTTCTTTTGTAATCCCGATACTTCGTTATATAACGAAGTATCGGGATGTTTAGAAAATTAGCGGCGAGAGATTTTTTTCGTCGTTCCCCAGTTGGGACCGATTGCGATCTCCACGATGATCGGCACACCCGATAATTTTTCGACCGGGGCGGCTTGTTCCATGACGTCACGGATCGCGCGTGCGATTTCCTCCGCTCGATCCACGTTCATTTCATATACCAACTCATCGTGTACTTGCATGACGAGTGCGGCGTCCTCTCTCCACCCCTCGCGCTCGATCAGGGCATCAGCCTCCACCATAGCGAGCTTAATGATGTCGGATTGTGTGCCTTGTATGGGCGCATTGACTGCCATACGCTCCGCCGCGGAGCGCATCTGTGGCAACGACGATTTCAATCCGGGAAAATAACGGCGGCGGCCGAACAGGGTTTCCGTGTACCCCAATCGCTCCGCAGAAAGCTTGGTATGCTCCACCCACCTCGCAAGGCCTGCATACTGTTTGAAATATTCGGCGAGATATCCAGCAGCTTCTTCTCGCGAGATCGCTTCACCCAGATTCGCGCGTAGGGCATTTGCTCCCATACCGTAGAGAATGCCGAAATTGACGACCTTGGCTCTCCGGCGCATTTCCTTGTCCACATGTTCGGGCGGCACACCAAATATCTCCGCAGCGACGGCGGTGTGCACGTCCCCTCCCTTCTTAAACACCTCGAGCAATTTTTCATCACCCGACAGGCCAGCGGCAATGCGTAATTCTATCTGCGAATAATCGAGTGCGGCGATGACCCTCCCGCGTGGCGCCGCAAAAGCCTCGCGGATGCGGCGGCCGTTCTCCGTCTGGATCGGAATATTCTGCAGATTGGGATCCTTGCTCGCCATGCGGCCTGTGGTCGAGCCTGCTTGTAAAAACTCTGCGTGCAATCGTCCACTCTCTCCTACCATGGCAGGCATTTTCTCGATATACGTGCCGAGGAGCTTTTGCAATTCGCGGTACGCGAGTACGTGGCCTACGATCGGATGCGCGCCCGTGAGCTTGGTCAATTCTTCTTCGCGCGTGGTGCGCGCACCCGTTGCGGTCTTCTTCTGCCTTCCGCCCTCGCCGATCTTTAATTCATCATACAGTACGACGCCGAGCTGCTTGGGCGAATTGATATTGAATTCATGACCGGCCGCTTGGAAGATCAGTCCTGCCAGAGTGCCCAATTTCTTGGCATATTCTTTCTTCAGTGATTGCATCTGCGATACATCAATGTAGACACCCGTCGCGTTCATCCGCTCGACGACGGAGATGAGCGGCTTCTCGATCTTTTCGAATACCTCGTTCAATTTTCCAGTCTCGCGCAGGTCTTTGAAAATCTGTTCGCGGGCACGATCAAAGTGATCCGTGTGGGCAAACTCGAGAATGTCTGTAAGAGACGGGTTGGTGGTGTCGGAGTGCAATATCCAGAGCGCGAGAGCCGTTTCTTTAAGTGCCCGTGGATCGACGGGAGCATCTTCTGTTTTCGATGACACCGACATCTCTTCGGCGCCCGCGATCGAACGAACCCGAGCTTTGAGCGTGCGAAACTCGAGCTCATCACACAGTGCGGAGATCGTCTCCACGTGATCCTGCACATGCCATGCACGTTTCGGCAATTCGAAATGAATGGGCACGGTCGTATGGATCGTGGCCAGTTCTTTTGAGAACGCGGCTGCTTTTCTGCCCTCTTTGAGTAATTCCAAAGTACGTGGTTTGATTCCCGCTTCTGCAAACGCTTCCGGCTTTTGTGAAAGTGCGCGGTAGATGTCGTCGAGTGAGCCGAAAGCTTCGACTAATTCTGTCGCTGTCTTCTCGCCGATACCCTTAACACCGGGAATGTTGTCCGAAGGGTCGCCGCGGAGCGCTTTGTAATCCACCACTCGCTCGGGCGGAAAGCCGTATCGCTCGACCACCTTCTCTGCATCGTAGAGCACCGTGTCAGTGAGACCTTTGCGCATCGTATAGACCTGCACGCGTTTGTCGTCGACCAATTGGAGGGTATCCATATCGCCGGAAGTGATGACGACATCAATGTCACGCCGTGGCGACATCTGTTTCACAATCGTCCCCAAGACATCATCGGCCTCGTAGCCAGGCGCGTCATAGAGCGGGATGCCGAAGGCCTCGTACACGATGGGCGCGCGCTCTAATTGCGCAACGAGAGCATCTTCCGTTTTCGCGCGTGTCGCTTTGTACGCCTCAAAGAGCTCGTGTCGCACGGTTGTCCCCGGCAGATCGCGCGTGGCAATCACATAATCCGGCTTCAGATCCTGCACCATTTTGAGAATCGTAGACATGAGCCCGTACAAGGCACCTGTGGGCTCGCCCTTTGAGGTCGAAAGGTCGGGAATGGCATGGTAAGCCCGGTGCAGAAGAGCGTGCGTATCGAGCAGCACGAGCCGCAACGTTTTTCCTTTTGACGGGTTCTGTCTTGAAATGTTTTTTACCATACTGAGATTTCGATATTAGGGGTTTACGAAACCCCTATATTTTGAGGATGCGACCTTCACCTTCACCGATTTCGATCGTAATCCGGTGAGCACTTTCAGGGATCGCTCCAGCAACATTCTCTGGCCACTCGATGACAATGAGATTATTTTTGTCGGCAACCATTCTCTCCCACCCGAGCGCCCGCAACTCCTCGGCACTTTTGAGCCGGTACGCATCAATATGTATCAACCGTTGCCATTTCTGATGCGAGAGTGCATATATCTTTTCAATGACAAATGTAGGGCTGTTCACCGTTTCCTCCACGCCGAGCGCGCGCGCAAGCGCCTGCGCAAAAGTTGTCTTCCCCGCCCCGAGCTCGCCAGAAAGCGCGACGACTGTAGCCGTACCAATTTCAGGTTGAAGCGTCGAGATAAAACTCCTCGCAAACCGTTGCATGTCCGCAGCCCCCTGTACCTGCACATCCATAAAACCAATTCTACTGCACTAATCGCTACACGCTATTCGCTATAAGCTATACTTACTCCATGCCCCCGAAGTTTGACGAGAAAAAACAGGACGAGCGCTTCCATGAGCTTCGCGCTCGCGAAGAAGAAGAGTTGGCGCAGATGCTTGCAGGGAAATACCAGGTAGAGTATGTGGATCTGACCAACAAATCCATCGACACCGACGCTCTGCGGCTTATCACCGAAGAAGAGGCGCGCGCTGGTGAGATCGCCCCCTTCCACAAGCAAAATAAATCGCTGTTCGTAGCGATGCGCTCCCCCGAGCGCGCTGATGCGCTGCAATTGATAGAAAAATTGGAGCATCTCGGGTACAAGGCGCGGCGATTTATCGCGTCCAAACAATCACTCGAGCGCGCGTGGGAGCGCTACCGCGATATTTCGTATGCGACCGAGACGGAAGCGGGTGTGCTCACCCTCTCGAGCGCGACCATTCAAGAAATGCTCAATAAATTGAAGACGATGAACGACGTGAAGGTCGAGATTGCCTCGCACGCGGGGAGCAAAGACACGCACCGCATCTCGCGCGTCCTGGAGATCATCATGGGGGGTGCCTTGTCACTCGGCGCCTCCGATGTGCATCTCGAGCCGGAAGAAAATGAAGTGCACATGCGCTATCGCCTTGACGGCGTTTTGGTCGCTGCGACCACTTTCGATGCCGCTACGTATGCGCTCATTTCGAGCCGCCTCAAGCTTCTTTCAGGACTGAAATTAAACATCAAGAATGCTGCACAGGATGGCCGCTTCTCCATTGTCGTGAGCGGCAAGGAGATCGAGATCCGCACCTCTGTATTACCCGGCGCCTATGCCGAGACCATTGTGATGCGTATTTTGGATCCCTCGACCATCGCGCTGCCGATGGAGCAGCTTGGCTTCGACAAATACCTGATGGAGATGTTCGATCGTGAGATCGCCAAGCCCAACGGCATGATCCTGAACACCGGGCCGACAGGCTCGGGTAAAACGACGACACTCTACGCATTCTTGCGCCAAGTACACACGCCGCAGATCAAGATCGTCACCATCGAAGACCCGATCGAATACCACCTTCCCGGCATCGTGCAGACACAGGTATCCAAAGACTACACCTTCGCGCAAGGTTTGCGCTCCACTTTGCGCCAAGACCCCGACGTGATCATGGTCGGCGAGATCCGCGACGCTGAGGTAGCTTCGACCGCCGTCAATGCGTCCTTGACTGGCCACCTTGTCTTCTCCACGCTGCACACCAACGACGCAGCTGGCACCTTTCCACGCCTCATGGACATGGGGGTCAATCCGGAAATTCTCGGCGCCGCGCTCACGGTCGCCATGGCACAGCGCTTGGTGCGCAAACTCTGCCCCGCGTGCCGCGTGCCGCAGATGATCTCCGCCGAAGATCGGAAAACCATTGACCCGCTACTCAAAAATATTCCGCACGCTGACGAGCTGCCGAAAAATCGCGACACCATGTGGGTCGCAAAAGGGTGCGACCAGTGTGGCGGTCTCGGCTACAAAGGCCGCGTCGCGGTCGTCGAGGTCATCCTCATGGATCACGCTATCGAGGAAGTGTGTCGCAAAGCTTCGAGTGAGCGAGAAATATGGAAAGCGGCAAAGCCGCAAGGCATCCGCCGCATGGCGCAAGACGGCATCGTAAAAGTTCTCCAGGGCGTCACGAGCTTAGACGAACTCGGCAGAGTCGTAGACCTGCACGACGAAGTCATGCTGGACGCAATCGCGTAAACACTCCACCACAAAACCCGATTGCATTGCGGCAATCGGGTGCTATCGTTTCGTTAGTTGCTGACCTATCCTTCGACAAGCTCAGGACGATTTCTTCGGAATCGGAGGTGCGCAATTTCGGGTGATGCTTTTACAGGAAAAGTTGCGACGAGGACCTAAGGATAGGGGTAGCCAAAACCACCGCCGTCCTCGGAAAAGTCACCATCACCCGAAGCTGCGCGCCTCAAGCAAGAGAAAAAGTGCATCGAGCGCTTCTAGGCAGGCAGTGTAGCATAGAAAAGATAATTGTCAACCCCGAAAAAAGACTCGCAAGCTCGTCTTCTCGGGGCTAGCGGCCACCTCATTTCGTCGGATAATCCGTCCAAATGAGCAAAACCATGAGCACCAAACCTTCAAACGAAACAGAAAAAGTACCGCGCTCGCTCGACACGGCGCTGCGACCTGCCGAGTGGGCGCACTATATAGGCCAATTGGGTATCAAGGAGAACCTTCGCATCCTCCTCACGGCAGCAAAGGGCCGCGAACACCAGCCGGAACACGTGCTTCTCTACGGCCCGCCGGGCCTCGGCAAAACCACGCTCGCGCATCTGATGAGCCGCGAGATCGGTGGGAGCATGCGCTCCACCTCTGGCCCTGCGATAGAGCGCGTGGGCGACCTCGCTTCTATCCTGACGAACCTCGCTTCGGGCGACGTCCTCTTTATAGACGAGATCCACCGCCTCAATCGCACCATTGAAGAGGTGCTCTACCCCGCCATGGAAGCAGGGGTATTGGATATCGTCATTGGCAAGGGGCCATCAGCGCGCACGGTGCAGCTCGAGCTGCCGCCATTCACACTGATCGCCGCAACAACGCGCATCTCAATGCTCTCTGCGCCACTGCGCAGCCGCTTCTCGGGCGGCACATTTCGCTTGCAGTACTACATCACTGAAGAGATCGCAGAAATTCTGCGCCGCTCTGCAAAAATTCTCGGTATAGAGATAGACGCCGACTCGCTGAAAGAAATTGCCCGCCGAAGTCGGGCCACGCCGCGTACAGCGAATTATTTATTGAAACGCTGCCGCGATTTCGCTGCCGTCTCGGGTGAGCCGCTCAATCTGAAGACGGTGAAGAAAGCGCTTGCGCTTCTGGAGGTAGACGAGATCGGCCTCAATCAGGTAGACCGCGACATCCTCACCATCATCGTCGAAAAATTTGGCGGCGGCCCGGTGGGCCTCAAGACCATCGCCGCCGCGCTCTCCGAGGAAGAAGGTACCATCGAAGAAGTCCACGAACCGTATTTGCTCCAAGTCGGCCTCATTGATCGCACCCCCCGCGGCCGCACCGTGACCAACCAGGGCTATTCCCACATCGGGGCCGACCGCCCGGGCAGCAGACAGCAAAAACTCGTGTAAAATTAGAGGATGAAATTAGTGCGCGGAGTGCTGGTGCTTCTTTTGTTTGTCGTGGCGATGTTGGTTGGATGGTTCTATCTGGCCAAAGTGCCTTTTTTGAGACCGTCTTTCTTGCCTGCGCCGACCTCCGTGGACCAGATCCCACAAAATGTTGCTGATACATATCGCGCAACGCAAGACCCATGGGGACCCCCTTCGAAAGCCACACTACAATTCTGTACCAATGGATTCGGTGCCGTCTACAAGTTTACAATTCCGTACGGCGAGGGAAAGCGGGGCATGATATTTGATACCGCTGGGTCCCTGCGCTCACGCGAATACCGCGGTGAGCTACCCGAAGACAATGACGTGCCTGCTCAGTCCGCGTGGTATAAGCTCTACGGCAATTGCACCGACCTCGCCACGCTTTTTAAATAGCAGTAAACATACACAATGGGGATAAACGAAAGATCTTGCTTATAAGCATGTACAATCAGCGCGACGCACGGTAATCCCCTAAAGAATGGACGCCATTCCTTGGGGCAAACACAAAAGGTCTCCCGAAGGAGACCTTTTGTGTTTCGGTCATTACTGGATCCAGTGAGCGCGCCCGCGCAGTTTGAGGCGATCTCCCTGCATGAGCCGGAGTGCAAGCTTTCGCCCACGCCCCTACCCACTCACCTCACTGCTCTGACCGACTACTCCGGCAATTTCAGGATGCTTAAGCCTCCCCAGATCCTCGGAGCTGGAAGAAATCCTCGGGGCTCTCGCCCGTCACCTTCCTCCGCTGACGCACGGTAAGGCGCATCAGTAGTGCGATAATACACCCGTGATTTTTCTTGCAACTTTCGAAAATAGCCAAAAATAGTGGAGATCGTGTGGATATTCCTGTGCACAACTTTATAGAGAAAATCCGCCCTCAAGGGCGGATTTTCTCGGATAGTAATACCCTGACTTTTACTGGGTCTTGAACGAAACGCCGTTCGCCGACCAGCTGAAGTTGCCTTGTGAGTCAAGGGACTCAACAACGTAGTAGTAGGTCGTGTTGCTCTGCAGATTGCTGAGCGTCACACTCTGCGCCGTAGAGAGTCCGGCTGAGCTCGTGACGCTTGAAGCATTCCTGTAGCCAAACGGCCATACCGTGCTGTAGATCACGCGAGCCGTTGCCTGCACATTTGAGTTCCATGTGATCGTCGCGGAATTTGATGTACGGGAGACAGTTATGTTTGACAGAATAGGTTGAGGCACATTGTATCTCGTTATCTTTCCGGCACCCTCGGTCGTATCTCCCCCGCCGCTCATCTGGTTGTTGATCGCGACGAGTGTGATCGGACCTACGCGGCCGACTGCTGCGATGCCGTTGCGAGATTGGAAGTTAGACACCGCTGCCTTCGTGAGAAGGCCGAAGTAACTCGTAACCAAACCCTGAGGATAGATCGTCACATCTTCAGCGAGAAAGGTCTGCAGAGACGTCACATCAGGATTCCGCATGCCCAATTCGAGCTGCTGGGTCAGGAGTGCTGCATGTGCCTGGTACGGAAGGGCAAGTCCGAGGGCAATTACCGCTGCAGCGAAGAATGCCACGAGAGTGGCAGTGCCTGTTAGAATGTTGGTCTTTTTTTTCATACTGATTTTTTGTTTAGTTTTTAAGTGCTAATAACGTTGGTTGAACGGTCGACCACCATCATCGAAAATTCATGAATGACCTCAAAGCCTTTGAAGAAATGTATTTTGCGGCAAGATGTCTTCGAGAAGCTTCCGTAGGGCTGGAATATTCCATTGACCGTTGCCCGATTCATAGACGATCTTGTGTGTCGTGTCTTTCATCTCCAACTGAAAGGTCTGGTAGTGAGATTTTTGCCGCAGTATATAATCGCGCTATGTCGGGCCACAACAAATGGTCGAAGATCAAGCGCCAGAAGGGCGCATCCGACGCTGCCAAGAGTGATACATGGGGCAAATTGGCGAAGCGGATCGCGGTGCAGAGCAAGCTTGCCTGGGGCGATGTGAATTCTCCGACGCTGCGTACGATGATAGAAAAAGCGAAGGGAGAGAACATGCCGAAGGAAAATATCGAGCGCGCGGTCGCCAAAGGAACGGCATCAAATGCGGCTAGTCTCGAATCGATAACGTATGAAACCTACGGCCCCGGCGGCGCGGCGATCATTATTCAGACGGTCACCGACAGCCGCAATCGTACCGCGCAGGAGATCAAACACTTGCTCTCGAAAATCGGTTTGTCGCTGGCTGCTCCTGGCAGTGCCTCGTGGGCCTTCGAGAAAACGGCCGAAGGCTACGAGCCCAAAACTACAGTCCCACTCTCCGAATCCGACAACGAACAGCTCATGAAAGTCCTCGAAGTGCTCGGCGCACACGACGACGTTGAGGAAGTCTTCACCAACGCGGCGTGATTACTGCCGCGAGGGCGACCCCAAACAACATCCGGAAAATATAATTCTCTTATGACGAGTGCTGAATCATCCCAATACTTCATTCTAGAATGAAGTATTGGGATCGGGGGCAGAAACCGAAAATTTGATAGGGGCTGTATCTAATCGAATCGGGATTGCTTGGATTTCAGGAAGTTTGCTAATTCTTTCAACGCCCCTTTTTTATAGACGCACACGCGGACACGGCCTTGCTTGTGCGTGAGAATGATCCCCGCGCGCTCCAATCTACGCACGTGAGCAAGCGCCAGTGGAAGCTGCATCCGAAAGGGTCTCGCGAGCTTTGAAAGCGACATCGCGCCCTCCCGTCGCAAACGTGCGATCATGCGCCGGCGCATCGGCAGGCCGAGTGCATCCAGCATCAGCGCGGCGTTCTTCTTGGTGTCGCCCGGCGTATACGATCGCGTCCGCTCCGACACTAAGAATGCTCTTTCTGCGGCGCGTCTTTCTTTACGCTGCTTCCGCTCCCTCACTCGTCGGATCCGCGCTTCATTCCAATACTTCATTATAGATTGAAGTATAGGGATGGAGATAGAAAAAGCAAACCTATAAAGGCAATGTTGCCTGGTATAGAGGCGGCGGGCGTGGGAGTGTACACTGGTTGCATGATGCTTTTTATGTTCGAGGAGATGCTTCGTAAACTGGACCTTTCTCAAGATCAGCTCAAAGGATTGCGAGAGCGATTGATCCCCGATAATATTTGTAAAGGACCTTTTCTACAGGGAGATAAAAAGTGTCCGATCACGACGGCGTTGGTGATCAAAGAGGGCCCAGATACTCTGAAGGATGCGGCGCAGGTGCGAGCGAGGTTGCGAAACTATGGGATTGGTACAGTTGAACTGATGCTTTTTTATGCGCTATTCGATATTCCCGCGATTATTTCAGATATATTCTTCAAGCGATCCATTATGACCATGCACACTGCGATCGACGAACTTATAGAAGTGGCATGAAAGTCCTCGCGATTGATCCGGGGTACGGCAGGTGCGGGGTGGCGGTGGTGGAGAAGAACCTTCACGGCGAGACACTTCTCTATTCAGACTGTATTGAAACCGCTGCGGCAGATGAGTTTTCTGCGCGCCTTTTAAAAATAATCACCGAATGTACGCGCCTCATAGCCGAGCACAAGCCGGATGCGATCGCGATCGAAAAATTATATTTCACATCGAATCAAAAGACTGCCATGCGAGTAGCTGAAGTGCGCGGCGCCTTGATCGAAATGGCCGCCGAGCGTGGTATTCCACTCTTTGAATACGGGCCGGGGCAAGTAAAAAGCGCGACGACTGGGTCGGGCAGAGCCGACAAACGACAAATGGCGCATATGCTTCACGCACTCGTGAACATAGAGAAAAAAATCAGGCACGACGACGAATACGACGCTATCGCAATTGGCGTCACTCACCTTGCAATCGTACGCGGCAAGTAGCACCGCGGGTCTAAAAGCGCTAGAATTGGGCACAATATGGGGCAGTCAGGGCAATATAGCGGCGGGCAGCGCTGGTACGCACGCTGGTTTGCTTTGGTACCTGAGTGGATGAAAGTAGGGCTCCTCGGCGCTGTCGCCACTATTCTCTTCATCCTCGGTGGAGTCATTGTGTGGGCATCGCTCGTGCCCATTCCCTCGATCAATAGTTTCGAGGATCGGCAGGTTGCAGAATCTACCAAAATTTACGACCGCACCGGCAACGTCGTCCTCTACGATGTACACGGACAGGTACGCCGCACGTCGGTGCCGCTCGAGGCCATCTCACCTTACATACAACAAGCGAGTGTTTCCGTCGAAGATTCGACTTTCTGGGAAAATGCCGGGTTCCGTCCCCTATCTTTCCTGCGCGCGACTTTCGTTAACATCATTTCCGGCTCGTACGCGCAAGGAGGCTCTACCATTACGCAGCAGGTCGTTAAAAACGCGCTCTTGAACCAGAACAAATCGATCTCGAGAAAGATCGAGGAGATCATTCTCGCCCTCCGACTTACCCGAAGCTACACGAAAGAACAGATCCTCAACACCTACCTCAACGAAACGCCTTACGGCGGCACGATCTACGGTGTGCAGGAAGCAAGTCAGTATTTCTTCGGTATCGATGCCAAGGATGTTGGGCTCGCGCAAGCAGCCTACCTCGCGGCCCTTCCACAGGCGCCTACCTACTTTTCGCCCTACCGGAATCACAAGGGCGCACTCGATAGACGGAAGGATTTCGTCTTACTAAAAATGATGGAGCAGGGCTACATTACGCGGGAAGAATACGATTTGGCGAAAGCCGAGCAGGTCGAATTTAGGAGTGAGAGCGAAGCGGGTATCAAAGCGCCGCACTTCGTCTTTTATGTGCGTGAGTACTTGGAACAAAAATATGGAGTTGACCAGGTAGAGCACGGGGGGCTCCGCGTGATCACCACGCTCGATTATGATCTGCAGCAAAGAATGGAAGATGTAGTGGCAAAACACTCACCAGGAATGGCAAGCAATTTCAATGCTTCGAACACCGGTATGGTCGCGGTAGACCCAAAGACCGGCCAGGTACTCGCGATGGTTGGTTCACGCGATTACTTCAACGATGAAATACAGGGTAAGGTCAATGTGACCCTTGCATATAGGCAACCAGGATCGTCATTCAAGCCCTTCGTCTACGCGACTGCCTTCGAAAAAGGCTACACGCCGGATACAGTCGTCTTTGACCTTCAGACGCAATTCTCGACGGCTTGTTCTCCGCAAGATGTTGCGAACGACACACCGCCCTGCTACTCGCCGCAAAATTATGACCTTAAGTTCAAAGGCCCAATCACTTTGCGCAATGCGCTCGCACAATCGCAGAACGTGCCGTCGGTCAAAACGCTCTATCTCGCCGGTATTGCGGATTCGATCAAAATGGCGCAAAGCCTCGGCATCACGACGCTCAAAGATGCAGGGCGCTACGGTCTGACGCTCGTCTTGGGTGGCGGTGAGGTAACCCTCCTCGAAGAGACATCAGCGTATGGTGTATTCGCCAATGACGGTGTGCGGAACCCACCCACTGGTGTCCTGGAAGTGACCGATAAGCGAGGGGTGGTACTCGAAAAGTATGAGACAGAGGCAACACGGGTCTTGGATCCGCAGATCGCGCGATTGATCAGTGATATTCTTTCGGACAACGTCGCGCGCACGCCGGAATTTGGCGAAAACAGCCCTTTGAATTTCCCAGGGACTGATGTCGCCGACAAAACAGGAACTACCAACGACTCTCGCGATGCGTGGATCGTCGGCTACACTCCTTCAATAGCCGTCGGTGCATGGGCAGGCAATAACGACAATGCTCCAATGGTGAAAAGAATCGCGGCGTTCATCGTTGCGCCGATGTGGCATGAATTCATGGTGCACGCGATCGAGAAATATCCGGCAGACGGTTTTCTACCGCCGTCCCCCGACACTTCTCTCGATTCTCTTCCGCCTGTTCTGAGGGGCAGCTGGAACACCGACCCATCGAGCGGCGTACACGACATCCTCTACTGGGTGCGGCGGGACAATCCGCGCGCGGGTAGCCCCACGAACCCCTGGGCGGATTCACAGGCTGTGTATTGGGACTACCCGGTGCAATTGTGGGCAGGGCGGCAAGGTATCGCCACGGCACCCACAAGCGGTCCCAGCACCCTGCCATCAAACACCACACCGAGTGGCTTTATTATCACATCACCACAATCCGGCAGCACCGTATCTGGCCAGGTGCCGATCGTCGTCATGGTGGCAATATCAAATCCACAAAACGTGGCGAATGTGAGCTACTACCTCAACAGTGTCTCTGTTGGAGCATCTCAATCAGCCCCATTCACCATCTCCTTCATGCCCCAGACCCACGGCCCAGCGATCCTCCGCGCGGTAGCGCAGCTGACAAACGGTGCGACCGAAGAACAGACGATCTCAATCACGATCCAGTGATTAGCGATTTAGTGGCATCACGAGGTACATGAATGATTGATCGGAGACGGGGCGGATGACTAGGGGTTTGCCGGGACCTGCGAAACCGAGGGTAATAGAGTCTGACGCGATAGATGGCAGACAGTCGGCTAGATAGCCGATGTGGAAGTTGATATCTAGGTCGTCACCGGAGAGCGCCGCGTCTATCGAGTCCGACATCTCGCCAATATCGGGGCTGCGGGCGATCGCGCTGAAGATCTTGCGCTTGGGATAAATATGGAAGCTGACATGTTGGTCATTGCCGGAGAAGACGCGCGCCTTACGCAGCACCTCCACAAAATCATTTTTTAGAAGCGTCGCCTCAGTAGCCGACGCTTTGGGGATGATCTCTTTATAATTCGGGAATTGCGCATCCACTGCGCGTGATACAAATCGCACACCACCACCCTCGATAGTAATCTGTGCATCATCAACAATTACCTGCACTTCGTCCACTGATACACGCTCCAACACATAAAGGAGTTCATTGGCATGCTTGAGAGGTATGAGCATTTCACTGGATTCTTTTTTGGTCGCACCCACCACCTTTTTCTCCGCAAGCCGGAATGAATCAGTCGCGACACATATCATTCCTCCTCGATCGATCAAAATGTACACACTCCCAAGCTCTGGCCGGATCATAGAAGGTGACGCGGAATAGACTACCGACTGGATACCGTGGAGAAAATGTTCCCTCGACACCGAAAATCCTTTATTTTTTGACTCATGGGAGAGTGAAGGAAATTCTTCGTGAGGAGTTGCCTTGATGAGGTTTTTTGACCCACGAGATTCCACCAAAAGATTCCCATCACTCTCCTGTAATCCCACCATATCACCACCAATTGATCGTATTGTTTGAGAAATAATCGCCGCTGGAACCGCTACAATTCCATCTAACTCAACTTGCGCGGGGACTACAACCTCAATACCCGCTTCAAGATTGGTCCCACGAATAATTAACTGCTTGCCTGTGGCTTCTAGAAGCACACACGAAAGAACTGGGAGAGACTCTTTTTTTCCCGTAATACGCTCCGCGAGTACGATTGCATTTAGAAGTTGTTCTCGTGTTGTTTGTAATTTCATATTACTATTTAATATTTATTACTACTATTAGTGGTGTGGATACTGTGGGAAAGGGATAAATATGTATGGGGTGGTGTGTATTTTAAAGTTTAAGTGTGTTGAAAATAAAGTGCGCGAATGCGAAGAAGGTGTGAATAGGTGGCCTGGGAAAGATTTTTATCCACATAATATTTTTGTTGTCCTTTGTTGCGCGTCCTCTTTTCCACAGGTTATGCGTGGATCAATGCGCGGATGTGTTCGAGCTCCTGTTCGAGTGTGGGACTATGCTTCATCTCTTCCTTTATCTTCTCGCAAGAGTGGATGACTGTCGTGTGATCACGGCCGCCGAGTTTCTCACCAATTGATGGGTACGAGACGTTAAACTCCTCTCGTAGAATATACATAATGATCTGCCGTGGCTTCACCACTTCCTTTTTGCGGGTTTTTTCGTAGATGCTCTTCTCTGGGATCTCATAGTATTGCGCAACACGACGCACCACCTCCTCAACAGAAACTCCCCTCCCAGGTTTTACGTTGTGTTTGATCAGTGCGCGGACATCGGGCTGGGCGATGACACGCCCCTTAAGTTGTGATTTGCAAACGATCATGTTCAAGATCCCCTCCAATTCGCGGATGTTACCGCGCACGTTTTCGGCGATGTACTGGATGATGTCGTCGGGGAGCGAGAAACCATGTTGGTCTATCTTGGCTCTGATGATGGCTATTCGAGACTCCACATCAGGCTCGGGTATTTCCGCGATCATACCGCCCGCAAGTCGTCCGCGCATCCGCTCCTCGAACCCCGGCAAGAGCATCGGATGCTTATCTGACGAAAAGACGATCTGTTTATTGTTGTCGCGAAGCGCATTGAAAAGGTGGAAAAGTTCCTCCTGCGTTTTCTCGGTGCTCGCGATGAATTGTACGTCGTCCATGATAAGGACATCGTACTGCCGGTATTGATCTTTGAAACCGTTTGCGCGGCCCGCACGTACCGCGTTGATATAATCGACAGCGAAGCGCTCCGAGGTCACGTAGAGTACCTTCGTGTTCGCGCGGGTTTTTTTGAAGTGATTCCCGATCGCTTGGATGAGGTGCGTCTTGCCGCGCCCCGTTGCGCCGTAGATAAAGAGCGGGTTGTACGCAAGCCCGGGACGCTCCAAAACGGCCTTAGCGGCAGCGTGCGCGATCTCATTAAAGGGCCCCACAACGAATGTATCAAACGTGTACCGTGGATTTAGGTTGTCGCGCTTATCAATGTAAAGAGCACCCAAATCGAGCGACGCGTTCTCCGCCGTGTCACGTCGGGGCGATTTTCTGTCCTGAGTTGACACCGGGGCGCGGTGGACACTGTACTCCACGGCGCGAACAGAGCTATCGAGACCTCGGAGAGCTCGAAGAATCAATTTATGGTGCTTTTCCATCAACCACTCCTTCACAATCTTGGAAGGAACGGCGAGCTGCACGTTGCCTCCGTCGCGGCCAGCGATGTCAGTATTGCGGAACCAGGTGCGGAAACTAGCCTGCGACGTGCCGAGCTCTATCTGAACGAGCGCATTTTGCCATAATTCACGATTACTCATAAGTGGAAGATATTGCTTAGGCATTATACGCGCCCATCCGCGCCAGGAAAGCTCGCCCGCGCTGACCCCCTCTGTGCAGAAGGTGTGGATTGGGTGGGGATAATGTTCGGCAACAGGAAATGGTTTTTGGAGTCGCTGTCTGCGCGTGCTCGCGCAGCGCTGCCTCTCGGCCCGTCGGCCCGCGAGACACTCCAAAAACCATTTCCTGTTGCCTTTTGCTGTTTGGTTGCTATAGTGCGGCGCATGAAACGAACCTACCAGCCAAAGAAGCGCAAACGCGCTCGCGCGCATGGTTTTTTGGGGCGCGCCGCCACCAAAAACGGCCGCAACCTGCTCACCCGCCGTCGCCGCAAGGGGCGGGCGCGACTCTCGACCTAGATGCCGAAGAAACACCGGCTCTCGCATGCCGAATTTTCCTCCCGCGCAGGAGGACGCCGCGTCCACGGCGCTCTTTTCGCTCTCTCCATAGCCCCACTTCCCGCGGGACCGACCAAGGTCTCCTGCGTTGTCTCAAAAAAAACCGCCCTCAAGGCTCATGACCGCAATCTTCTGAAGCGCCGTTGTCGCGAAGTGCTCCGCCCCCACATAAAAACACTCAAACATCCATACGCGCTCGTCCTGCAGGCCAAAAAACAAGCCCGAGGCGCATCCTTTAGCGAGATTCGAGAAGACGTAGAGAACCTGGTACAATCCCTCGAATGATCTGGTACGTGTTCAATCTCCTTGTGTACCAGCCGCTCTACAATGGGCTGGTTTTTTTGATAGGCATTATTCCTTCCTACGATGTGGGCATTGCCGTTATCATCCTCACCATCATTGCGCGCATCCTTCTCTATCCCCTCGCACGCCGCGCTATCGAATCGCAGATGGCAATGAAAAAAGTGGCGCCAGAGATCGAGGCAATTAAGAAAAAATACAAGGGGGACCCAGCGCAGCAGAGTAAAGCGACCTTTGCCCTGTACAAAGAGCGCGGCGTACACCCTTTTGCAGGGGCCTTGGTGGGGATCGCCCAAATACCGATCCTACTCGGACTCTATTGGGTATTTGCGTGGGGCGGCCTTCCGGATGTTGACCCCGACCTTCTGTATTCGTTCGTCCACGCCCCTGCCGGCGTAAACATGGAATTTCTTGGTTTTGTAGACATGGGGGCGAGCCATAATGTCGTGCTTGCGCTTTTGGTGGGACTGTCGCAACTCACCTATATGCGCATCTCCATGGGGCCGCGCGGTAGCCAAACGCCCGCTGAAGCCGTGGAGTCTTCATTTTCGACCGACATGGCCAAGAGCTTCGATGTGCAGATGCGCTACGTGTTCCCTATCACATTTGCCGTCGTCGCCTATTTTGTAGTTGCGGCTGCACCCCTATACTGGCTGACAGCCAACCTTGCCATGATCGCACAAGAATATTTTTCGGGCCGCAGATTTTGAAAAAGCCGACATTACTCTAGCTGATGCGGCCGCATCAGCTAGAGTAATATACCGTCTCTGCGAGTTTCAGCGAAGTAGGATCATCTGTTTTTATGAAACTTTGCGCGGCTTCCCCTCAAAGAGTATAGTGCGCCGATGGCAGAAGAAAGAACGATCGAGACGATCATCGAAGAGCTCCTTGCCTCGATGGGTCATGCGGGGTCCTCTGTAGTACGGAGCGATGTTGCGGGCCAGGTAGTCTTTTCGATCAGGGGTTCGGGGGATGCGCGTGAGCTCATCGGCATGCATGGGGATACGATCCACGCGATAGACACACTGGTGAAGAAGATCGCCGAGAAACGTTCACCCTCCGATGCCATGCGCGAAGGAGAGCCGGAACGTGATCGTACCCCGATGTTCCTCGTTGATGTTGATGATTATCGCAGCAAACAGATCAAGGACCTTGAAATGAAGGCAAAAATGATGGCGGAGCGCGCTCGCTCGCTACGCTACGATGTAGAGCTCTCGCCGATGAGTGCGTATGAACGCCTCATCGTGCATACAGCACTCGCCAAGGAGCCCAATGTAACCACAGAATCTCAAGGAGAAGGTCGCAGCCGCCGTGTCGTCATCAAGTATTCGGCTACTTGATGTTTTGTAAAACGTTTAGCTTCAGGATATCCGGATTGATCTGGTAGAGGATCAGGTAGATCCCGAGGAGGAGCAGCAAGCCAAATACGACACTACCAATTATCTCTTTTGCTTTTCCCTGCGAAGCAAAGCTCCCGACACCACTCACCATGTAGATGTACCCGGCGTAGACGAGCCGCAGGACCGCGAGCATGGCGCCGACAGAGAGGGCGATGATAAAAAGCCGGTTTATATACGAGGCAAGACCGGCGCTGCCTGTATCGTAGTTAAGGACTGATTTTGCGGGATTGGGGGCGAGCGCCTTGAACACTGGGTCTGCCGCGAACACGACTACTGGTGCCGCGAACACGACCGCGAAAACAATTGTGAGGATGTATCGTCTCATAAGCGTACTATTCGGCGATACGGAGCATCCAGAGTGACTGGTCAGAGCCGTTGACGAATGCGATGTAGTTGCCCGACGGATCGATAGTGGGTTTCTGCACATCGAGTGCCTGGGGCGGCGAGTACAAGATCTCTGCCGAGCCCGTTGAGGCATCCACTTGCCACCAGGCATCTGCCGTGTGCACTTTTCCTTGGTACCAGTCGTCCATAAAATGCTGGCTTGAGATGGTGGCGGGGACGGCACAGTATGCGATCAGAGATTTTCCCGGATTCCATACACACTTTTCCGTGATCGTTTTGATGGGTAGCAGAGCGGCAGGATCTTTCCCGACCTTCGCGTAGAGCGCGAGCACCCCCCCTTGCGAAGCGCTATAAAGGAGCGCACTCTCAGAAAGATGCGGCAAGACGGTGAGACCGGGAGCAGGGCCGACGAGCGGCACGAGCACTCCCTCCTTGCGGAGCGTGTAAGCGTATCCGAGAAGGCCGTCCCCCGCGCTCTCGACTAGGGTGATCTCACCGCCCCCATATTGCGGCTGCCAGCTTACGATGGGTGAGGAAAACACCTGCTTTGGTTTGGAGTCATTCCATCCGAGAGTCGCGCCGATCACACCACGCGATACTGGATCACGTACCAAATAAAATAACCCTCCATTTTTTTGGTCCACTGCGATCGTAATAATGTTTTTGACGAGGTAATAGCCTGAGAGTACCTGTAGCGTCGTGGTGCTGGTGTTCGCTCCACCGGACCCAGCACTCGTTGTCGCATGGAGGGAGCCCACGAATGTTGTGATCGCGGCGTTTTTGTCGAGAGATCGCAGTAGCACGCCTCTTTTCCCGGGTAAAAATATTGCTTCGTACGTCTTTGGCATGAGGGTGTTGGTGAGGCGCACGACCTTTCCCTCGTGCGGGTCCGCTTCAAATATGTAGCCGCTTGCTCGTTCGGCAAAATACAGGGCCGTTGATGTTGACAGAAGCGAGGCATTCACACGGAAACCCATCCCAGCAACAGGTGCGCGGTCAACTTCCCACAATCGCTGTGGTACTCCAACGCCCGCACGAGCCGTTGATTCTGTATTCTGAACTCCGCTCTCCCCTGTGTTGGCGACGTTGGAGCCGAGAGTTCCAGTAAACGAGGGCGGCTCGGTGCCGAGTCCTCGCGCTGCGTTTGTCGCATTCGTCGACGTTGTTTGCGAGTATACAAAAAAGTACCAGCCAGCAAGTCCACCCAAAATAAGCACGATGAGTGTGGCAAGCGCATACTTCAAAATGGTTATTGTTGTTCTCATGCCTGGTTATTGTGCAATTCCCGTATGGAATATGCCGCCGGAAGATGGGGAGCCCTCCGCGCCCTGCGTACCTGCCTGCGTAGGCAGGCCTCCCACGCGCGAGAAGAACACATTCCACGAGCCCTCTCCGCGCAAAAGAAAGTTCGCGGGCGACGTGAGGAGGAGTGAGATAGCCGCGAGCCCGGAGGAATTTTCTGCATTGATCGTTATTTCGCTACCGCCGACACTTGTGGCGATCGGCTCCCCATTGACACTCCAGCGCCATGTGAGCTGCGGGTCGCTGGGGCTTACGGCGGCGGCAAAGTATGGCACGGCGGCGAAGGTCATTTCTACATCAGGGACGGTGGCCTCATCGGTCAGGGCGCTGTAGTACTCGATCCCAAAGAGCGGGTGGTTTTGGTACAGCGTCGGGACAGGATCAATGGAGGAAATAGTGATCGAAGATCCGCCATAAATGGAGCCATCCGCCGCGCTTGCCTCGACAGAAATGGTATCGGTGCCGAATAATGTGGGCGCGGGTAGGGTGACCGATGCCCTGCCCAACCCCGATACATCGCCCACCACCCGGCCGTCCCGTCGCCACGTGTACGTGATCTTGCTCTCCGGCACAGCAGTGCCGCCGGCGCCCGCGAATCGAGCAAGCGCGTGGAGGTGCACATTTGTCCCGGGCGAAGGCAGCGCGCGACCGCGATAAAAGGGCGGTACATAAGAATCCGCATCAAAAAGGAGGTCCACGGGCGAAGGGGTGGTCTCCTCCTGTACTTCAGCACCACTTGCGTTTTGGAGGTACGAGTCGATCAGGGGTGCAGTTTGTGCCGAAGCGTTTGGTGCCCATAGCACCATCGCAAGAGAAAGAAACATTCCAATGATGGAGGTCATATTGGTGCATTCACATCGGGTGGTACTGGAGGCGGCATCCCGGGCGAGGCCGGAGCGCTAGCAAGAGGAGAGCTCTGTCCTGTGGGAGCTGCCCCCACGGGAGGGAAAGAGGGCAAGGATGCGGTGGGCGCTGCGCTTGGGGGCGTTTGTGCCGGAGCGGCGGGTGCGGGTACCCTAGGAGGCGGCTCGGGCGTGGGAGCATTCATGGCCGCCAGTTCGTCTTTGGCTTTTCGAGCCGCAAGGATTTGCGATGGATCGGACGTGATGATCTGATCTTCCGTGTACGACGCAATGACCTTGATTGCGACATGCTTGAGGCCAGCGAAGAAAATTCCCTCCCCCACATCCGATTCCAGGAGTAGATACTTCTCTTCGTCTGATAGTTTGAAGGTCTGCTGCACCAGATCGACCGATGTCGGCGATTGCCGCAGAAGCATCTGAATAGATGAGTTCGTGATCATCGGTACACCGTACGGCGAGTTCAAGAAGTCGGACACGTCTTGTGTGATCGTCGAAATACCGAGATAGTATTTGCGTCCGCGCTTGGCAATGCCGAAGAGGAACGAGGCGGTATCTTCCGAGCGCATCATCCACCACGCCTCATCAATGACGAGGAGTCGTTTGCGGAGCTCCTTGCGGACCACGTTCCAGATGTGGTGCGTGATGATGTACATCGCAACGGGCTTGAGGTCATCTTCCATGTCGCGCACAGAAAAGACGACCAATTTTTTATTCATATCCACATTCGTCGGCCGATTGATGAAGCCCGACCACGTCCCCTTCGTGTATTTGGAGAGGCGCGCGACCAAGGACTCCGATCCCTCCATGCCGGAGAGAACGAGTTCGAAGTCGGAGAGGAGTGGCGGCTCGACGGCGGCAAAATTTGCCTCTGGCGATATGTCTTTGAGCGCGTACGTCTCCGTGATCGCCTTGTCGATGACGGCGTCTTCTTCTGGCGTGAGCCCGCCAAGCATGATGCGGAAAAGTCCCACCAGCGTGATGATGTTGTTGCGCAGGACGTCCGCAGGATTTTCATCCTCCCGTGGAATGGGCAGATCAAAGGGATTGATGTGGTGCTCGGATGAAAGTGAGATATTGAAATAGCGGCCGCCGACCGTTTCCGCCAGGTATTCATATTCACGCTCAGGGTCAATGACGATTACCTCTACGTCGAACATCAGCGAACGCAAAATCTCGAGCTTCGTCGTGTAGCTTTTGCCGCTGCCTGATTTGGCAAACGTGACGGAATTGTAATTCTCCAAGGAGAAGCGATCGAAGAGGATGAGCGATGAATTGTGGCGATTAATGCCATAGAGAATGCCGCGATCGCTCGTAAGGTCGAACGAAATGAAGGGGAAAATAGATGAGAGTGGCGCAGAATTGAGTTTTGTGTGCACGCTGAGCTCGTCGGTCCCCAGTGGCAGGGTCGAGCGGAAGCCCTGCTCTTGTTGGAAGAGCGCGGGACGGATGTAGACAAGCCTTGATTCGAGGATAGAGCGTACCTCGCTCTCGAGCTTGTCGAGTTCCTCGCGAGTCGCGCCGTAGATGGTGAGGTACAGACCAACTTCGAAGATGCGCTCTTGCGCTTGCTGCAGAGAGTCACGCAGGTGTTCAAGGTCGGCATACGCGGTGTCGAGCATTGGATCGCGCACCATACCCTTCCCCTCGCGGGTCGAGATCTGCGACTGCACCTCGGCCACTTTCTTCTGGAATTTGCGGAGCATCTCATTGGTATCCATCGGGTGAATGAAGAGCGAAATGTCCAACACTTTGTCCATGTTGATGATAGGGGCGAACCACCCTGTTGTCAGAAAGCGCGGGTAGGAGATGACAAAGAAAGTGCGAGCAATCTTTTCACCCAAATCGAGCTCTCGAGAATTGATCTTCAGCGCGTGTGGCGCGATCACGTCTTGCAGATCGAGCACACCCGCGCGATAGATTTCTTCTGGGAGGACGGGCAGCACCTCGGGCGCATCTTTTTTCTTGCCGAATGGAAGTAGGTCGAGTAAGGCCATAAGAATAGTTTACAGCTTTCAGCTTTCAGCTTTCAGCAAAATACGTTCACACATAGCATAAGTATATCCTGAAAGCTGACACCTGAAACCTGAAAGCTACGCCTGTAGTGGCATCGGCTTACCCTCTTCCCCCGGGTTGAACATCTTATAGAGGAGCTCGATCGCTTCCTCCGTGCCGAGCTGCACCGTGCGCACGCCTGTTCGTATCAAACCCTGCTGCACAATGCCAAGGCGCTGCTCGAGCTGAGACACCGCTTCTTCAAATGTCGTATCTTTTTGTCCCTCACTCGGTTTTTTCTTGCCGAAGGGCAAGAAAGAGGCAGCACTAGTGCCGCCGATCGAGAGCCCCGCGGGAGTGTAGGGCACGACGACGAAGAAGTTTTTTGTCATGATGTTCGCGGCTTCAGTGAAGCTTTTTACGAATTCGATGTACTCGCGGATCTGTATGCGCATGAGGTCGTCCAACTGCGCTTTGTATGCGGTCTCGAGCGTAGCCACGTACGGTCTGATGTCGAGCATGCGCGATTGCACGAGGATCTGTACGGTGAAATCGAGCGAATTCAGGAAGTTTTGGAATTGCACGATGAACGCGGTCTGTTCATCTTCTGATTTGAGCGCGAAGTTGATCGAGGAGGCCAAGAGGATCGCGCGCAAGCTGCCGTCTTTCAAGACGACGATGCCGTCGCGCACTTCTGATATCGGCACGAAGTCTTGCGTGGACCTGCTGCTTTTTGTGGAGGCGGAGGGCATGTATGAGCTGCGAGCTGCGAGCGTCGAGGTTCGAGACGAATGCAACACGCGTTTATATATTGTACTACGGGATTTCCTCGAACCTCGCACCTCGACGCTCGAACCTAGCGCACCATCGCCTCCCGCGCCGTGCGTATCGGGGCGACCACTCCACCGGAGGATCGTATATCCTCCTCACTTCCCACTCCCGAGGCGATGCGCTCCTTGATATCAAGCGACCACGACAGTTCATGGAGTTTGCTGTCGGAGAGCTTGGGGATGTAGACCGCCGCTGTGCTTGCGGGAGCCCCACTTTTGAGGGCGTGCACGTTTGAGCGCTTGCGCTCGTTGTTCCACAAGTAGAGCTTGGGGTGGAGAAAGTAGGAGAAGCCGTGTTCGAGCGCGAGGATAAAGGGGCGGCCGTTGTATTGGAAAAAAGCGAGTGCAGCAGCCAATCCAGCGATCGCTGCGATAAAAGGCGCTGCGACAATAAGAGGTAGGACGCGCCACAATATATAGGCCGAGCCCACGCCACCAGCGAGGTAGACGAACTGCCGGAATGTAAGCGGCCCGAAGATCTTATCCTCCACTTCGATGAATTGGGGTATTTGAAATTGCATGGCGAGCAGCGTCGAGCTGCGAGCGTCGAGGTTCGACAGAAAATACAGAATACAGGTACTACCGCAGCTTCTCTATCATAACATGCAACATTTTGCTGACTTCCCGTAAAAGTGACTCAACAGTGGACTCGTCTTTTGTGTACCCAAGCTGCTTACTTATGAGTATTTGTGTTTCGAGTTCGGCTGCCGATCCATACGACATATGTAGAAAATGTGCGTAATCCTTGCGTGTCCCCCGATTTCGTCCTTCCGCGATGTTTGATGGAATAGAAACTGCCGCCCTGCGCATTTGATTGCTGATACCGTACATTTCTCGCGGCGGAAATGTGTCGGTCAATTTATATATTTCAACAGAAAGCTGGACCGCTTTTTGCCAGACGATGAGATCGGTATGTGATTTTGCTCGTGTTTCCATATCTTGGTCTGTCTGCATTTTCCTCGCACCTCGAAGCTCGACGCTCGAACCTACCGAGAGCAGGTCGGCTAGCCGACCTGCTCTCGGTACGGATCGCCTTCAATGATCTTGCGCGCGTGGCTTGGTTCTTGTGCGGTGTACAACTCCGAGATCGGTGCGCGCACGGCTTTTCCTTCAGGAGGTGCAGAAGGCGGCGTGGCCGGAATCACAGCACCTGGAACCTGTAACCTAGAACCTGGAACCTGCCCCCCATGCTCCCGCATCGCCTCACCGATACCACCCGCTTCTTCTTTCTGAACAGTCGGATCTTCCAATGACCGCTCCAATTCCTCCCGAATCGGCTCGAATACGATTTTCGATATATCCGCGGCGAGCATACGCGCCACTTCGTCGGAGATTTCAAGGTCTTTTTTGAGATTGTCCGCCAGCTCTTCAGGCCGGTGGACACCGAGCAAAGTCAGCATCACGTCATTCTCGAGTATCTCCCATTGATCGAGATGCAATTTGTTGGTATCGGCAAGCTCACGTAGGCGCTTCTCCACATCTGCCGACGTGATCGAATCCTGCACAACCTTCGGCAGCTCTTTGAACCGCGCCGCGAGGCCCTGCTTCATCTCCTGCTCATTCATTTCGACATCCATATTATGTTGTTCCCGGTGTTGGTGGAGGCGTCGCAGGTGTTTCGCCCTCCTCTTTCAATATTTGCGCCAAGTCTCGTGTGACGCGTGCGCTCCTCGTGTTCTTGGCACGGTATATCTTTTCTGCCGCCGTGCCAGTACGCTCCTTATTTCCAAACCACGTCTGCCGCCGCCCAATTTCGTGCGCCACAGCGGCACCACCCTCAATCATTGCATCTCTAATCTTTTTGCCAGCGTCGTCCGCCGCCGTTTTTAAGTCTGCTTCGAATTTTCTACTATCCCCTTCCAATCTGGTCACTTCTCCCTCTGCCTCCCTGCTCCGTGTCCTTGCCTCGTTGGCCTGCGTGGTAAATACGTCAACATTTCTTTGGTCCTCGCCGATATTTGCCGCAGCCTTTATAGCATCGTTTTTCATCGCTCTTTCGGTGATGCTTTCCCGAGCCGCCTTTATGCGAGCTTCTTCATGGCGCATGTCGCTCTCCCGAGCGCCCCGTGATTCCTGTAGTTGCTTGCGCAGTGTCTCTTGCTGTGCTGGGTCCCTGCTGATTTGGGTGACCTCGCGCTCGATTTCAGCACGGATTGTTTCAATCGTTTGCTTCTTGGCCTTCGCATCGTCAATTTCAGCGTGATCGCGCGTATAGTCAGGATTACCGCGCGTTGTGTTGATGAGTTTTTCATCTCGAGCCGCTAGTGCATTATTACGTTGCTCCTCGGCGTGTGTGATGCTCTGCTTTGTCGCTGCTGCCGTAATGCGCGCCGCATCCAATGTAGTCTTCATCTGTTTTTTCCTATCCTCCGCTTCTTTGTACACGCGTTTCTTCTCGTCGTCGCGCGCGTCGTCCAGATCCTTATTGCTCGGCGCTACGCGCGCTGCGATTTTCGCCGCCGCTTCAGCTTGTGCCTTTACCGCGCCAGCGTAGCTCTTTGTGGCTTTAGCCGATTGGCCCGTGAGAAAGCCTTTTATGCCGATGACATCGGTTACTGCTTTCGCCGCACCAGTGTCCATCACGTTCATGCGACTATCGGCGGCTCTGCCGTAGCGTCCAGCGGCGCGTGCGAGACCAGCAGCTTTTTGTGCCTCACGATTGTATGCCCGTTTCTGTGCTGCCGTGACTTGAGGGAGCGTGGCGAGTCGATCACGCGATCTTTTGAGCGCCGCCCCGGCGAGTTCCTCGGATTTTGCAAAACCACGTCCGACAGTTTGCCGCAAACCGAATGCCGCGAGGCGGTTCGCCATGCCGACGGGCGCAAACGCGGCCATGGAGGCCATGCTGAATCCTGCGATTTTGCTGGAGAACACGCTTGAGATTCTAAGAGAGATGAAAAGTATGCCGACCACTACGACGTATGCAAAGAGGGCGTCTAGATTAGTGACGTCAGGGTTTGTAAGCAAGTCTCCGAGGCCGCCCCCACCCGACTGTGCTTTTACGGCCTCACCGACCTTGAGCGATATCCACAGAAAGAGCATGAGAAGCGGTGCAAAAACGGCACACCGAATTAGAGACGACCACCACGTCTTCCACCCATACGAGCTCGTCTCCCATGTCGGGACAAGGTAGCTCGCGAAGGCGATTGATGCGGTAAACATGAGAAAGAGGAGGAGCAGCGCACGGGAGGCGAGGAGAAAACATCCGTAGAGCAACACGATCGCGGCGACTAGGAGAAATGTTGCTGCGACCAGGCCGTGTAGAAGGGCTAGCCATCCGTTGGCATCCGCGTAGTTATTTTTTGAGCTTCCGAAAGCACCGTTGGAAAACGCTCCATATGCCTTGGTTACGCTATCGACGCCCATAAATTGTATGAATTTTCCAGACACCCCTGATTGAGCGAATTGGGTTACACCGATACCAGTCGGGGCATCTGGGCTAGCGTCTGCTAGTTTTGTTGCTGTATGGAATTGCGACGCGGTGAAATTGGAGCCATCAATTATGAGTTTGGTAAAAAGCAAACTGAAATTAATAAGCACTGCGATCACCAAGACGCGCACCACCATCTTTTTCTGTCCGTATTCCGTGAGTCCGAGGATGAGCGAGATAGCGACGAAGACGAAGATGCCGATTATCAGAATATTGGCGATATCCCGAAATGCTCCCCAAGCACCATCGACAGCTGTTTTTACTCCGCCACTATAAAACCATCCGCTGAAATCGAGAACGGTATGATCTATAAGCACATTAAACAAAAGTCCTGCGATGCCAAGCAACCAAGCCGTCACCGTGACGAGAGCAGTTCCAATGATAACGCTTATCATTCTCCCCCAACAGACAATATCAAGTTTGTCCGTAAAACTCGCACAAGCATTACCGGGAGCAGCTTTGTTGATCGAAAGCTTTGTACCGGGCGGAGCTTTGAGTGGCGTGATTACTCCACCTGTCGTCTGTTTTCCTACGGTTCCGTCAGGTAGAGCCACTATATCTCCATTACTATCCATGCTTAACTCAAGAGTAACGGCGCCGCCCAGCCCAAGGGCGCCACCTGTCACAGTACAGGTATAGCTTCCGTCTACATTCGGAGTCACCTTCGAGCTTGTAACGGTACCTGGAGAGGCCCAATTAACCCAGCCAGCTATGGTGGCGAGAATATTACCCCTGTATCCTTGGTTTTCAATTCTGGTGCAGGCGTCGTCAACTGTGGCAGCGCGCGCCACACCGGTAAATAGCGGAGCGCCACTGAGGAGCAGTGAGAGCGCAACTGTGAACAAGATTTTTTTTGGGATTGACATATGCTATTTCCACTGCGCTATCCACAGATCGAGCGTCGTTTGCTGCGCGGTGGTGGGCGTGACGCCGGCGGTTGTCGGGACGTTGCACCACCCTGTCGCGCTTGCGCCGTCCCACGCTATTGCTCCGGTGTTGCCGCTCGAGTCGTCGCCCGCCCATATATGGTAGGTCTTGGGAAGGAGGCCTGTCGTGGTATCAAAGAGCGCTGTATTCAAGTCGGTCGCCTGCTGGGTCGCTTTGTCGAGATCGGGCTGTGTGTGGAGAAGCCCCTGCGCGACGAGCTGGTCGAGCTGATTGAGCGCGCTCTTTTGGATATCCACCGAATTCGTATTCTGCACGTCGCCGATCAGAGTATTGATCGCATCGACGGATTCATTTGATGTTTTCACGTTTGCGATCACCACATCCGAGAGCGGCTTGATTTGTGCGTCCACGATCGGCTGCGAGAAGGCCGTCGAAGTGGCGATAACGAGTACAGAGCCGTCGGTGCCGGTGCAAGAAACACCCGTCGAGGTAGACGAAGCGGTGGTACTACACACTTTGTCGATGACAAGATTCCAGCAAGTGTTTTCAGCGGCGCGCAACTGTCCTATGGCGGCAGTAAGATCACTCGCCATGGTATTTTGTGCCTTTCCGTAATCCTGCTCGATCGTGAGCGCGGGGCCCAAGATGGTCAAGGCGATGTTGGTAATCGCTTGAATGAGGCCGGTCGAGGCCTCCTTTGTCATCTGCGAGAGATAGGAAGGCTGGCCGCCCTGCGAGGTACTCATCGAAGCGAGGCCGCCGGTTGCGGCACTCAAAACGCGATTGGCAGCTCCCGCGAGGAGCGGCCCCACCATCTGCCCGATGTCATTGGCGTTTTCGAGCTGGCGATAGCCGGAGGTGATCGCCTGTCCCGCGATGGTTTGTGTGAGTATGCCCGGAGTGAGGACGTTGCCATAAGCATCGAGGATCGGGTTGAAGCCCAGTCCCCAGCCTGCTTGCGTGCGCCATGCGTCTTGCTCTGCGGCCGAATTGGCCTCGAGTTGGTTTCGCGCCATCTCTTCGACAAAGATCCGGTCGCACGCGGGATTAGTGAGAGAAAATATCTGAGCGAAGATACCGGTCTGTTTTGGACATGCAAGCGACATCTGTGGTGCCTGTGTCCTCTGTGCGTAGGTGCGTTCGAGTGAGATTTGCACCGCGTTGCGATAATCTTCACTGATCTCGTTTGTGACGGTAAAGAATGAGGCGGTGCGTGCTTTGTCACCCGCCTGGAAATTTTCCTGCCGGAAATTCCGCACAAAGATCGGATTGCCATTGTTGCCAGTGTTTACCCTCGTGAGCTCCGCCTGGATATACGCACTCGATGCCGCTTCTCGTATTTTGACGGTCGCCGGCCGCAAGACGCATTCCTTGTACACAAGGTAGCCGGTATTTAAGGTGACCGCTTTGTCAGAAACGGGGACGAAGGTGCCGCCCACAGAGTTGAACGAGGCCGGACCGAGCGCATAAGCACCCGTTTGGTTGCAGCCCAAGATACCGTCTTGCTGCAGCTGGGCGTGGGAGAGCAGCGGCACGGCGAGTGCAAACATAGTGGAGAACACTACGGATATGGAGAGACGTCTACTCATGATTTTTGATGAGCTGCGATGTAGCTCGCAAAGGTATTTAATGCAACGACCATGTCTCGCTCGGCGTCGTTGTATGTCTGCAGGAGCGCGATGACGGTGATCGGATCTTCCGGGTTATCGGCGAGCGCTTTCAGGGTCGCCGAGAATTGTTCCATAGCATTCAAGACGCCTATGTGCTGTGCTATGGCATCGCTCGGCACAGCGACCTTCGAAGCTGCGCGCGCTGCCCGCTCATAATCCCCAGCCGCAGAGCGCAATTGGTCTAGATACTTTGTTTCACCCGTTTGCACATACGCGGAGAAGATCGCGATTTCCGGTGTTGTATTTTTCGACAGTGGCGCAAGCGCGGCGCGTAGGTCAGCTTGGTATCGTTGAATACGCGCGGGCGACACGTCCTCTACTATGGAGATGTCGAGTATGGAAAATGTCTTGTACGACAGGGGTGCCTTGAGAGATGGGGCAAGCTGCGCCGCAACCGCGGCACCTGTTTCCTTGGTGTAGGTGCCATTCTCCTGCAGCGCCGCGTACTGCGCAGCAAGCTCGCCGATGACCTGAGGCGCGAAATTGGAGAGGTCGTTCGCGTCAAGCGCGACCGCGTTCGACGCGGTGGGATTCTCTTGTGCGCTTGCAACTGTCTGAGCAATGGGAATTGGATTTGACGCCACGACCGCGTTTGAAGTGAGATTCCAGACTATGACGCCAAAAAGTACAACGACAGCAAGCGTGGCGGTAAGCGTGATGGGAGTCACCCCCACACCAAAAAGGCCGCCACCAGACGCGCGTTTGTCTTCCACGCTGGAAGTATAACAGCTGGAAGCCGTTAACTTTTAGTTTCGATGTCAATTATGTGTTTTTCAGCGGCTCGCAGTTGGAAGCTAGAAGCTAGAAGCTAGAAGCTGGAAATGCGAGAGCAAGCTAGGATTTCGAGAGTGAATTTCCCTACATTGACGCTACACACTGCCGGTGTGTATAATCGGCGGCATGAAAAGCGACACGTACCAGCGAGTTAATATCAGCTTGCCCAGCACGACGCTCAAGCGTATAGACACCATTGCCGAGCACGGTAATCGCAGTCGGCTCATCGACACGGCGGTCAATTTTTATATCAAACAGCAGAGCCGTAAGATGTTGGAGGAAGCGATCAAAGAGGAATCAATACTGTGGCGAAAGCGTGATCGCCAGATTGCCGAAGAATGGGCACGACTCGATGATCCATGGCCAGAATATTAGAGCCGAAGCGCGGCGAGGTGTACGTCGTCGATTTCGATCCGGCTGTCGGGGCGGAGATCAAAAAAACTCGGCCCGCAGTTGTATTACAAAATAATGTTGCCAATAAGTACGGAGCGGTTACCATTGTCGCTGCCATAACGTCTTTTCGCGGCGACAGATTTTATCCGACAAAAATCAAGGTAGTAGAGGGAGAAGCCGGCCTCGATAAAGATTCAGCCGTAATGCTCAATCAGCTGCGCACCGTCGACAAAACTCGTCTGGGCAAAAAGTTGGGGATGCTGGACGCAGACACAATGGGAAAAGTCGATCTCGCGCTGCAAATAAGTTTGGGCTTGGTTGAATGATCAAAGGGGGCTGAATTGAAAGGCGCTGCCCGGATCGCTCGCACTGAATGTCACACCATAGATAGAGAACACTTCGACGAGCGCGACATAGCTGCTGGTGTATGAATCCGCTGCTACGTCGTACGTTTTCATCGCTTCCACGAGCAGGCTATCACTCCCGCCTGCCGCGATGACCGCGAGGAGCTCTTTGCCAGCGTCTTCGTATGCCTTCGCCAGTGCCTGGTTGGCAGCGGCAGCAGAGTTTGGCACATCACGGAGAGCAGCGAGTGATTGCCCGGCAGTTTGCATATCTCGGGCAATGGATTGTGCGCTGGCCACTTTGGACGTGTTGGCGCGGTCGGCAAGCCAGGCCTTCAACACCTCTGCCATATCGGTGTGGGCGTTGGTGAAAGCGAGCACGATGCTGCCTGCTGCGTTGCCGTATGTATAGAGCGCCTGCTGCGTGACAGAGCGCGCCTTCGGGGCCGGAGTGGTGGTGATGCCAGAAGGTACGAGTGAGTAAACATAGTTCAATAGTTGGTCGCTTTCAGTCGGTACTGTGGGCGCAGACACATTGGTGCCCAAGAGGCTGGCCAGGGGATTTGTATTAATAGGAAGAGTCGTCCCCTCGGAAGCATTCGTTTGGCCGATGGGGATCGCAACGTATGGTGCACTGCCTGTGGAGCCCTGTTCGATAGGCGTAGGCAACGGCGGATTCGTAAGCGGATTCCCGCCCACGATGCCGGGATTGACGACTGTATTGCCACTGGAGAAAGAAATAGATTCCACATTCGTGGCCATAGGAATGTTTTGGTTGCGTACCAGGAGGATCATGGCGATGAGCACGATCCCAGCGCCAGCAAAAAGGAACGAGTATGGGTGTTTGCTGATCAACGTCATACGATTGTAGTACAATTATGTCATGAAATCTTTGCGGCGCGTTGGCACGAGTGCTTTATTGATCACCCTGCTCTCAATGCCGCTTTCGGCGGCCGCGGCCAATGTGTTTGGGGGCAGGGTAGGCGCATCGTTTCCCTGCTTCAATGTGGCGATCTGGACTACAGTGGGCGCCCCGCGCGGCGGCCTTTATATCTGGACACCAGCGACACGCACCTACCCCTACGGCCGCCCCGCTTCTGGTAAGTGGGTACTCGGCCTCTACGGCATTCCGTATTTCTGCATCGTCTGGATCGCACCCCTCTTCGTGCTTCCGGGTATCTCTATGACGATGGTCGGGACCAGCCGGTAAGAATCTGATCGGTTAGCATTTGTTCCTATTTTATCGCGGCCGCGATAAAATAGAGACATCAATTTTCCTGCAGTGTAGCCGTCAGACATTTCCAGCCAGCGAGCGCAACGTCCTCTGCGCGCACCTTTTCGGAAATTTCGCATTTTGCGAATGCTGCAGAGACTTTTTCCTTATGAAACACACGTGCAAGGTTGCCAGCGAGCATCTTTCGCTTGCTCGCGAAGCCCGCGCGCACGACTTTGAAAAAATCACCTTCGGAAATTTCCGTGAAAAATACTGTTGAAATGTTTTCTATGACGAGAATAGCAGAATCCACCGAGGGTGGCGGCGAAAAATGTTTGCGGTTCACGCGGGCAACGATCTTCGGTGTACCGTACGCCTTTACCGAAAGCGAAAGAATGCTCTCTTTTTCAGCCACAATACGTTGCGCCACTTCTTTTTGTACGAGTAGTGCCATCGTGCGCGGCTGATGCTCTGCCGTCAAAAAAGCACGAACAATCTCGCCGGTGATGTAGTACGGAATGTTCGCCGCGAGCACATATTCCCCTTCGATGTTGCGTAAGCCAAAATTGCGCACGTCGTCGTTCACGATCTTCAAGGTGCCGCTCACGACTTGTTCGCTGAATTTTTCTTCCAGAACGTGCACCAATGTTTCATCTTTCTCTATCGCGATAACGCGCGCTCCGGTCTTGAGGAGCGCTTCGGTGAGTATTCCCTTGCCCGGGCCTATCTCAATCACGGTGTTCCCTGTGCCGACCCCCGCCGCGTGCGCGAGCTTCTGCGCGTAGGCGAAGTTTTTGAGAAAGTGCTGACCGAGTCTTGCGCCCTTACGCCCCATACTCATCGGATGATGTCCTCGTATTCGAGGAGCGAACGTTTCCGCTGTTGCACCTCGACGAGTCGCGGGTCCACGTCGTCGAGGAATTCTGACGGAAGGGTAAATTCTCTCGTCCCGTATTTCATGCGCTGCGCAGCATACGTGAGGTATACCAGCTTCCGAGCGCGTGTAAGAGCAACATAAAACAAACGACGCTCCTCTTCGTCGTCGCGCTTTTCGCTACTCTCATGCATTGAGGGAAACAACCCTTGTTCGAGGCCCGTGATGAATACCGCATCGAATTCAAGCCCTTTCGAAGCATGTACCGTCATCAGGGTCACCGCTTGCTGCTTTTCTTCGAGCTGATCCTGGTCGCTCTGGAGCGCTGCTTCCTCGAGAAGCCGCTCGATCCCCAAGGGCGGCGCGTCTCCATCGAAGCGAGCCGCAAAATTAACAAGCTCGCGGATATTATCCATTTTTTCTTTCCCGCTTGCCCCGAGTGAAGTCGAGGGGTCATCAGAGTCTTTATACATTTTTTCCATACCCGATGCCTCGACGGCGAATCGTACCGCTTCGGAAGCTGGCAACATTTCTACTCCCTTTCGTATCGCTTCAAGCGTCGCTCGGAATACTGCGACTTTTCGCTGTGCTGCAGCAGGCAAACTCGCGTCTTCTCCCGCAAACATTTTTTCCAGTGTAATCTTTCCGATGCCACGCGATGGTACCCCTACGATGCGCAACAGATCCACGCGACTTTTTGGATTGAGGCTTGCGCGTAGGTACGAAAGTGCATCCTTCACCTCCTTGCGCGCGAAAAAGCGTGTCCCCAAGACGCGATACGGCAGTCCCTGGTGGAGCATCGCTTCTTCCAATGCTCGCGATTGGAAATTTTCTCGATACAAGACCGCGATCTCATCTGGGCGTGTGCCCGCTTGCATCAGCTCGACCGACATTTGCGCCACGAACCATGCTTCGTCCATCTCGTTTTGCGCTCCGTAGAGTACAAGCGGCTCTCCCGTGGCGTTGTCGGTAAAGAGAGTCTTCGGTTTTCGTCGCATATTCTTCTCGATCACGCCGTTGGCCGCTTTGAGAATGGTGCGTGTGGAGCGATAATTTTGCTCTAGCGTCACGACCTTGGCACCGGGGAACGCTTCTTCGAATCCCAGCAAGTGTTCGAGGTCGGCGCCGCGCCATGAGTAGATGTTTTGGTCGGTATCACCCACGACGCAGATATTTTTCTGCGCTCCCGCGAGGAGTCGCGCGATCTCGTATTGCACGCCATTTGTGTCTTGGTATTCGTCGATGGTGATATAGCGCCAGCGATTTTGCAAACGGTCGAGCACCTGCGGAGAATTGCGCAGGAGCGTGAGTGTGCGCAAAAGAAGATCGTCGAAATCGAGTGCACCTTCCTCTTCGAGCGATTTTTCGTACACTTCCCAGACCGGAGCGAGCGCGCGCTCCCGAAAATCGCTTGCTGCATCTCCGAATTCGCGCGCCGATATGCCCCTTCCTTTTTCGCGGGAGATCGCTGAAAGAGCCGCGCGCGGCGGGAGCTTATCATTCTGTGCGTCGAGGATTCTTTTCAGTGCTTTCTGGCTGTCATCGCGATCCCAGATCACAAAATTACGCGGCACGCCTGCCTCCTCCGAAAATTCCCGCAAAAGTCGCACGCCGAGCGAGTGAAAGGTGGCGACCAAGGGGACCCCTCGGCCGCTTGGGATGAGCGCGCGGACTCTCTCGCGCATTTCCCCCGCTGCCTTATTGGTAAAAGTGACCGCGAGGAGATGATGTGCGGGCACACCCTGCTCTATGAGATGAGCGATCCGGTGCGTGATCGTCTTGGTCTTCCCCGCACCAGCGCCAGCCACGATGAGCAAAGGTCCCTCACCATGCAAAGCCGCCTCCCGCTGCCGTTCATTCAATCCTTCGAGGTATTTCACTGGCGAACTATACCTTATCGAACCGAGCGGAGCGATTCAGAAGAAAAAATTGACGCAATACATTAAATTAAATACTATTGTCAATGTTCGTCAACAAAATATGGCCTTACCTCAAACAATGGCGCAAAATATAGCAGAAACATTGGCCCATATTGGCCTCCACCACTCGGAAGTGACCGTCCTTCTTGCGCTCCTTGAATCGAATACCACAGAGCGCGTTTCGTTGCTGTCCAGAAGGACAAAAGTGAACCGCATCACGCTCTATCCCATCCTGCGATCTCTGTCCGAACGCGGGCTGGTGAGTTCTGTCGAGAAAGGCGGCGTGCTGGTCTGGCGCGCCATCAAACCGAGCTTGCTCGTGGACTATATAGAGCGAATGCAGGAAAAACTTGCAAATGACATTGGAAAAATGCGCGAGATCGTTCCTTTCATGGAAGCGAAGAGTGCTGGGAGAGAGCGCAAATATCCATCCATTCAATTCTTTGAAGGACCCGAAGGGATCAAAAAAGTGCTCACAGACACCATCACTGGAAATCCGTCAAAAACGATTTACGGTTTCAGTGGCACCGATGCAACGTATAAACTGATGGGCCCGTGGGTGCGCGATTACATCAAGCGCCGAGTGGCCAGTGGTGTGAAGCGCTATGAGATAGCGACAGGGACGCCGACGTCGCGAGAATCGCAGGCGCGGGACGCACAAGAAAATCGCCGTACGCATATCTTGCCGCCCGGTTACCCATTTGAAGTAGAAATGTCCACGTACGAAGATAAGGTCCACATTATATCTTTTGCAGAAGACTATCCCGTCGCCGTGCTGATCCAGGACGAGAAAATTGCGCAAGTAATGAAGTCGCTTTTCCAATATATCGACAAGAGTTTGGAAAAAGAAGCAGCCAAAGAATTATCCGCAAGCAAGGCGTAATCGTTGTTAAGGATTGACGACAATTTTCTTGTTTTGTTCAGTATTTTGTTGCAAAAAATAGAAAGGCCCTAGACCTTTGAGAGCTCACCCAAGTTCAGCAATGGAGTACCGTGATGATCAAAGCAGTGCTTATGCACGGCCCGGCAGCGTCGTGGTGGCACGGGCCATCTGCACTTCCCTCACTCGCAGCAGTAATGGAGAGAGATGGCCACCATGTAGTTCAGCGCTACGGGCACATCATCGGCACCGAGTATATCTTGCGCATGCACGGCAAAGCGGAGATCGACCGCGCGCTTGCAATATTCCGCGATCCGCAGAGCGACATTCTTGCCCGCCATGATGCCGGAATGACTTTCGAGCGCGTTTCCAAAGGCATCAATACGCCTCACAAATTCGCAGTCGAGAGCAACAATGTCCTCTATGTATCGAAGTGTCAAGACGGGACGATCGAAGGTGCGCTCGCAGGGATCAAAAACCGTGAAAGCGATCTATGGTACCCCTACTTCGCAGAGGTGGAGATTCCATTGGCTCTGAAGCTCCGCCCTCATCTCTATGGGATCAGCATCGCGGACGAGCGACAGTTCATGCCGGGAATCATTCTCGCCTCAATGGTGAAAGAGGCTCTCCCAGGATGTCTCGTCGTACTGGGCGGCAACTATTGGGCGCGCGTGATTGATGCGTTCAAGTTGCCAGCGTTCGCGAAGTTCTTCGACTACTGGGACGCAATCGTGTACCGCGAAGGATACCGGCCGCTGCAGGAGCTCGCAGCAACGCTCGATCCTTCAAAAGCAAGCGGCACGACCTGGCGGCAGGGCAATAAGGTCGTGGTCAATCCGCCAACGAAACGACCAGTCAGTTTTGAAACCCTTCCGCCGCCGATTCTCGACAATCATGTTCGTCCGTTGTCGCCGGAAACCGCGGTTTCCATGTACACAATGCCCGGGTGCTTGGAAGAGTGCGGCTTCTGCGATATAGGCGGAGGAGGCGATGATTTCGGCTCGCCCAAGCAGATCATGCTGCGATCTATGACGCCGCGCAGAGTAGCGGAACAAATCGCGAAGATCAAAGCAGCACGGGTGGACTTTTCCAACGAAATGCTTCCGATCGCTTGGCAACTTGCCCTCGGTCGGGCGCTGGAAGGGATCGGCCATACCGCTACGTGGCAGTGCTATATGACGATTACCGATGCACTCACTCGACCGAAAGTCTGCAAGGACCTCTACGACGCCGGATGCCGGGCAGTGCAACTCGGTCTCGAGAGTCTCTCACCCGATACGCTCACGCGTGAGAACAAGGGGTGGAATACGCCGAGCAACTACGGCACCATTCTGAAGAACCTTAAAGAGGTCGGTATCCAGACGCACGTGTTTATCATCGTCGGGACTCCGGGTGAACCTTTGCATCAGAGTCTCGCGTGGCTGGCGTTCCTGGAAAAGTACGGGGAATACATCCTGACCATCAAAGTTGGACGGTATCAGGTGTCCCGGCTCTCTCCGGATACGCGAGAGAATAAACACAGCGAGTGGATTGAGATCTTGCCCGACACTCATCCATTGCGGCTCAATCGGGACTTCAAGTACCTTCACACTTCGCGTAGGGCAGTCTTTGCACTTCGGGATATTCTCGAAGAGGCGTGCAGGAAGCATAAGCATTTCGGTCCCACCTCGAGAACGCCATGGTGGGTCAACCGCGGACGCTATCGTTGGGCAGATTTCGATCGCATGGCGGCGGTCTTGTCGAAAGTGTGGCAAGCGCCATCGGTCCCGCATCTGGATCGGGTAATCTCGCGGACGAACACCATCGTCAAGGACGAGCTGGGCATAGACCCTGCCTTTCGCACCTTCGACGATGTGGTGGCGTTCGGGCGCACCTTGCTCTAAAACCCGAGCCTGACCGGATGGACAGGTGGCCTCGCATCCGCGGGGCCCTTTTTTTCATGAATTGACAAACTCGCTATCCACTCGTCGAACGGATATACGGTTGACCGCTCCTTTGATGAGAGTACAGTGAACGCAGCGATGGCGGACTTTCATTCCCGGTTCATATCCATTTTATGGAGGATTTGAGCCAAAATTCAGACATTACCGCACACCCATCGCTTAGAAACGGCTTTAAACCAGGACGTATCAGAGATAGCACATTTTAGACGTGTTTTCTCCGCGTTGAGGCTGAAAAGCCGTTGAAACGGCATATTGCATATACACCACACGAACCCGATCTGGGCTCAAAGCCTCGCCAAAGGAGGGGCTGGCGTCCGGTGAAGGCGAAAAAGAGCACTCTTTACCGCGCTGGCGCGGTAACCTTTATCTCACTCCTCCTCCTGGCAGGGGCACTCTTGCCGGCACAAGTGCGTGCCGGCATTTTTGCTGATTTCTTTGCTGCGATTACAGGCACGGCAGATGCGAAGACGGAAGCTTCTGACAGCGTTGATAATCTACAGACCTTCGCCTTACCGCAACCTGCGATGAACATTGATCCGACGCCTGCCCGAGGTGGAGGCAACATAACCATCGTGGATAGTTCTGCGCTCTTACCGCAAGAAGGTCCCGCGGGCACGATCGCCGACATTGAGAAACCGAGCAACGGCACGATCACTCGCTACATCGTTAAATCCGGCGACACTGTTTCCACCATCGCGGAGCTTTTCGGCGTTTCGCAGGGCACCATCCTCTCCGCCAACGATCTCGGCAGGGGATCCACAATAAGGGTCGGTCAGGAACTCATCATCTTCCCAATCACCGGTATTCCCTACACAGTGAGATCTGGTGACACTATAGCCTCCATCGCGAAGCGCTATGGGGGAGACCCCACCGAAGTCGCGAACTACAACGGTATTGATGACACGACACTTGTAGTCGGCAGCGAGATCATCATTCCCAATGGCGAAGTACCCGCGACCGCAACGGTAGCCAAACCAAAATCGACCGTCAAAACTTCAGGCAAGAGTGTGGCATCACGCGCGGGCATTGCAAAGGAGCCCGCGCATGGCGTGGGCGCGCGCGGCACCGCTTCCGAAAACGCCTACTACGTCGCTCCTCTTGCAAACTACATCGAGACGCAGGGCATTCACGGGTACAATTCTGTCGACCTGGGCGCACCGAAAGGCACGCCAATCGTGGCATCAGCCGCGGGCGACGTGGTGGTCGCGCGGTCGGGCGGGTGGAATGGCGGATACGGCAGTTACGTCGTCGTCTCGCACGACAACGGCAGTCAGACCCTCTACGCGCACATGTCGAAGGTGGCCACGTACGATGGCGCCACTGTCACGAAGGGTCAAATAATAGGCTACGTAGGGGCAACAGGCCTTGCGACCGGCCCGCATCTGCATTTCGAAATAAGAAATGGGATCAGGAACCCATTCTAGCGTCGCATTTGCTGGCATCTCGCCATGTGCTAACATAAGTTAGCCATGACCTTGCGTGCGGACGTTGTCGTTGATCTCCAATATGGAGATTGCGGAAAGGGCAAAGTAACCCACTATCTCGCCCGTACCAAGAAATACACCCACGTCCTTCGATACAACGGCGGCTCCAACGCCGGCCACACCATCTTCCACAAAGGCAAAAAATTCATCACACATCAAATACCCGCTGGCGTGTTTTTCGGCATTCGCTCCGTCATCGGCTCCGGCTGCGTCGTATCAGTCGAGCAATTTTTCAAGGAAATAAAAATGCTCGAGGCGGGCGGCGTGCGGACCAAGGGGAAAATATTTATTGCCACCAACGCGCATATCATCACAAAGGCCAACAAGGCGGAAGATAAAAAAGGCGGCGGCAAGATCGGGACGACCGGCAGTGGCAACGGCCCCGCCTACCGCGACAAATACGGCCGCACAGGGCTTCGTGCTGAGCACGTCAAAAGGTTGAAACCATACTTGATCAATCTCTATCAAGAATGGTATGGCGGACGGAATGTGAATATTCTTGCAGAGGGCGCGCAGGGATTCGGTCTCGACATTGATTGGGGCGACTATCCCTTCGTTACCTCCTCACATTGCACCACCGCTGGCGCGCTCTTGAATGGATTGCCGCCCTCCGCGGTACGCGATGTGTGGGGCGTTGCAAAAATTTATGAAACATACGTGGGCAGCAAAAAATTCCAGCCCAGAGGCGCGGTGTTCGACCAGATCGGCGATATCGGCGAAGAATACGGCGCGACCACTGGCCGCCGAAGGCAGGTCAATTGGATGAACATGCAAACCCTCGAGCGAGCGATCCGCATGAACGGCGTGACTCACGTGGTATTCAACAAAGTAGACGTGCTCCGCACCATCGGGCAGTGGGCCATTATCGACAATGGCAAGGTAAAAAAGTTCAATAACGAAAAAAGTATGCAAGATTTCATCCTCAGGCGCCTAGCGGCCGTAGGTATCAAGAAAAATCGAGTCTTCTTCTCCGAGAGCAAAGAGCGGATTTGATGTCGGCTCAACCGTATATTACAGTCCTCAATTCGTCTACCAGCGCTCCAACAGCGTTAGCCTGTTCTTGTGTTGTAACGCCGTTTCCGATCCGCTGATTGATGCGCTGCACAACATTATTGAACCTCGCGATTAATTCGGGATTGGTGGCGGCAATCACGGCTTCCGCAATAACCGGCTTATGATCGAATTTATCAAGCCGCATATATTCTTCATACGTATGGACGGGTGTTATTTGTGAAAATAATTCCGGCTCATCAATCATAAGTTTTATTGCAGCGACGGCATTAAAAGAATCGCCAGGAATGCCACGCCCTCCAACGAATATCCGTGCCTGTTGCTCAGGCGTTTGCTCGGCGCTCCTTTCGATGCCTTTCATATGATTATGAAAACATGTGCAGAAATTAGTGCAAGTGCACGAGTCAAAGCTCCCGCCCGCGGTACTGCCGTGCTTCCATCACGAGGCGGCGTCTGCGGCTATTTTCCAGATGCCTTTCTCACGAAACGCCGGTATGTTTTGCCGGCGTGCGGCGTTGGAAAGTGCCGTGGCAGACTTCTTGCTTCGTTTTGCGTAGTCCGACAGGCGGATTATTTCTGCTCCCCGGATGTACGCGATGCGCTTGTGGAGTGATTCAGTGAGTGCGAGCGTGAGTACTCTTTCCATCGGTTTTGTGTTTTTCCGGTCTCGGTGCGCGCTGAACGTCTGATAGTAGAGATGTTTTTCTTTATTGCGGATGATAATGGGCGGATATCCCAATCGCTGGAGTTGCCAATTGATGAGTACGCGGCCGATGCGTCCGTTGCCGTCGCAAAAGGGATGTACACCCTCGAATTCGAGATGGAATCGCGCGACTTTGTCGGGTGCGTACGTTTCGTGATCGCTCGCGTATTCTGCGAGAGCGGTTTCCACCATCTTCTCGACATGTTCGGGAGCGGGCGCAATGTGTGTCCCTACCCGTACATATTCTCCGATATGGCGGAAGCGCCCTGCGATCGAATCATCAATGCTTGTCATGAGCATTTTGTGCAGTGAGAGAACTGTTGCCTTATCTGCATCCGCCGTGCCCGCTTTCTCACGCATATAGGCAGAAACACGGGCGAGATTTTTGGCCTCGAAGATCTCGCGGGGCGAGGCGTCGATAAGCGCTTCCGCTTCAAGCAATATTTTTTCGGTATCTGAAAGGGAAAGCGTTGAATTCTCGATGGCATTAGAGTTGTATACCGCCTCCGGCAACTCCGCCTCGTCGATCACCGCAAGGAGCGTGTCTTTACCCACTCTGCGCTCGTCAAACTCTTTCTTGAGCGTCCGGATACTCTCCCTGACCTGTTTACTGGTAGCCATACTGTTAAGTATAGCCATTCACTAGAAAATGTCAATAGTTAGTGAATTGTATGCCAAATATACCCTCTATTCACTAACTTTTTGTCCAAGGGTTCCCCTTGGACAAGCTACAGCTCTCGCACGCGGTAGGGAGATTTGTGTGCGGGCGCTCAACGCGCGATGATATGCAGATGCGATGGTTATTTGAGCCGACGATTCGCGCTTGCGTGCTGTGGGCCGCGGCCATTCTCGCGCTCCACGCGCTCGTCCTTACGCTTTTCGGCCAACCCCTCATATGCGCGTGCGGGTACGTGAAGGCATGGGAGGGGGTGGTATTGAGCGCGGGCAATTCCCAACACCTCAGCGATTGGTACACCTTCTCGCACGTCATCCACGGATTTATTTTCTACTGGGTGTTGTGGCTTCTCTTTCCTCGCATGCCGCTCGTGTGGCGATTCCTGCTCGCGCTCGGAGTAGAAGTGGGCTGGGAGATCTTGGAGAATACGCCGCAGGTCATTGCGCATTACCGCGAGCAAGCGCTCGCGCAGGGTTATACGGGCGACAGCATTATCAATTCGCTTATGGATTCGCTCGCTATGATACTCGGCTTCGTGTTGAGCAGGCGGCTGCCTGTATGGACGATCGTCGCCCTCGCGATCGGGATGGAACTCTTCGTGCTGTATATGATCCGCGATAATCTGGCTCTCAATGTGCTCAACCTCATCCACCAATTCGACTTCGTGAGCACTTGGCAGGCAGCCGCCCCGCCCCGCTAGCTTCACGCTGAATCTCCATGGATTCTATACGTCCCGCACACGGTACTGTAGTGCTTCCATCATGTGATTTTCGGTGATTTCGCCCTCGCCCGCGAGGTCAGCGATGGTGCGCGCCAATTTTATCGTGCGGTGGTAGCCGCGGGGAGAGAGTTTCAAGCTGCGCGCGGCTGCCATGAGGGCTTTTTCTCCCGCTTGGGAGAGCTGCGCAAGTTCCTCCAATTGCTTTGGCCCCATGTCTGCATTGGTGGACACAGAAGCAACCTGCTTGAAGCGTTCGCGCTGACGATCGCGCGCCGAGGCAATGCGTTCGCGCGCTGCATCCGTCTCGGTGTCCTTCGTCCGCTTCCTCATCGCCAATTCCTCCGGCGGCATCTCGCCCACCGATACCCACATATCAATGCGGTCAGCCACAGGACCAGAAATTTTCCGTTTGTAGCGCTCGACATTGAGGTAGCTACAGCGACAATCGCGGGTACCATACTTGCCGCACGGGCAAGGATTGAGGGCTGCAATGAGCATGAAATTGGCCGGGAAAGTGGCCGAGCCACGAGCCCGGGCCACACTTACCTTGGCGTCTTCAAGCGGCTCGCGCAGTGCATTCACCACATCGCGGTGGAATTCTGCGAACTCGTCAAGAAAGAGGATGCCAAGGTGTGCGAGCGTGACCTCACCGGGCCTTGGCACAGCGCCACCACCGATGAGCGAAGCGTAGCTCGACGTGTGGTGCGGTGAGCGGAACGGCGGCTCGTACATAGCTGGCGTGCGCAAAGTGCCCGCGAGCGAGTGGATGGATGTCACTTCGATCATTTCGTCGTCAGAAAGTGGCGGCAGGAGCGAGATGGCAACGCGTGCAAGCATTGTTTTTCCCGTTCCCGGTGGCCCGTACAAGGCGATATTGTGTCGGCCCGCGGCGGCTATTT
>DATDWX010000029.1:0-47366 GCA_036517335.1 Minisyncoccota bacterium | reverse complement strand
CCCTGCACAACTCGGCACTCTTAGGCTATCCGAATTCCGCAGTAACCTTCCAGTGTTCTGCAACCTCCGCAGCCTCGTCGGATCCATACGCCAGCCTCGCGAGCGTACTCGCCGCCATCCAGGCGATCCTGGAGAAGATGCTGGGGCAGTAGATCGCTACGCGACTACACTTGAATTTCCTATAGCGGAGTAACGCGCTTTGCTCATGGTCAGTGAAAAATCTAAACGCACAAGCGCATAAGATTTTCTAATGATGCGCGGTGAAGGGATCGAACCCTCGGCCTACCCCACGTCAAGGGGTCGCTCTACCACTGAGCTAACCGCGCAAAAGAACCTCCAAAATATAGCAGAAAGCGAAGAAGTTCGGTAGCATTGCTGTATGGAGCGGTTGGAACTCAATGACGCAAGCATGGGGGAATGTGTCCAGCGTGCTGCTGCAGTCCTCGCGCGCGGCGGCGTCATCATCTATCCGACCGATACCTTATACGGCCTCGGCGCCGACGCTTTTTCCGATGAGGCGGTCGGCGCAGTGTACGCGATCAAAGGGCGCAACGAAAATAAACCGATCCACTGTGTCGTTGCGGACATGGAAATGGCGGGGAGGTATGCGGAAGTTTCCGACGACGCTCGATTGCTCGCAAAAGAATTCTTTCCAGGAGCGCTGACTCTTGTGCTTTCCGCCAAAGGCGGATCCGCCTCTGGCGGAAAAAAGAAACCAGAATTCGGGCACGGTATCGGGCGGTACAGAAATACCATCGGCATCCGCATTCCCGACAACGAATTCTGCTTGTCGCTTGCCAGGGAATTCGGTCAGCCGTTCACGACGACATCGGCCAACGCAGCAGGGAAGCCGCACGCATTTTCTATCAACGGCATACTTGAGCAACTCGGCGCTGTCGCGGCGCGTATCGACCTCACCGTTGATGCGGGCGATATATTGCCGCGCATGGCCTCCACCGTCGTCGACCTATCCGGCGAAGAGCCCGTCATCTTGCGCGAAGGCGCGATTCCCGTTGCCGACGTCTGGAACGCGATCCGCGCGGAGGCATAAAGGCCGAGAGTTTGAGTTTTATCCACCTTTTATCCCCAATTCAACGGGTATTTAGAATAATTCTGTGTATATTTGAGTTAATTATTAGAATATTTATCATTGCATGCGCATGATTAATACTAACCTAAAGGATTTCCTCGAGATACCCTACGACAAGCTCGAGGAGATGAATCTCAAGGCCAAGGAACTTTCTGACAAAGGCGGAGCAGGAGCCGAGCGACACTACGTTGATTACCTCAAACGCGAAAAGCGCATTAAGGCCGTGACGCTATGCTTTTCCGATATCGAGGGGCGTTTGCATATGCTCGATTATGACAAGAAGTTTCTCCTCGACTCACTTTCCAACCTGACCTTCGACGGCTCATCCATCCGTGGCTTCACGCCGCAGCACGAGAGCGACCTGCGGCTCGAGGTAGATTGGCCCTCTATCCGCTACATGCCTGCCGATGTCTTCGGACCGGGCAAAGTGATCTTCTTCGCTTCTGTGATGAATCGTGATCGCACCCCGTATATCTCAGATTTTCGCGGTCGGCTGAAAGCTTACACGGCAGACTTGAAAAAGAAGCAGGGGATCACAGCTTATTCTGCAGGCGAGATCGAAGGATTCGTTATAGACGGCGAAAACGCCGAGCAAATATTCGATCCTTCGATAGGATTTAAACTCATTTCATCGGGCGGCTACTTCCATTCACTCCCGATGGACAAGCTGCGGGTGTTTATAGATCGCTCTGCAGAGGCGCACCGAGCGATGGGCTTCAAAAATGAGAAGGATCATCCTGAGGTCGCGCCGTCGCAATTCGAGATGAACTTCTCCTACGCTGAAGTCGTGCGCGCGGCCGACAATGTGCAGCTCTACAAGCTCGTCTGCCGGCAAGTGGCGCGCAACATGGGACTTACCGCCACTTTTTTACCAAAGCCCTTCATGGGTATAAACGGCTCGGGAATGCACACTAATTTCTCGCTCGCTAAAAACAGGAAGAATATCTTCTACGACCCCAAGGGGGAAGAGGGGCTCTCGAGGATTGCCTGGGATTTTATAATGCGGCTTCTCAATCACGCGCCAGAGATCTGTCTCGTGCTCAACTCATCAGTCAATGCGTATCGCCGCCTCGATCCGCATTTCGAAGCGCCCAATCAGATCAAGGTCTCGGCGATCGATCGTGGCAGCATGATCCGGATACCGGTGGGCAACGAACGTACCGCGCGCATCGAGTTGCGTAGCGTCGCGCCCGACGCCAACCCTTACCTCGTGCTCTACACGATGCTGAAAGTTGGGATGGAGGGTACGAAGCTCGCAAAAGACGAGAGCAAACGTGACCGTCTGCGGTATCTCCCCTACAACATCAATGACGCCATTGCACTCTGCAAGTCGAGTAAATTTATGACGGAGGCACTCGGTGAAGAAAGTAAAGAGAAGTTTATCAAATTTAAGCAAGCAGCCGCGGATCGATCGCCGAAGGCGCTTGGCACTACCATAAAGCGATCGGAGGTCGTTTATCATCACGAAGTAACCAACCAACTTCTATGGAACAGCTTTTAGGAAAAGACAGTCAGCTCGTCAAACACGCGCTCTGGGTTTTGGTCGTTGGCACTCTTATCGGGTATTGCACGATCTTTTTTGCGGGAGCGTCCGCAGGGCTCTACGATCCCGCGGCGATCGACACCGGCGACACCGCATGGATGCTCGCTGCCGCCGCACTCGTCATGATCATGACGCCGGCCGTGGGGTTCTTCTATGGCGGCATGGTCTCATCGAAAAACGTGGTTTCTGTGATCAAGCAGTCGGTCATCGTCTTGGCGCTCATCTCGGTGCAGTGGGTTGTGATCGGCTATTCACTGGCTTTTGGGCCAGACACGGGACAGGGCTTGATCGGCAATCTTGCGTACTTCGGCTTGCAAGGTGTGGGCTACGCACCGAACGCTGACTACGTAGCCACCATCCCGCACCTCGTCTTCATGATCTACCAGGCGATGTTTGCAATCATTACGCCCGCCCTCATCATAGGGGCATTCGTGGAGCGGATCAAATTCAAAACGTTCGTGGCGTTCACTCTGCTCTGGGCTACGCTCGTCTATGATCCGATCGCACACTGGGTGTGGTCGCCGCAAGGCTGGCTGCACCTCCTGGGCGCCATGGACTTCGCCGGTGGCACGGTGGTGCACATGAGCTCCGGCTTTGCCGCGCTCGCCGCGGCGCTCGTAGTGGGGAAGCGTCTAAAGCGCACACCGGTGGGCTCGAGCGCCAACAACATCCCATTTGTGATCTTAGGGGCAGTCCTGCTGTGGTTTGGCTGGTTCGGATTCAACGCAGGCTCCGCGCTGGCCTCGGGAGCGCTCGCGGCGAGCGCCTTTGTCGTCACTAATACGGCCGCGGCCGCGGCCGCGCTCACGTGGGCGTTCCTTTCATGGGCGGAAAATAGGAAAGTCTCTGCCATGGCGGCAGCCTCCGGTGCGATCGTCGGTTTGGTCGCCATCACACCAGCCTCAGGGTATGTGGGTCCGATTGCTAGTATCGCGATCGGTATTATCGCGGGCGTCGTCTGCTACATTGCGGTATACATGCGTAATAGACGCATCAAGATCGATGACACGCTCGACGTATGGGCAGTACATGGTATAGGCGGCCTCACTGGCGCGCTTCTCACGGGCGTCTTTGCCGAGACTGCGATCAATGCCGCGGGTGCCAACGGTGCGCTTTTTGGCAACCCGCACCAGCTTCTCGTGCAGCTCATCGCCGTGTGCGCAGCCGGCATCTATGCCTTTGCCGCCACATGGATCCTCCTGAAAATCCTCGCATTTCTGAAGTTCCCTCTGAGGGTGAGTCCAGCCGAGGAAGAAGAAGGTCTCGATATCGCCGTCCACGGGGAGGCGGGGTATCGGATCTAGCGGGCATTGACAGCTTACTCCGGTGCCCTACACTCACTGTATATTCATTAAGTCGCGTGCAAACGACATACTTTACTATGACAAATGAACGTACGTATCAGATCGTGATAGCTGTTCTTGTTTTTATTATTGTTGTTGGCGGATGGTGGGTGGTGGTAAGAAATCGTGACGCTGGACTCGCCGGTATAGCCGGATCCACTATGGCCACGACCTCGGACGCTGGCGTTGATGCAGGTGCGGGTGATTCTGCCGCACTACCCACGTCGTCGGCATCTGTGCCATCGGGGGGCAGTACGATGCCCGCCGGGGGCGAAGCAGTCCAAGTATTCGATCAGGTGGCAGGGATGAGCATTGCCGTCCAAAGCGTTACATTAGATCAGCCAAGCTGGGTCGCGGTGCGGGACGCGGGTGGCCGCATCCTCGGCGCTGGATGGTTCCCGGTCGGGACGCAATCGCAGGTGACTGTGTCTTTGCTGCGCGGGACCGTCGCAGGCGAGCGCTATCAGGTACTGCTCTATGCCGACGACGGCGACAAGAAGTTTGATTGGCACAAAGACGCCCTTATCACCGAAGCCGGTGGCTCGGTCGCAGGCACGACCTTCACCGCCAAGTAATCATTCAATGGTTATGAGAAATACATTCGCCGCTACACTCGGTGTAGCGGCTGCGGCGCTCTCTCTCTGTGCGCCACTTCTCGCCAGTGCGTGGGCGTATGGCCCCAAGTACGGGTATTCGATGCAAGGGATGCAGCAGCCCATGCAGTTAGGCGCATACTCCTCGGCGAATTCGGGGTATACGTACAATTACTACGTACAGCCGCAGCCGATGTACGATCCATACCCCAGCTATAGTTCCTATTCGTATCCGTACTACACGCTTGCGTATCCTCAGTACGGGCCATCGTATTCGTATGTCCCAACCTATATATACGCTGCTAATTATGGGTACCCATATCCTTCGTATACATACTATTCGCCGATGGTATACACCGGGAATTACTGAAATTCCTTGTTATTCGGCATGAAAATAACTTATCCACAGAGGGTGTACTCCTAGCCTCCCAGGCGGAATCGCCCGCTGTATAATGCAAGCGTCTTGCGGATTACCGCAGGATCGGGTTTTTTGTTAGGCGTTATCAATTATTAATAAACTTCATTAACATGAATAAAGTTCAATCGTTTTTTTCGTTTGCGCAGAAGGGTCCGATGCAAATTACCGCAGCGGCATTCGTCGCGGCGCTCCTCACCGTAGGCATCGTCCAAGCGGCGACCACGATCTCGACAGACGTCACAACGGCCGGCAACCTATACGCGACCACGACCATTCAGTCGACGGGCAACGTTATTGCCTACGGCAACGTTAAGGTGGGGGCGGCATATGGTATAGACTCGTGGACTGCGGGTACGCTCAATATCGGCACAACGACCGCGACACTGATCAACATCGGCAGCGCTACGGCGACGACATCGTTCCTCGGTAATGTGATCTACCTTGCAGGTAGCTCGATAGACACGGGTGCAGCAGGTGCCTTGTACATCGGTACCTCAACGGCCAATGCTGTCGGCATCGGTAAATCCACTATCACAACCACAATCGCTGGTCAGGCCGCCCTGACCAACGCCTCAACGACGCTCCTTACGGCGAGTGGCCAGAGCTGGCTCAATGGAAACGTCAATGTAAACGGTTTTGCCACGACGACAGCGGCGACCGGCAACTTCGCTACGGCAGGCACGATAAGCGTGACTGGCGCATCCACTCTGACTGGTGGTTTCACTGCCGCGGCCTCCTCAACGATCGCAAGTCCGCTCAACATCCCAACCACCAACGCTGCCACATCGACAATATCAGTTGGCTGCATCGCTACATTTGCAACATCAACGGCAACGCCAGTCAGATTGGTACTAGGGAATTCCATTGTCGGTACGACTACCTACCAAGGTGGCGTCGGAGTAGGATCTGTTGAATGGCAATACGGAACTTGCCCGGCCTAGTCGAAACTTCTGTACCGATGTAGCAGCCGGAAGTGGGAACGTTCTAGCGTTTCCACTTCCGGGCAGGCAAGTCGGCAAGCATCAATTATCAACTCATGAAATATGCTATGAAGAAGTTTCTTCTCGCAGGTCTCGTCGGGGCAGGACTGCTTCCGGGTCTTGCGCTCGCCGCAGCGTACAATGACGTATCAATCCCCGGCAGCACAAATTTCAGCGTCAATGGCGTTTCGATGGCGGTGACAGCTGGAGGTATCGTGAATACGGTGGTGGATACGTCGTCGTTCACCATCACAGTCGCACCTGGTTCTTCCGCCAAAGTAGTGGCTAATAGCGGAAATCAGATGGCGCTCTCCGGGTCTACGGGATTCGTTACTGACACGCACTGCAACAGCAACAATTCTGACTTCACGCTGGCAGCAGCTTCCAATTCAGCGACGACCACCATCACGGTCACGCCCTCTACGTCCACGCTCTGTGGCCAAAGCTCTGGCGGCAGCGGCAGCGGGGCGGTAATAGCAGGTGCCAGCGGCGGAGGTGGTGGAGGCGGTGGCGGCGGAAGCATCGTCCCCGCGAGCACGCCCGCGGCAACTACCCCCGCGAGCGCCGGTACCGTTACGGTGGCATCCTTGCAGGCGCAATTGAACGCGCTTTTGGCGCAAATCAAGGCACTCGGTGGCAAGGCAAGTCCTTCCGCCTCTGCGCTCGCGAATGCGAATGCCAACGCGAGCTTCAAACGCAACCTCTCTCTCGGCGCGACGGGCGCGGATGTGAAGGCCCTGCAAGTGTATCTGAACACTCATGGCTTCATCGTTACCTCAAACGGTGCAGGCAGCCCGGGCAAAGAGACGAGCAAATTTGGCGGTCTCACAAAGAAGGCACTTGCCAAGTGGCAAGCGTCGGTAGGCATCTCCCCGGCGGCTGGCAACTTCGGACCCCTCACCCGCGCCTACATCGCATCGCACCCATAGTGCGCAGGCATCCAGCACGAGTGTGATGTTTTGAATCGAGCAAAGGCTCGCCGAAAGGCGAGCCTTTGTGTTTGGGAGTAAGATGCTTTCTGCTAATTGATCTCGATGTCTATGTGCCGGATGGAGGGGTGCTTATCCCTGATGCGCTTTTCTATTTCATCTATCCTCCGCCCGACGAGGCGCGGTATACGATCGGCGTACTCTGCACTGAAGCGCTTAAATGCCTCGAAATCGTTTGCCAATTCATCGTACTGCTTGCGCATACTTGATTTGCCGTACGCCTCACGCGCGAGCGACGAGCCATTGAATTCGATCTCAAATTTTATGCGGTACGCGTCCCACCCGACCGTCGTAGATTTAAAATCAATAACGCGCTCAATGGCCGGGTCCATCGTAAGAAGGGCGATCACCTCGTCCTGGAGTCCCTCGGGCATGGATTTGCCGATGAGGTAGGCGCGATTTTTCACAATGAGGATGAGCGCGATCGCCGCAAGGAGAGAGGCGATAATCAAGGATCCAATAGAATCCCACATGGTGTTCTCCGTGTAGTAAGAGAGCAGAAGTGCCACGGACGCCACGACCACGCCGAATACAGCGATGGCGTCCTCCAGCAAGACCGCAAGGGTCGCCGAATCGGCACCGCGCAGCCGTCCTCGCCACGTGGTTTCTCGGGAAGTTTGCCACAGATCCTTGCCTGCCACGTAAAAGCTATAGCTCTCCACTACGAAGGAAAACAGCAATACCACAAAGACGATCCAATCCAATTCCACATGGGCTGGCCGAATGAGGGAGTGGATGCCATTGTATGCCGTGACCCCGGCGCCGATAAAAAAGATGCCACAAGCGGATAGCAGCGCCCAAAAGAATCGCTCGTTGCCATACCCGTATTCAAACGTATCATCCGCCTTTTTGAGCGAACGTCGCAGGCCGATCAAGAGAAGTATCTGATTGGTCGTGTCCGCTCCGGAGTGTATGGCCTCGGAGAACATCACGCTCGAGCCAGAAGCGAAGGCGGCGATAAGCTTGGCGCAGGTGACAAGCGCATTGCCGGAAATAGCCGCGGTGACCGGCAGAAAGCCCCTCGTGGTATGTAAACTCATATATCGCGCTTGACGCGATGACCCCACAGGGAATCGAACCCTGGTTCCAAGCTTGAAAAGCTTGTGTCCTAACCGTTAGACGATGGGGCCCCTTCTACGCTAAAGCTACGAAGGGCAAGCCCCAGTAGCAGCACTGATATAGTACGATTTTTTGAAGATTTTGGCAAAAGATGCTACTGTTTTCCCACGGAGAGGTGCGTGAGTGGTTGAAACGAGCGGTTTCGAAAACCGCCATGCCGCAAGGCATCGGGAGTTCGAATCTCCCCCTCTCCGTCTTTGGTGCGCCGAAGGCGGTCATTACCAAACAACATTCGAACTTTTAGATCATGCTAGATATACCGACTCAATATTGCGAATCGCTAAGCGGACATTTTTTGTCGCAACCTCTGAATGCAATTTCCAATGTCACTTTTTTGATAGCTGCTTTTCTTGCATATCAATACTTGCGCCAACAACCAGCTACCAGACTTTACATACTTCCAATTCTTTTAGGGGTAATCGGAATAGGTAGTGCATGGTGGCACACCACAAATTCTCATGTGGGCGATATTCTGGACACTTTCTCGATTGGCCTCTTTGTCTCCATCGTAGCGATTTTGCTTTTAACTCAAATTACAAGATCGAAAATAGTAGCCACCATATATTTTACCCTTCTTCTTGCTTCGGTCATAATAACGGAGCGGTTCCCCATACTAAATGACTCCTTGCCATACGTAATATTGCTAGGAGGTTTTGTGATTGCGGGGATAATTTATATAAAAAAGTTTCCGTCTGCCAAAGTAATCTTTGTTTCCGCGTCATTCACCTTTCTAACAGCAATAATATTTAGGAGCACAGATATTCTATTGTGCCCCCTGATACCCCTTGGAACCCATTTTCTATGGCACGTCCTCGTTGCAGGATTGGGATATCAGATCATTCTTATGTTGGCGCACGCAAAAAGTAAATAAGATTCACCGCTGCATGTCATGAGGAGGATTGCTGCGGCTGCGATGCCAAGTTCAATCCATTTACTCACGTAAATGTTTGGCTCGGGGTGAATGGCCGACGCGCTGTCAAAGATTTCAACGCTCCCAATCCATCACTTGTTTACTTGCTTGAATAAGCAAGTAGTTGCATGTGTTGACGCTCGGGCGACGGTCGATGGTATCCGACAGGGCGTCCGGCAAGCTGATATGTTTAATACAGATCAAAAACAGATGTGAGTATGGGCGAGGCGCCTTTGGAGATTCGGTAATAGACGTTGAGGCTCCGCTGGTCTTTCTCTAGGAATCCGACGCGTTCTAGCATTGTCAGATGTCTTGAAGTGGCGGGGAGGGAAAGTCGCACAAACTCCGCAATCTGCCCCACATGGGCCTCTTTCCTTGCGCGTAGAAAGTTTAGGATCGCCAAACGCCGTCGATTCGCCAGCGGCTTCAAAAGGTGTTCAATTCCAGCATCATTCATATCCGCATATCCGCATTATTTTCCTATTCAAGCAAATAAGCAAGTGCTGTCCAAGGGGAGTCCTTGGACAGATAATGTTTAAAAACGGCGCTTTTGTTATTTCGTGAAGGCCGTGTACTCTTTCGAGGATGGGGCAATCTGAACAACTTACGCAAGCTGAATATGATCGGCATATTGCAGAGGGAACGTTCCGTCTCGCCTTCGTCGGGATGTCCAACGTGGGCAAGAGCTATCGGGCGCAAGTGTTGCAGGACGAATGTGGTTTTTTCTGGTATCGGGTCGACCAGGAGATATTCCGATCACTCGGTTTAAAAAGTGAGGACGAAGTTGCCGCTTGGCTGGGCTTTCCCGACAGCCCTGATTATCATGACCGGGAACGCATATATTTGGAAGCGGAAGCACGCTACACGAAAGTCGATTTTCTGGACACGCACGGAAAGAACCTCGTCTTTGATACGACCGGAAGCATTATTCATCTCGATGACCCGACAACGATGTGGCTGAAGGAGAATTGTTTGATCGTCAACATCGACGCTGGCGATGATTCTTTGGAAACAATGATGCAGAAATTTGCCGAGAAACCCAAACCGCTCGTATGGAATGGTTTTTACGCTCCTAGAAATGGAGAAACGGAAAAGGAAACGCTCGCGCGCTGTTATCCAGCATTACTCTCCGACCGTCTCAAAAAATATCGCCGCCTAGCGCACATCACTATTCCAGTGAGAAAACTTTACGATAAAAATGGAGAAGCGACATTGCGCATCATTCGATCATATTTGAACGCGTAATGTTTCTTATGAGAATGATCAGCACAAGAGATGAATCGAAAGAGGAACGATCATACACTGATGTGCTCCTCGCAGGGCTTGCGCCTGATGGGGGATTGTATGTGCCTTCGGAGTACCCGCAATTCTCCCTTGAGGAACTGGAAAAACTCCGCCGTCTGCCGTACCGCGATATCGCCTTTGCGGTCAAGAAAAAGTTGGTACAGGGAGACATTCCCGACCGTGATCTGCATGCGCTCATTCATGCGGCATACTCGGAAACTGCGTTTGGAGATGTCGCGAGCGGCAACATCGTCCCTTTGATGAAGGTGGAGGATGGTTTTTATGTACAGCAGCTTTCGCTAGGGCCTACGGCTGCATTCAAAGACATGGCGCTTCTGGTGCTCGCGCAAGAGATGCAATATGAACTTTCGAGGCGCGGTGAGCACTTGACCATCCTCGGTGCCACGTCCGGCGACACTGGCTCTGCGGCAGAAGCGGCTTTCAAGGGGCTCGATCGGGTGCAGCTATTTATGTTGAGCCCGGAAAATGGAATGAGCGCTTTTCAAAAGGCGCAAATGGGGTCGTTCTCGGGCCAGAACATATTTAATGTAAGCGTCCGCGGCCGTTTCGATGATTGCCAGGATCTCGTAAAACGATTGAAGGGGCAGAAAGAATTTTCAAAGCTCGGCGCCGTGAATTCAATAAATTGGGGACGGATTTCCTCCCAAGTCCCATACTTTGTTTCCGGCTACCTGCAAGCAGTGCGCAGCGTAGGAGACCCGGTGGATTTTGCCGTATCCACTGGTAATTTTGGCAATGTGCTCTCCGGATATATCGCCAAGCGCATGGGTGTACCTATCCGACGTCTCGTCGTTGCCACGAATGAAAACGACGTGCTGGACAGACTCTTCAAGACCGGTGTCTACCGGCTGTCGCCCGCGCGCGTGACATCGAGTCCTTCGATGGACATATCCAAAGCGTCGAATTACGAGCGGCTGGTATTTGATGTGTTTGGCGGGGATTCGAAGAAGACAGCTGCTTACATGCAGGAGTTTGAAACCAATAAAAAGGTTGACCTCGCGGACTACGGAGTTGCGGTTAGCCAACTTCATAATCTCGGTTTCGAGAGTGGGAGTTCCACGCATGCAGATAGATTGGAAGCGATTCGGAGCGTGTATGCTAAAGCCAAGATCGTTATTGACCCACATACCGCCGACGGGGTGAGCGTAGGATGGCGCTGCAAGGACGTCAGCGAAGACGTGCCAATGGTCTGTATGGGTACCGCGCTGCCGGTAAAATTTGAGGACACTATCAAAGAAGCGCTCGGCTTTGTGCCGGAGCGGCCAGCAAGATTCGTAGGTTTAGAAGATACGCTTGCAGCCAATGCCTTTTACAGCATTGATGCGGATGCGGAGCAGCTTGGAAAGTATATTCGTGAACACGCCACTGAACGAGGCTAAATTTTGCCTTTATCTACTTTCTCGGCGCGAATGTGCTTTGAGAGTATTTTTCCATGCCCATCGAGTTCGTAGACGTATGCTTCACCGACGCCGATCTCAAGATCGGCGATCGCTTCGTCGGAGATGTTCTCAAGATATTTTACGATCGCGCGCAGGGCATTACCGCTCGAGACGATCAGTATACGTTTTCCGTCGGTAACATCAGGCAAAATATGCTCCGTAACATACGGTACGACGCGGGCATGGACGTCTTTGAGCGTTTCGCCCTCGGGGATTGCTTCGTCCCACCCACGTCGGATCCGCTGGAATTTCTCCTCGCCGACCTGCTCCTTGATCTGCCATTTATTTTTCCCCGTGAAGATACCGTAATCACGCTCCTTGATGGCGGGTTCGACAATGATCGGAATGCCACGAGCGCCGAGGCGATCAAGTATTATATCGAGTGTTTCGCTGCAGCGCTTCAGATCAGCAGTATACGCGCGATCAATAGCCAGCCCGCGCAACTGCTCGGCCGTCTCTGCCGCTTGCGCGCGGCCTTCTTCCGAGAGCGAAACATCCTGCCACCCGGTCCATTTGCCGAGCGCATTCCACTCGGATTTTGCATGCCGCACGAGGATGAGATGACCCATAATGGTCTATAGTATACTCGATGCGATGAAGCAGGAAACGGCGCTTAAGATATTGCAGACTGGCGCCAATGTCTTTCTCACTGGAGAGCCGGGGAGCGGGAAGACGCATACAGTGAACGCCTACGTGCGCTGGCTGCGGGAGCACGCGATCGAGCCCAGCATCTGCGCCTCCACCGGCATCGCCGCGACGCACATCGGTGGAAATCCATTCGTGGAGCGGTATCGGCATTCGGCGTGACCTCACCTCGTATGACCTTGACCACATTGCACAGAACAAACGAGTGGTGGGGCGCATAGGCAATGCGCGTGTGCTCATCATTGATGAAGTCTCGATGCTCTCTGCCGGCACCCTGTCGATGGTGGACGCGGTGTGCCGTGAAATTCGCCGCAAGAAGAAGGAGGCCTTCGGAGGTTTACAAGTCGTTTTGGTGGGGGATTTTTTTCAGCTACCCCCAATCGTTCGCGAAGGTACAAAGCTGCCACGACTCCTTCAAGGCGTCAGGGCCCCGACCTCTGCGTCGGGGTTTTCCTATCATTCTCCCGCATGGAGCGCACTGAATACGATACATTGCTATCTGCACGAGCAGCATCGGCAAGAAGATGCCGCTTTCCTCTCGGTACTCGCGGCGATCCGCTCGGGTCGCATTGATGAGGCATCGCGCGCGGCGCTTGCAGGACGCATGCCCGTCCGCGGCAGCTCGGCAGCAGATAGCCTTCCGCGCCTCTATGCACACAATGAAAACGTCGACCACGAAAATTCGGAGCGTCTCGCTGCGGTCGCAGGTGAGGCGCGCACGTTCGAGATGCTCTCGCGCGGGCCGGAGCGACTGGTGGAAACGCTCAAGCGCAGTTGTCTGTCACCCGAGCGGCTTTCGCTCAAGATCGGCGCGCGCGTCATGTTTACCAAGAACAATCCCGATCGCAGTTTCGCCAACGGCACCCTGGGAGAAGTGGAAGGATTCGCGGAAGACGGCACTCCGATCGTGCGCGGACTGCGCGGCAATCAGATCCATGTAGATTCGATGGAGTGGTCGATGATGGACGGCGCGAGAGTGCTCGCGCGTATCACACAGCTGCCACTGCGGCTCGCGTGGGCTATCACCATTCACAAGAGTCAGGGGATGACTCTGGACGCGGCGGTCATAGACCTCTCGCAAGCGTTTGAATACGGCCAGGGCTACGTGGCACTGTCGCGTGTGCGCTCGCTTGAGAACCTCCACCTGCTCGGCCTCAACGATCGCGCGCTGCAAGTGCATCCGGAGGTTGCGCGGCAAGATCGGGAATTCAAACTGCGCTCGGCTTCTGCGCGCAAGACGTTTGAAACAATGGCACGGGACGAGCATGAAAAACTTGCGCGAAATTTCATCGTCGCAAGTGGCGGGAGGGAAAAGGTTCAAAAGGTGGAACCACAGCTGCTGTCGCGTATCGATAAGCTTCGTCAAACATTTCCCAACGCTGGTAAGCCGTGGAACGAAACTGACGACGCACTCCTCAAACAAATGTTCTCCGAAGATAAACACCAAAAAGAGATGGCCAAGCAGTTCGGCCGCAAACCAAGCGCCATCCACGCACGCCTCGGCCACCTCGGCCTCGTAGAAGACTACTGGGCCAACAGGCGAAAAGCGGAAGCGGTAGGCAAAAATTCAAGAGGTGTCGCCTCTTGAATTTCAGGGAATCAATAGATGCCGGGGATGAATTTGTATGGCGTGGCCACCGTATACGGAGTATACAGAGGATTGCTGTATGCCATGAAATTATCTTCGCGCTCGGCGCGGATCCAATAGAGGAAGAAATACATCAGGATCGCGAGCGATTGCACACCGGCCGCGAGCCCCACCAATTCGGTGACGAAAAACATCGACACTTCGAGCGAATAGCTCGGGTGCCGCACCACGCTATAGAACCCGCTCGTGCGCACACCTTTATCCGCCATCAGATCGAAGAGGATGCCGAGGTTGAAGATAGAAAGCATATACAGCACATTGAAGAGAAGTCCGAGGGAGAGCATGAGGGATTGCAAGGGACCTCCCGTGATGATCGGATCCAGACCCGTAAAGGATGGGATCATATGCCAAATGATGACGCCAAAGAGGGGGTAGCAAAAGCCGTTGGTCAGCCAGCCAGTCACGGTAAAATCGAGATTCCGAATATATTTTCCCCAGAGAATGCTTACCACGGAATAACCGTAGCCGATGAGGACGCCGATCACCGTGAGCGCCCAGACGATGAGTTTCATTTGCTCGAACCAGGCTTCGCGAGAGGGCGCGGGGAATCCGATCGCGCTGGCGGACTGTATATCGGCAAGCAAAAATCCCCACAGTGTCCAGGCGAATGCGTACACGATGATGAGATGGAGCGCCCAGAGTAAGAACCCGCGTTTGAATGATACCGTTTTCACCGCGCTCTTGCCTTTGTATGAGATTGAGCGCCAGAAATCAGCAATAGGTGAGCGGTGGATCACCGCAAGGTACCCATAGTAGGTGCACGCGACCAGCGCCCACGCATAGGGGAGTATCAAATCGGCGAGAGGATAGAGGTACTGCTCTTGTCCTAAGAGGTGTTTCGACAGGTACGCCAGAATGTACACGACAAGGTACAGAGGCATTTTTGTCATAAACCACGAGAATGGAATACCCGCAGCCACCTGTACAAGCCACCAAAGGGAGGTTTTGGGGAGGGGAATGCGACGCACGCGCTCACCCAGAAATATAAATGGTGAACCTTTTGCCTTCCGATACAGCGCAGCGTATCCGAGGAGCGCGAGCAGGATCACTCCCACTTCTACGGAAGAAAGTGTGTAACTGCGGTACACGGTCGCTTGCGTTGCAAATCCAAATTCACCCGCGACCAGTCCACCCACGTCCCCCATGGAGGCAGGGACCTGAACAATCGAGCGGTGCTGCTCTACCTTGACGATCTCCACCTGCCCGAGCGATTTGCGATCGCGGTACACACTCAAGTACGTGTTTGTTGTCATGCCGAGGTCTGATCCCATGCTGATGTACCACGTGTCGCCTTCGCGCGAAATGATACTCTGCCTCCCGAGTGGCCACCGCATGGCCGAAGGATCGATAGAAATAAGTGCAGAATTTTCCGACATGCTTTCAACGCGTGCCTCGCCGATCGGCACCTTCCAATCAGGGTTGAACCGATAGAGTGGAACGGTGCTGCCGGGTGATAGCGTGCGCACGTCGCCCCTCACCACAGCGTGCGACGCATCTATGGTCTGCACCACGTCGAAGTGCCGCGTGGCGAGGGCGTGAATGGGCGCCAGAATAAGCAGTACGAAAAAGAGCAAAAATGCGATCTCGTAGAGTACGGCGCACGCCGCATTGACGGTTTTCATACCCAATTGGTTCTTACTATGCACTACATTGCGCGGCGCGTCATCTTCTTTGCACCTTCATCTTTCCACGTATACTGTGCAGTATTATTTATAGAATTTTCAATCTATGAATCGAGTCGTGCATTTTGAGATCCACGCCACTGACGTGGCGGCGATGAAGAAGTTTTATTCCGATGTGTTCGGATGGGAGATGCAGCAGATGGGTGGCGAGTACAGCAATTACGTCCTCGTCATGACTGGCCCTGGCCCCGATGAAATGGCGAAGGGCGTAAAAATGGAAGATCTTGGCATCAACGGCGGTATGATGACGCGCAATGCCGCGAAGGCTCCGGAGGGCGTAGGTCCCAACGCTTTCGTGTGCATCGTCGGCGTCGACAATATCGACACCTATTATGACAAAGCCAAAGCTGCGGGAGGCATCGTGGCGATGGATAAAATGGACGTGCCACACGTCGGCAAGCTCGCCTACTTCAAAGACCCCGACGGCAACCTCTTCGGCATCATCCAGCCCGAGAAAATGTAATCCGAGCGTTATGCTGCACGAGTGTACGACTACAAGATCATTCTTGGTTTGATTGCCAGCATTGTCGGGATCATCGGCTACATTCCATACTATCTCGACATACTGCGGGGTACTACCAAGCCGCACCCTTTTACGTGGATCGGATTTGCCCTTATATTAGGCATCGCGTTTCTCGCACAGCTTTCAGCAGGCGGTGGGCCAGGTGCCTGGGTCAACGGTGTAAGTGTGATCGGCGTGCTCGGCATCGCGATCCTCGCCTTCTCAAAAGGTGAACGGGACATTACTGTTTTCGATTGGATTTGTTTTGCGGGAGCACTCGTGGGTATCCTACTCTGGCGGCTGACCAATGATCCGCTCTCCGCGGTCATCATCATTACCATCGTCGACCTGATTGCTTTTGCGCCGACCTGGCGCAAAACGTACCGAAAACCACATGAAGAAACGACAAGCCTTTATGTTTTGGGTGAGCTAAAATATCTCATCAGTCTCTTTGCACTCGCTTCGTTCAACCTCACCACGGCGCTATTTCCCATCTCAATTATTATCACCAACGCGCTATTTATAGTAATTCTTCTCTTACGCCGACGGCAACTTGCATTGTGAAATACGGTTTGGTACTATCGCTGTAGCTTAGTCAGAAGTATTAAGAGTGCGGTTAGGGCTCCGTCCCGTTTGACCCGCCAGCAACCTATCCCGAGTACATCGAGGGACAAGGTGCTCTCCGGGCCCTTACGGGAAGATACCTACGAAAAGATCTCCCGCGTTGGGAGATTTTTTCGTTGTGCTTTTCCTCCCGAGGCGGATTTGCCTCCGGCGGATGTTCTTTGAAAACGGTGGGGAACATAAGCCCTCCGGTGAATCTCATTAATTCATCGTGGGACACAGTGTTCCTCAATCAGCATAATATGAGGTTGACCATGCCTGATCGTTACGCTTCTCTTCCAACATTGGCCCAGCAGGCAGCGAAGACCATGGGACCGATGCGCAGGCGACCGCCGAGCCAGGCGATTGCTGTTTTTACGTACCCTGAGGGTCTTTGCCTTCAGCTTGTTGACTTGAACACCTCGGAACCGCTTTGGGGCGTCGGGGTGGCAGCGAATCGCGCACTCAGCGACGATGATTTCGTCGAAGCTCTGACAGAACTCCTGAGCTATTCGGAGGAACGGGACCTTGAGCAGTTCGCGTTCAAGCTCGAATTGCTTGAGTCCGGGCGTTGGCATTGGGTCCATTGGAACATCCGCCAGCAGGGGAGGAATATGCTCTGCGGCCGTAATATTCAGAGTGAGCCTGTGTAGGCCATCCGGTCTAACTTCGATAAAGGGCGCCTTCCATTCGGGCGCCTTTTTGATTTGTTTTATGCTACTATGCAGCCCAATGGCGAAGCGGAATTTTCGGGAGCTTTTGGGGAGGCAGTGGGACCAGGGGAAATTCCTCTGCGTGGGGCTTGATAGCGATCTTGAGAAGATCCCTGTATCGGTGCGCACGGGCGATGCGGGGCAGACGATTTTTGCGTTTAATCGCTCCCTCGTGGACGCCACGTACGACTTGGTGGGTGCCTACAAGCTGAACAGTGCATTTTATGAGGCCCACGGCGATGGGCGCTTCACGGCACTGCGAGAAACGATCCTCCATATAAAAAAAGTCGCACCTGATGTGCCCGTTATTTTGGATGCGAAGCGCGCCGACATCGGCAATACCAACGCTGGCTACGTCGAATCCATGTTTGGATATCTGGATGTCGATGCTATCACCGTACATCCCTACATGGGGCGCGAATCACTCCAGCCTTTCCTCGATCATGGCGGAAAAGGGATCTTCGTTTTATGCCGCACGAGCAATCCGGGAGCGGGCGAGTTTCAGGATCTCGAGATTGAAGGACAACCTCTGTATCAAGTCGTCGCGCAGCACGTCGCGCATGAATGGAACACGGCGGGCAATTGCGGCCTCGTCGTCGGTGCGACCTACCCAGAAGAATTAGGAGCAGTCCGAAAGATCGCTCCCGACATGCCCATACTCATCCCCGGTATCGGTGCGCAGCATGGCGATCTCGCGAAATGCGTCGCTGCTGCAAAGAATGCGCAAGGGAGGGGTTTCATCATCGCGATCGCGCGGGCGATTATTTTTGCTTCGTCTGGCGCTGACTACGCCGAGGCGGCGCGCCGGAGTGCACAAACGTTCGATGGCGAAATCCGAAAATTAATGTAGAATGTTTCAAATTATGAACGAAGCCGAAGTATTGCAAATAATCCAAAATGTCGGCGCATTTCGTACCGGTCATTTCGTTTTCAATTCGGGCTTGCATGCCGGTACGTATGTCAACAAAGACGCTATCTATCCGCATGTCGGCTACGTCTCGCAGCTTTCCCGGGCTATGGCGGAAAAGTTCAGAGAGGACAACGTCGAGGTAGTGCTTGGTCCCGCCAACGGGGCCATCATTCTTTCCACTTGGACAGCGCATCACCTCACCGAAATGCTGGGGAGAGAAGTATACGGCGTCTATGCCGACAAAGATGGAAATGGAGGATTCATCATCCGCCGTGGCTACGACAAAGTGATCGCGGGCAAACGCACTCTCATTGTGGAAGATCTGACGGCGACCGGCGGCTCGATCAAAAAAGTCGTCGAGGCGGCGCGTGCGGTAGGCGCTGATGTCATTGGCGCGATCGCCATCTGCAATCGGGGCGGCGTCACGAGGGAAGCTGTCGGCAATCCACCGCGCTTTGAAGCGCTCGTCGACCTGCACTTGGAGCAGTGGCCGGCGGAGACATGCGAGCTTTGCAGGCGCGACATTCCCGTCAATATCGATGTGGGTCATGGCAGGGAATTCTTGGCGAAGAAAGAAGGAAAAGGCAAGTAGTGTATACTGGACGATGGTTGTTATTTATTAACCTTTAGAGTGCAAAACTACGTATGAGTAAAACAGCATGGATAGGGATTATAGCGATCATTATCATAACTGCGGGCGCGTATTGGGTATGGTCTTCCTCGCAAATGTCCCCCGTCGATCAGGGTGCCGCGTCTTCGGCATTGCCAGCGATGGGCGAGCAGGGCGCCGCCCCAAGCCCGAGCGGCAGCGGCGCTGCATCGGATATGTCAGCACAGGCGGGCCCTGCCACTGGTGTGGCCATGTCGGCAACGGTCATGTATGACGGCAAAATGTTTTCACCAGCGGAGGTTACGATCGCCAAAGGCGGAATGGTAACCTTCGTGGATAGTGCGGGAAGCACCATGTGGATCGCTTCTGCCATGCACCCTTCACACACTGCTTATGACGATACCAATAGACAGGAGCACTGCGCGGCGGGGTACAGTGGCACCGCACCGCTTGATCAATGCAAACAAGGCAGCACATACAGCTTTACCTTCGACAAGGTGGGCACGTGGGGCTACCATGATCACATGAATGCGACGGCATTTGGTAAGGTCATCGTTCAATAACGTATCGCTATGAAGCGCGACCACGCCAATCTCGTTTTACGTGCGGGGTTGGCTTTCGCGTTCCTCTACCCACCCTTGAACGCTATCTTCGACCCAAATGCGTGGATAGGCTACTTCCCGCACTTTATGCGAGGTGTCGTGCCCGACCCTATGCTGTTGCATAGTTTCGGCATTGTGGAGATCGTGCTCGCCCTGTGGATCCTGTCGGACTGGAAAATATTCTGGCCGTCTGCCGCAGCCGCACTCATACTACTCACCATCGTCTTTTTTGGATGGAATGATCTCCAAGTATTATTCCGCGATCTCTCGATCGCCTCGATCGCGCTCGCGCTCGCGCTGCAAAATTATCCCGGTGCATTTCGGAAAAAAATAACGACTGCCTGATATGGAATGGCCAGATGAACTCAATCTCAAACTACACGCAGCGCGCGCGCTTCGCTATGGTGAGAATCCGCATCAGGAGGCCGCCCTCTACCTCGATCCTTCGAGCGATCGGCCGGGTGTCGCCCGCGCTCAGCAGGTGCAAGGCAAAGAGCTAAGCTACAACAACATCGCCGACGCCGACGCCGCATTCGAGTGTGTAGCTGAGTTCTCAGAGCCCGCGGTGGTCATAGTGAAGCATATGAACCCCAGCGGCGTCGCAATCGCATCATCTGATCCTAAAAACCCGCAAGGCGACGCCTTGCGGGTTTTACGAGATACATACCTGAGGGCACTTTCCTGCGATCCCGTCTCCGCCTTCGGTGGAATCGTAGCACTCAACCGTGAGCTTGATGCGGCAACAGCGCAGGAGCTTGTAAAAATTTTCCTTGAGGTTGTGATAGCGCCAACGGCCAGCGATGATGCGATGAAGGCGTTGGCTGCCAAACCGAATGTGCGTGTCTTGATAGCAGGCGACATGCCCGATCCAGCGAAACAAGAGCGGGTAGTAAAATCAATTGCGGGAGGGTTTCTCGTGCAAACGTCTGACTGCAATATGTTAGCAGGAGAACTCACAACAGTCACTAAGCGTGCGCCGACCGAGCAAGAAATGGCCGACATGAAATTCGCATTCACCGTGTGTAAACACGTAAAATCAAACGCGATCGTGTATGCGAGGGGCGGGGCCACAGTGGGCATTGGGGCAGGACAGATGAGCCGCATCTATTCAGCCAAACTCGCCGCCCTCAAAGCCTCCGAAAACCTAGAGGCCTCGCCTCTAGGTTTGAAGGGTGCGGTCATGGCCTCTGACGCCTTCATGCCCTTTCCCGATTGTGTCGAAGCCGCGGCCGAAGCAGGCGCAACAGCCATCATCCAGCCCGGCGGCTCGCTGAAAGACCAAGACTCGATAGACGCCGCCGACAAGCACGGCATGGCAATGGTATTCACCGGCATCCGCCATTTCCTGCATTAAAAATCAGAAGACCGCCTCGCGAGGAGAATCGACCTTCCGATCCTCCTGCCGCGACGGCGGTCAGCTTGCCTCGAGGGCCAACTCTGCGTTGGCGCGGTGCAACAGCACGGAAGCGAACTCATCAGGGGTCATGTTTGCCGGAATTTCGGTAGCCGAGACGCAAAAAATGCCTCCGAGCACATCGTAAAGGTATGCCACTTTCGAGCAAGCTCGGCAATACAATGTCCACCGGTGTCCGTTGAGGGCTTCTTGCTTACGCCAGAAGCGCATTCCGCACCCACACTCGCACGTCAAGGCGTACCGACGCCCCCGAATGGCCATGAAATCGCTAACGGATGAGCTGCTATTCCCTACGGAAAGAACTGCTTGACCCATGCCCCTACTCCTTTGCTTCTGGGTTACACACACGATACGGCAATGGCGGAGCTTGGAGAAGTTTTCGTTCATAATTGACAATTTTATATCAATTTGTTATAATTCTAACGATGAGAACCATCAGCCAGGCGGTGGAGGAGATTATTGGCCGGTCGCCTTTTTATATGGAGGCTATAGCGGAGGGGATTGCCAATAATGCTCAAATTGCACGCAAGATTAAGCCGGATGTAGAAAAGCGCCTCTACGAAGAGGTATCGGAAGCAGCGATCGCGATGGCGCTCCATCGCATGGCAAAAAATATTCAGCGGCCGCAATATGGCGCCCGTTTTCTGAAGCGTGTCAGCGACATCACCGTGCGTTCGAATCTCGTCGAGTTCTCGCTTCCGCACTCGTCCGATATTTTGCCGACGTTCGAAGCGGTGGCGAAGAGTGCCGAGCTGCGAAAGGAATTGTTTTTCAATCTTTCGATCGGACTGTACGAGATCATCGTTATTGCCAATGTGGAACTCGTAGCCGACATCGAAAAGGCCCTCGGACGCATCATTGGTGTGCGAAAAACAGAGAATCTCTCGGCCATCACCATGCGCCTGCCGGAGGAAAGCTTGAGCGTGCCGGGAGTGTACTATCCAATATTGCGAGCGATCGCGCTGGAGGGCATAAGTTTCGTCGAGGTCATGTCGGTGCGGACAGAGTTTAGCATCCTCTTCGACAACAAGGATGTCGACCGCGCGTTTTCGGTGATCAAACGAATTACGTCTTAAATCTCGCTCGTGACTTTGCGTAAGAAGAGGTAGATGTCCTCCAGCGCTTTCACGGCATCGCCGGCGGCGATGTTGTTTTGGTGATACAGACCATCCGTACAATCTCCTGCGGCCCAGACTCTCTGGTGCGACGCGCGCTGCGTTTTTGGGTCAACGACGATCTGGCCGATCTTATTTTTTACCAATGTGTCGCCCACCCACGCGGTGTTGGGCAGAAGTCCGATCTCGACGAAAATCCCCTCCACTGCCAAAGTCTTTTCAACTCTATCCTTTCCGCCGGAGGCGGATCCGCCTCCGGCGGAGTAGCGAAGTGCAGTCACGAACTGCTCTCCAATGACTTCGACAGGCACTGCATTCATGACCGCTTTCATATTGGGATGCGCGAGTGCGGCTGCGACCGATATTTCATCAGCGCGGAATGTGTCGGTGCGATTGAGAAGTGTAACTGTTTTGCAGTACGCGAGGAGTTGCAACGCCGTTTCGAATCCAGCGTTGCCGCCGCCAATCACCGCAACATCCTTGCTCTCAAAGAGCGGGCCGTCGCAGGAGGCGCAGTAGGTAAGGCCCTTTTGGTCGAATTGCGCTGCCCCGGGGACCTCAAGCTTGCGCCGCGTTGCACCACTGGCGATGAGCGCTGTCTGCGCCTCCACCTTTTCGCCCTTGGCCGTCATGACCTCGACGCGATCGTCAAATGTTGTAAGCGCGATCGCGCGGGTACCACGGTTGATATCCAGGATTTTGCCCGCGTACGCTTCTACGTGGTTCTTCAAGTTATCTGCCAGATCAGCGCCCGAGATAGCGGACGTACCAACCCAATTTTGAATCTCGGAAGACACAGCACTCTGCCCGCCCCAATCCTCGACGATGAGAGCGGTTTTCAGCTGCTTGCGCGCGGCATACACGGCTGCGGCTGCGCCGGCAGGGCCGCCACCGATGATTACTAAATCATGCATAGTTCGTAGATTGTAGAACGTGGAACGTAGTAATAAAAGACAATGTAAGTCCGTATTCTACTACGAACTACGCACTACGAACTACGTACTATTTTCTCCGAAGGAAGGAAGGAAGGCCTCCCCAATTATCCTCCTCATCCTCTGCCGCAGCCACTCGCGCCTGCTCCTTCGGTGCCTTGTTCTTGTCTGTCGCATCTATCGTCACAGCGTCAATTATTTTCCGCGGCTCTTCATGTTTTACTCCACGGTCACGCGCCGCAATCGGCGGAACGTCTTGGTCCTTCTTGGCTGCAATGCGCTGGGCGGGGGTAAAGAGGGACGCGCGCGTAGACCCCTCGGGGAAGCCGGTGGCGATGACCGTCACGCGTACCTCACCTTTCTTGAGCGATTGGTCTACAACAGCGCCAAAGATGACCTTGGCTTCTGGGTCTATCGCCTCCGTAATCACATTGGCGGCGTCTTGCACTTCAAGCATGCCCAGGTCCTCGCCGCCAGCCACGGAGAAAAGCACACCCTTGGCTCCGGTGACGGAGACCTCCAAGAGAGGTGAATTGATGGCGTTGCGAGCCGCGATCTCCGCGCGCTTTTCGCCGATCGCCGTGCCGATGCCCATGAGCGCACTTCCCGCATTATGCATGATGGCGCGTACGTCGGCGAAGTCCACATTGATGATGCCTGTCTGCGTGATAAGGTCGGAGATGCCCTCGACCGCCTGTTTCAAAATGTCGTCGCACATCGCAAATGCATTTTTAATACCGGTGTCGCGGCTTACGATCGCCAGCAATTTGTCATTGGGGATCACAATAAGTGCGTCCACCGCTTTGCGCAGATCGAGCAGTCCTTGCTCCGCGAGCCGCATGCGTTGCGCGCCTTCAAATGCAAAGGGTCGCGTAACGACGCCCACGGTGAGCGCGCCCAATTCGCGCGCGATCCTGGCGACCACCGGCGCGGCACCGGTGCCCGTGCCACCGCCCATGCCGCAAGTGATGAACACCATGTCGGAACCTTTGAGTGCCTCTTGAATCTCCTCGCGCGTTTCATCTGCCGCTTGCTTGCCGACCTCCACATTCATCCCGGCGCCGAGTCCGCGGGTGAGGGTTTTGCCAATGTGGATCTTGCGCTTCGCTTTGGACTTGTGGAGGTCTTGCGCGTCGGTATTTACGGAGATGAAATCCACACCCTCCACATGTGTCGTCACCATGTGATTGACCGCATTGCCGCCCGAGCCCCCTACGCCGATGACCCGTATCCGCGCAAATGACTCGACATCGGGCTTTACCTGTTTTGACATTGCGGCCATCTTAACACAGTAGGGAAAAGGGCAAGGTTGACAAACTTCAGCAAATAATACATTGTGCTTTAGGAGGTGCACCATGCCATACGACGTGAAAGAGGCCTTCCGAGGTGCCAGGCGATGTCGCGTCATCGTAAAAACCACCGCAAACTGTTACATTGTCGAGACTGAAGGAGGTGAGAAGGTTAACATAGAGACGAAACTTCCTGATGTGCAAGCTGGACACACGGGTTTTTTGATAACCTACGATGGCCAGTTGGTGTTTGTTCGACAACCCTATATGTAGAATGCCAACAGTCGTAAACGGCATCATAAGCCGCTGCGCAAAGGGGAGCAACGGCTACTCCGGCGCCGCGGCTTTCTCTTTTTGTACATCGGACACATACATGCAAATCTACCTATAGGCACAATTGCATGGGGAACAAAGGGGTTTACGAAACCCCTTTAAATTCAAGAGGCGACACCTCTTGAATACTTACGGCAGCAACGATCGGATTCCTTTTTTAACCGAATCCCATCCGCCGCCCAAAATCTCGGCGAGGCTCGAAGTGCGGCCGCTCATGTCTTCAGCATATGCCCAGCGGCACAGGCCCGCCGCGACCGCCCATGTGGCGTCCACCGTGGAGGCGCGTGCGAGAAGGCCGATCTGTCCTGTCTGCGAAGGAAGCTTCATGACGGCGCGGGCTACTTCGGAGGCGGAGGTGAGCCCTGATCCGCCGCCTGTGATGACGACGCCAGCGGGCAGGAGGCGCTGACGACCGATGGATTTCAAATGCGCGTTGACGAGGGTGAACATCTCCTTCAATTTCGTGCTCACGAGCGAGTCCATTTTCCTGCTCGGAATATCGCTGCCGGTCACCGCGCCACGCTTAAGCTGCTCGGCTTCGGGAAGTGGCACCTGAAATGAGAGCGCGATAGAATTGGTGACGTCTGCCGAGCCGGTGGGGAACACCTTTACCGAGACGGGGACGTCGTTGTCAAACACCACGATCGAGAGCGTTTCGGCGCCGATATTTGCCAAGACGACACCCGCCATCTTCTGCGCCTTGGTGAGCGTGACCAAAGAGGCGGCAAGCGGGGAAGCCATGACGTCGTCCACTTCCACACCGGACGACTCCACTGCCTGGATAAGGTCGTCGTAATGTTGCGAGAGCATGGTGATCACAAGGGTGTTTACGGTGAGCTTGGTGCCTTGTAGCCCGACGGGCTGTCCCAATACGGGCTGGCCGTCGATCCTGTATTCGAGCGGTATTACGTGAATAACCTTTCGGTTCACGAGCCGTGATGAAGCCTGTTTTTGGCTCTCGCTCTTGGCGCGCTCAATTGCGGCGTCAGTGACGATACCGCCGAATGCGGTAAGGGAGACAGCGCCGCTTGAGCGGATCTCGTCGAGTCCCACGCCACCCACCCCTACGCGTGCATGTCGTACCCGCTGTTTAGCCGCCACTTGCGCTCGATGGAGCGCCTCCCGGACGGATTTGGTCGCCTCATTCACGTCTATGATATATCCGTGCCGCATTCCCTTGGAGCTTGCGGTGCCGGTGCCGATGATGTGCATAGGGGCGGCAGGCGTTTCGGTCGTCTCCCCGGGTGCACAAATAACGACCTTGACGTGATACGTGCCGATATCAATACCCGTGTAGATTTTTTTTGCCATGACCCGCAAGGCCAAGAAATTCTTAGCCACGCGCCCTATTCAGAGATCGAATGCGTGCAGAATTCTCGCTTCCTCGCGCTCCATTGTACGCCCATGTGGGAGGCCCTTCAAATGCAATAGACCGTGGACAAAGAGAAGTGCGAGGCGCGCTCGCACCGATACGCCGTATGTGTGCGCTTCACGCGCCGAGGCCCGCGCATTCAGGAACATTTCGCCCTCGGTACGTGAAAGGGGGAACGAAAGGACATTGGCGGCGTATGTTTTTCTCCGATGCTTCTTGTTGAGACGGCGGGCGAGACTATCACCACAAATAACGAGCGAGAGTTCGTAGCGCCCTCCGAGCGCCGCGCACTTCATTTTTTCGAACGGTAGGCGCGGCCACGGGCCGCGCAGGGTAATTTTGATATCGGTAGTTCGCATTAACGAGCGATCGGCGTCCCTTCACCAAACGAAGGTTTCGGAGTGCTGCTCTGCGGGTAGTTGCCCCTGCGCGCTGGCTCGGCGACTTTGCCTTCCTTTACCAGCTGGCGATATTCCGCGCGCCTTTTGAGCATTTTGAGTGCGCGCTTTTTCTTTACCTTTTTTGAGGCGTCACGGGCAAAATAGCGCCGCGCGCGCAGTGTCTTGACCAGTCCCGCGCCCTGCACCTTCCGGCTGAATTTCCGGATTGTTGCCAGCGGATTTTCATTGCCGCTTTTGATCACCTCTGCCTGTGTCGTCATGTGCGGGAAATCTACCACGTGCAGGCCCTTAGGGCAAGACTTTGCCTCGGCATAAAAGAAAAAGCCGCCCAAGGCCGCCCGAGAATATTTCCCCGGAGCAACCTTGAGCGACCTTGCGGCAGCGTGACGGACCTGCGTCACGCTGCCCAGTTTTTCACCAAAAGTTCGGCGATCTGCACCGCGTTGAGCGCCGCCCCTTTGCGCAAGTTGTTGGCGACGACCCACAGGTTGAGCCCATGTGGCACGGTCGGATCGCGCCGGAGTCGACTGACATACACCTGATCACGATCTTCAAGTTCGATCGGGGTCATGTACCCTCCGTTGGAGCGGTCGTCAAAAAGCTGCACTCCCCGGAAGGCCGATAGGGCTGCACGTGCCTCCTGCTCGCTGACCGGTGCTTCGAATTCGACATTCACAGCCTCGGCGTGCCCGATGAATACCGGCACCCGCACGCAAGTGGCGGTGACGACAATGCTGGGGTCGAGGATCTTCTGCGTCTCGACCGCCATCTTCCACTCCTCCTTTGTATCGCCGCCGTCCATGAAGACATCGATGTGCGGGATGACGTTGCAAGCGATTGGCTTGGTAAGGGCACTCGGCTTGAATTCATGACCATGGTGGTAGTCTTCGAGCTGGTCGTGCAATTCCTCCATCGCCGCGCGGCCGGCACCAGAGACCGATTGGTAGGTTGCAACGACGACCCGCTTGATGCGGGCGATGTCATGGAGCGGCTTGAGCGCCATCACCATCTGGATCGTCGAGCAGTTCGGGTTGGCAATGATACCGCGCCGCTTGTAGTCGGCGATCGCCTCGGGATTTACCTCCGGGACGACCAGCGGCACGTCGAGCTCCATCCGCCAGCGCGACGTGTTGTCAATGACGACGGCACCCGCTTTGGCAGCGATGGGTGCGAACCAATCGGACACTTTTGCTCCGGGTGATGAGAGCACGATGTCGATGCCCTTGAAATCGAATCCCTTGAGCGCCTGCACGGTGAGCTCGTCAGCGCCGAACGGCACTTTCTTGCCCACTGACTCCGGCGATGCCAGTGCGACGACCTGGTCGGCGGGGAAATTGTGCTCGGCAAGGATGCCCAGCATCTCGCGGCCGACATTGCCGGTCGCGCCAACGACGGCGATACGGTATCCCATCTCTTGATTTCCTTCTGCGAGTTGAGGAAGGATGTATACAGAAGAACATCCCACGCAACCCTATCAAATATATGAGCGCTCGTATAATGCCACAGGAAACGTCACGCCTTCAAGGGCTCATTTACATCCGCACTTCGCTCTTCCACGCTCCCACGCGCTTACGCTTCAGATAGCTGGGAAGTTCGGAGAGCAGCACTGCTTCCTGCGAATTCGTCGCGACTTCACGCACCAAGATGGTACCCTCAACCGCTTCTTTGTGTCCCATGATCAGGATGTAGGGAGTAGCATGGGTGCGCGCCGCAGCCATTTGTTCACCGATGCGCTCATGCCAGAGTCCATGATGCACAGGGATACCGGCCACCCGCAAGCTCTCGAGCGCAGGCAAGGCGCGCCTTCGCGCCTCATGTCCAAGATGAGCGAAATACATGAGGGGGATTCCCCGCGCAGGCTGCCTCAAACGCTGCGCGCCTCGACTCTCACAGTGGATCGCGATCATTGCAGCCGGGTATGGCGCACGCGCAAAGCGTGACATGAGAGGGTCAAAGCGACCGCCAAAGGCGATTATGGTATGTGCACCACTCTCAGGATCCACAGAAGCAATCTCAAACAACGCATGCGTCCAACAATCGCGGCTGCCCAATATCTGTCCATTGAGCTCATACGGCAGATCAGCCTTCTCGAGGTATTCTAAGAGGTCCCAAAATCTGCGGCGCTCGTCTTCGGTGAGATACTCCATCGCCTGCGGCGCGCGAGATACAGCTGGGTGTCCGCGCTCGATGAGCTGTACGAGCGTCCCCAAGGGATCGAGCGTTGCGCGCGGACGCAAGGTCGGCGAGATTGATTCGATATGCTTGCGTAGGTACAGACCGACATCACGTACATAGCGACTGCTCGATTCCACAGCACCCATGTTGTTGATCGAGAGTATGCGCGCCTCGACACCCGCTTCTTTCACTATAGCGCTCGCAGCGGTGATGAGGAGCGCCTCGGCGATAGCGCCGGGAATGCCGGCGGCGTGAAGCTCGAGCGAAACGCCCGCAGAAGTGCTCGTGGAGAGTGGCACCACTCGCCAGGCGAGGAGTGCGCGCCCAGCAGTCGGCGCGGCCAAAAGCAATCGTCTTGCGGCGGAGGGCAGTGTGCGCTCTTCACGGCGCGCGAAAGCGATCTCCGAATCAGGTTTTGCACCCGGAGGTAGGGCTCTTCGCACGCCGCCTTTCACGCGCGGCAGCTTATCAAGCGCCTCAAAGCCGTAGTGTTCTGCGATCTCGGTCGCGGCACCGAGAAAGGCAGCGGTACTTTGGTATGGCGAACTCTTCAGGCGTATCATAAAAATTTCACTGATACCGAGTCACTCCCGGCAAGATCTCAAGAGTATCGAGTGGGTAGAGACGCAAGAACACGCGCCCAACGATATTTGCGCGCGGCAGTGTGCCCCACAAACGTGAATCGTATGACACCTTTCTATTGTCTCCGAGAACAAAATAGTGATCATCGGGCAGTGTGATCATCATGCCAGTTGCGCCTCCCATATCCTGCGGGTCTACGTAGGGTTCGGAAAGCGTAAAGCCGTCGGGGTATTCGGCGTTGGTGATGACGACGCTCGTCCCTGCTACCTTGACCGTGTCGCCCGGTAGTCCGATGACCCGCTTGATCAGGGTCTCGCTGCGATTTTGCGGCAGCGTAAAGATGACGACATCGCCACGCTGCGGATCGCTCACCGGTACGCAGGGCACTTCGATGTCGATGAGAGGAATGGATGGCAGGCAGAGCCCATACGAGAGGCGATCAACGATGAGATAGTCGTGATTTTGGAAGGTTGGCTCCATAGAAGGGCCAGCAACGAGGTATGGTGCTGCAATGAAGAAGCGCACGAAGAGCGCAAGCCCCACCGCAGCGATCGTATAGAGAAAAAGCGAGCGATCGGAACGTGTATCAATACCTTTGGAGGTCTCCGGTGACACTTCTTGCATCACTGGATCAGTCATGTCAGCACATTCTACTCTTCGCGTGGCGTTGACACCAAGCTTTTGCGATGTCGCATCGCAAAAGAGGTATCAAGTATCAGGTATCAAGTATCAAAATCCCATTTTTTTATTTGATACTTAAAAATTTGATACTTGTTTGGTACTTGATACTTGTGATTTGATACTTTCTTCTCGCACCATGCTAGCATGTGCGAGTATGGCATGGGTAATCGTGGGGCTAGGCAATCCCGGAGAGGAATATCAGCGCACGCGGCACAATGCTGGGCGCATGGCACTCGCGTTTTTCGCACGCGCCAATGATTTTTCCGATTGGAAGGAGGATAGGAAGAACAAAGCGACCGTCTCGAAGGGCAATGTGGGGCGGACGCTCGTTGCACTCGTGGCTCCGGACACGTTTATGAATAAGTCAGGCGGCGCGGTCGGCAAGTATGTAAAAAGTTCGAAGGCTGCCGAGCACATGGTTGTCGTATACGATGACCTAGACCTGCCACTTGGGACGATGAAGCTCTCATTCGACAGGGGCTCGGGCGGTCACAAGGGACTTGAGTCGGTAATGCGCGCCGTCAAAACCAAAAAATTCGCGCGGGTGCGGATTGGCGTATCACCGTCGACAGCGACAGGGAAGCTCAAGAAACCTTCGGGTGAAAAAGAAATACTTGATTTTATTCTCGAGAAGTTTAGATCATCTGAGATGGATGAATTGAAGCAAGTCTTCAAGCGCATGAGTGAAGCGCTCGAAACGATCGTGCTCGAAGGACCACAGATGGCGATGAATCGTTTTAATCCCGACGCAAAGTCGGGACCCCGACCGTAGCGTCGGGGCTACCCCACAGGCTTGAGTGTCATTCGTCGCTCTTTCGGCTCAAAGAGGGTAATCAAAAACGGATACACTTTGCCGAGCTCCAATTTTGTGCGCAGGTCCTCCTCGCTGGCAAATTCTGAAATGTGCACGAGGCCAGCCACGCCTTCTTCTATCGAAGCGAGCGCACCATGCTTGTTGTATTTGATGACCACTGCGTTGACCGTGCTGTCTTTGTGATACTTTGCCGCGGCGGCGCCCCACGGATCTTCCTTGAGCGCTTTGATCGAGAGCGATACCTTTCCGTCTTTGATCTCTATCACCTTTACCGCAACACTGTCGCCGACCTTGTAGCGTGTCTTCGGATTTTCCACCAGTGCCCAGTCCATCTCTGATATATGTACCAATCCTTCTAGTCCTTCTTCCAATTTCACAAAGATGCCAAATTCCGTCGCGCCAGTCACCACGCCCTCGCGCACGTCGCCCACATGGTATCCCTCCACCAAGGATGTGCGATCGCTCGAGCCGGCGCCCTTTTCGCTGAAGATGAGTTTTTGCTCCTTCGGCGAGGCGGTGATGATCAACACTTCCAATTTTTCACCGACCAACTTTTTCAACTCGCCGAATATTTTATCTTTGTCGCCGTCTTGCACACGCGGATAATGCGCGGGCGAGAGCTGGGAAGCGGGGAGGAACCCTTGGATGCCCTGCCAATTGAGAATAAGTCCACCTTTGTTGGCGTCGCTCACGGGCAATTCGAAGACCGTCTTTTTTTGCATCGCCTGGTCGGCTTCGTTCCACATGAGTGCGGCGCGCGCTTCGCGCAGCGACAGCTCGATGTACCCGTCGGCGCTCTCGAAGCCGACGACTTTGGCCGTGACAAGGTTGCCTATGTTTACATTCTTGAGCGTCTCGCGTGCCGAGAGGTATTCGCGGCCGTAAATGATGCCAGTGCCAAAAGGTGGCAGATCCACGAAAACCCGCGCGCGACCAACCGCAATCACGGGGCCTTCAACGACATCGTCCAAGGCTGGTGCCTTCGGCGCATTTTTCAAAAGCTCGTCCATTGGCCCAGCGGCTTGCGGGGCGTGATCCTCTTCTGTCTCTATTTCGATAATCTTCTTATCCTCAATATCAACTGCTTTTGCCATTTGTGTGGGGGCGCGGTGTCCGTCGCTGTGCATTCGGTGCCAGGAGCGGGGATGTAAGCCGCACGTTCTAACCTAACTGATAATAAATAATCGGCCGAGGGCCGACGTGCAATATATATGAGAAAGAACAGGAGTGCAAGGAAAAAGGGACAGGAGTCGCGCAAAGTCGCGATAGGTGATATTTACAATGCGCAACCCCTTTCGTGCCCCGCCTTACCCGGGTGGGGTCGTGATTCCTCCTCGTCATTACCAAGTCAACCTTGGCTCTTTCAATCTATCGGTTGGTTTTATTGTGTCAATCGCCGTGAGGGGATACGCTTCGAGCATGAACAATTTTTGGGAGACGTTGCCGAAGCCGATTTTGGCGCTGGCGCCTTTGGAGGATGTTACCGATGCGGCTTTTCGGCGGATTATTGCGCAGCGGGGGAGGCCTGATGTGATATTTTGCGAGTTTACGTCTGCAGATGGCCTCGTGCTAGCCGATGAGAAGGGGCAGAAAAAATTGCGTCGGAAACTTTTGTTCAGCGAGATCGAGCGGCCGATCGTGGCGCAGTTTTTCTCCTCTGTGCCCGAGCACATGGAAGCGGCTGCGCGCATCGCGGCCGAGATGGGATTCGACGGCGTGGATATCAACATGGGCTGCCCCGATCGCGCGGTAGAAAAGTCGGGCTGCGGCGCGGCGATGATAAAGCAGCCTGCACTTGCTCGAGAGATCATTCGTGCCGCGCAGCGTGGCTTTTCCCAATGTGGAACATCGGATGTCCGACATCCGATGTCGCTCATTCCGGTGTCAGTAAAGACGCGGCTAGGATACAACAAAGACGACCTTGAGGAATGGCTGCCAGAATTGCTAGCGGAAGCGCCTGCGGCAATCACCATCCACGCGCGCACGCGCAAAGAAATGTCGGACGTACCCGCGCGGTGGGAGCGCATCAAACGCGCTGTGGAAATTCGCGATGCTGTTCAAGGTGTAAGTGTAAGGGGGGAGTCCTCGTACAAAACACTCATCATCGGCAACGGCGATCTCAAGGATTGTGCCGATGCGCGAGCGAAGTGCGAGGAAACAGGTGCCGATGGCGCAATGCTCGGCCGCGCCATCTACGGCAACCCCTGGCTCTTCCAAAAAAGGGGTTTCGTAAACCCCTTTCCGACGCCACAGGAGCGCATCGAAACACTTGCCGAGCACATCAAGCTCTTCGACGAACTGCTCGGAGACGTTTCCAACTTCGCCACGATGAAAAAGCACTTCAAGGCCTACATTTCTGGGTGGGATGGTGCCAAGGAGTTGCGAACGCGTTTGATGGGGGTGAAGGATGCACTTTCCGCGCAATCAATTCTCGAGACGGCTTAAAATCGATCAGGCATTGATTTTTTCTACCAATGTGAGTATTGTCTTCATACGAGATCTTTGCTTGGGGACATGGAGGCTTCCATGGATATTGTACAAAGGAAACGCGTTCTGGAGGAGATTTGCGCAGATGTCCGCGCCTCCTTACCACCCGATCAGCTTATCCCGTCTGTAATGATGGTTGCGGACCTGGCCGCTCCGATCCTTGAGATGCGGCCGAGATCAGTGGAGAATTACATTACGGTTACTTTGGGCAACGGCTGGAAGAAGGAAATGGGCTTCAGAGTTTTTAGATGCGTGAATACAACACCCGCGAACAACCTGTTGTTGCAGGAATTGTTTGACGCGTGCAAGGATGTTCTCGAAAAGCAGACACGTGGGAACAGGAAAGCTGATCCCGCTGCTCTCGCAAAAGAATGCGGTTTGCCGATTAAAGTGGTCAAACGCCTGCTGACCGCTTATGGATTCAACCCGTGAACCCGCCTTAGCCTCCCGCCCGGCCATGTTGCCCGGCGGGAGCGCTCTTTTTTGCTATACTCGCCACATGCCAAAAGGAAAAGAAATCAAACATTCCACTTTATATAGAGCGTATCGGCCGCAGACATTTGATGAAGTGAGGGGGCAGCCGCAGGTGGTCAATAGTTTGCAGGCGGCGCTCAAACATCCGGAGAAGATGGCGCATGCTTATTTATTTGCCGGCGGGCGGGGTACGGGCAAAACATCGGTGGCGCGCATACTCGCCCGCGAGCTCGGTGTCTCCGACAAGGATTTATATGAGATAGACGCGGCTTCCAACCGCGGGATAGACGACATTCGCGCGCTGCGCGAGGGTGTATACGCGATGCCTTTCGACTCGCCTTACAAGTTTTACATTATTGATGAAGCGCACATGCTCACCAAGGATGCGTGGAATGCGCTCTTGAAAACGCTTGAGGAGCCGCCGAAGCACGCAATGTTTGTCCTTGCCACGACCGAACGCGACAAAGTGCCCGATACCATCCAATCACGCTGCGAAATGTACGCGTTTAAGCAGCCGGGGCGGGAAATATTGGCGCAGACCGTGGTGGATGTGGCAAAGCGTGAGGGCTTTGATATTGAGCGAGCTGGAGCGGAGCTCATCGCTCTTCTTGCCGAAGGCTCGTTCCGCGATGCGCTCTCGATCTTGCAAAAGATACTTGCGTCGGCTGATTCTAAAAAGATCAGCGCGGTGGAGGTGGAACAAATCTCCGGCGCACCGCGCGGCGAGATCGTGCGCCAGCTGTTATCTGGCATCGCGCACAAGGACAGGGGTAAAGCCCTCGCTGCTATCCAACAAGCCCTCACAGGAAACATCGACGCACGCATGCTCACTCGCCTCCTCGTCCATCGCATGCGCATTGTCATCTTGATGCGCAATGCACCCGATTTGGCCAAAGTGTTATCGCAGGAGCTTACAGAAGCGGATCAAGGGCTTGCAAAAGAGTTGTCGGCGAGCGGCGCTGTAGATTCGCACACGCTCCGCGCGATCCTTGAGGCGTATTCCACGATGACCTATGCAGCCGTGCCCTACTTGCCCCTGGAACTCGCTATAATAGATGCGTGTACTCAAAAGAACACATGAAAAAAGAATTAGCGGAATTGCACTTCCACCTCGGCCAATCGGTCGATCCGCATATCCTGTGGTCTATAGCGCATGAGCAGGGGATCCGTCTGCCCACGAAGCAGTATTGGGATTTCCACGATCTCATCACACTAAGCGGCAAAGAATCGGTCACCTGGGACGATTATCACGAGCTTTTCAAATGGACAGAGCTCATTCAGTCTTCGCCGGTTGCTATGGAGAGAAGTGTGTACGAAGTCTTGAGCGGGGCATACCGGGCGAGCAACATCACCCTGCTCGAACCATCCTTCAACCCTATGTTTCGCAATCGCGGCGGAGAGCGTGATCTCGATCAGATCATCCTCGCCGCGCTGCGCGGCATGGAGCGCGGACTCACCGAATTCCCAAATGTGCGCGCCGGTCTCATCCTCCTCCTCGACCGCCGTCTTCCTTTGGAGAAGAATGAGATCATTGTGCGCAAGGCGATCAAGTATAAGAATCGTGGCATCGTCGGTATAGACATCGCCGGGCCGGCGGCCGAAGGGTTCCGCTATGAGGATTACACGGCGCTTTACGAGGAGGCGCGTGCGGCGGGGCTCAAGACCACTGTGCACACGGGCGAAGATGGCGATGCCGAGGAGATGGCGCATGTACTCGATGTATTGCCGCTCAATCGTATCAACCACGGCTTCCGCGCCTATACTTCGTCGGAGCTGATGCAAACCGTTCGTGAGAAAGATCTCACACTCTGTCTTTGTCCCACGTCCAATATGAAAGTTGGCTTTATCAAGGATGGCGCGCATCTGCGCGAGGTCATCCGCGCGCTTTTCGATGGTGGTGTGAAATTTTGTCTCAACACCGACAATCCTGCGATGCTTCGGACCACCCTCTCTCGTGAGATAGAGCTGATGCGTAAGCACGAGGTTCTCTCGGAGGAGGAAATAGACCAGACGGTGCGGTGGGCTTTCGAAGCCACGTTCATCCCCACCGAACCCGACAAGAATTTGTATTTGTAGGCGGAATACTAGGGCATTCCGATGATGTCGGTGATGCGTTTTTCTACCTTCGCCACGAACGCGTGGACTTTTGGATACTTGCGCGTGTGATGTTCTATCCACGTGCGCGCCCTGGGTGAAGCGATGGAAAGGAGGATGAGACCGATGGCGAGGAAGAGGAATCCTTGCAGAAAGGGAAGTGCGAAACCGACAAGACCGAGGATGATGAAGATAATTGCCGCTACCCAAATCAGTGCACGCTTGATACGAGGATTCATTCCCCAATCCTCCCACATGCGAACACTTTTTGCTATGCGCGTGGTGTCGGGAACGCGGGTCTTTGCAAATAAACGAACTACAATCATTACCCCTACTGCGTTCAAATGTGGTACGATTACGGAATGAACGCAAAGATTGTAGAACGGGATCAGGCGATTCTATTGCGCAAACAAGGTCTAAGTTATCGCGAGATACGCAAGAAAATCCCCGTTGCCAAATCAACCCTCTCACTTTGGTTTAGAGATGTTCAATTAGCTAAGCGCCAGCAACAGAGATTAACCGAACTAAAGCGATTGGCACAATTGCGCGGCGCTCGGGCGCGACATACGCAGAGACTCGAACAAACGGCTCAAATAACCGAACGATCACGAACAGAAATCGCGCGTTTAACGCCACATGAAAAATTGCTAATCGGGATTGTCCTCTACTGGGCTGAAGGTACAAAGCAGAGAATGGGAAATTGGGGAGGTGGCGTGCAATTCGGTAATTCAGATCCGCGTATGGCTCTATTGTTTCAAAAATGGCTTTTGGAGGTCATCAAACTCGATGTCTCGGATATCAGGTATGAAGTATATTTGCACGAAAACAATAAACACCGACTATCCGAGGTACGGAATTACTGGGCGAATCAACTCTCCATCCCTGCCAGCAAACTGCAAAGAATTTACTTCAAGCGTCACAATCCTAAAAGCAATAGAAAAAATCAGGGAAAAGGGTATTATGGTCTAGTACGTATATGCGCTCGATCCAGTTCGGTACTCAACAGGCGAATTGCCGGTTGGGTTGAGGGCATTGTGGAAAATTGGGGAGTCGTCTAATGGTAGGACACGACACTTTGGATGTCGGTATGAAGGTCCGATTCCTTCCTCCCCAGCAAGTTTGAGATAGGTTCGGAGTCCGAAGAACATCAAAATCATGAACGACATGCAGATTCCTCTATGACTGTAAAAATTCCATCGACTTTAAAGAATCATCAAATCGTAAAACGAAACTCATCCACACATCGTGCATGGGCTCTCGAGGCGGCCAAACAAGCAAAACGGGTCCTTCCATTTTTCGAACAAGAGCGCTCCGACGACATGCGCCCACGCCTTGCGATAGAAGCAATAAGGAGTTGGGCGCAAGGCAAGCGAGAACTCGGACTAGTCCAGGTACGCAAGCTTTCCCTAGATTCTCATGCAGCTGCGCGAGCATCAAAGACTGACGCAGCAAAGTTTGCGGCCCGCGCCGCCGGTCAAGCTGTAGCAACTTGGCATGTACCAATCCACGCAACAGCTGTACCTAAGTATGTCCAAAAAGCTGTATTTGCGCATAAAGATGAAGTCTGATTATCCATTCCGAGGAGCGTCAAAATGGTAAGCGAAAAAGCATCAAGAAAGCCTTGTGGAGCTTGATGGAGGATGATCCGATTCCTAGGTGGCTAGTCCAGTGTTATGATTCTGGATGTGTCTCGTATTCCAGATTTTGAACCTCTTGGAAACAAGTTTGTTCTTGTTTTGCTCATTCTGCTTGTAGGTGCAATAACCATTAAAATGATCGAAGAGATGTTCATCTGATGGTACTTTCGACGTGCTACCAAATGCCCAGAAAGGCCGGAAATGCTACAATCATGAAATGAAGCGCAATAGTTTGTTTCTCGTCGAGGTGGTTGGTTTTTTGTTGTTACTCGTGAGCATCGGCGTCTATTTTCTGACCAAGGAAAAATCTTCGCCGCAGGTGATGGTCGTCACCTTTGCAGAGTGCGTGGCGGCGGGTAATTCGGTGATGGAGAGCTATCCGCGGCAGTGTGCCAGTAAGGACGGTCAGCATTTTACTGAAGACCTTGGCAATACCGTTGAGAAAGAAAATCTGATTAGGCTTGCGAGCCCGCGACCGAATGATGTGGTGGAGAGTCCGCTCAAGCTCACGGGCGAAGCGCGCGGCAACTGGTATTTCGAAGCAAGCTTTCCGGTTTACCTCACCGACTGGGACGGCAAGATCATTGCGCAGGGTATTGCCACTGCGCAGAGCGAATGGATGACCACCGAATTCGTGCCCTTCGAGGCTACGCTCACCTTCAACACCGCCGAGATATCCGGGCAGTATTCGAAAAGAGGTACTCTCATTTTGAGAAAGGATAATCCCAGCGGCCTGCCCGAACACGACGACGCGCTCGAAATACCAGTGCAGCTAAAATAACATCACCAGCCAAACGCTGCGCGATGCTCTATGCTAGTGTTTTGCCCGCCTGCGGCCGGCAGGCAAAAGACTAGCATAAGAAAAGTGTCAGAAATCTCCTCGCCTTCGGGCAGGGTATACTAACGGCATGAAGCGGTTTCGGAGTATCAATCCGCACGACCACTCGGTGCTTGGGGAGGTATTGATCACGACCAGTGGTGTGATGGGGGAGAAGGTCGCGGCGGCCCGCGCTGCCGCGCCAGGTTGGCGGGAGCTTGGGGTGGCGGGGCGGGTGCAGAAGCTGCGGCGGTTTTTGGAGATATTCAATGAGCGCTCGGAGGAATTTGCCACGCTCGCGAGTAAGGAGATGGGGATGCCTCTCGGGGAGAGCCGCTCTGATGTGCGGGGAGCTATTGGCTATTTTGCTTGGTATCTCGATAACGCCGAGAAATACCTTGCGCCTGAAATTACGTTTGAAGATGCGCACGAGATCCATACTGTGTATCGCGAACCGTACGGCGTTGCGGCGGTGATCGTGCCGTGGAACTTTCCGGCTTCCAATTTTATGTGGGGGTGCGGGCAAGATCTGGTCGCGGGCAACACGATCGTTTTCAAGGCGTCTGAAGAAGTGCCATTATGCGGCAAAATGATAGAAAAAATGATGGGAGATGCTGGGATGCCACCGGGCGTCTTCAACGAAGTGTATGGTAGAGGCCCAGTGGGTGCGCTTCTTTCGCGCCAAGACGTGGATCTCATTTGCTTCACGGGCAGCACGCTTACGGGCGCTTCGCTGTATCGCACGGCTGCGCAGGGAATGAAACGGATCGTGATGGAGCTCGGAGGTTCTGCGCCGGGCATTGTGTTCGAAGATGCGGATCTCGCAGTCGCAATTCCCTCCATCTTCAGTGCGCGTTTCGACAACGCTGGCCAAGCATGCGATGCACTCAAGCGACTCATTGTGCACGAGAGCGTGTGGGATCCGGTGGTGGAGATGCTGGTGGCTCGGCTCGGCGAGGTGCGCTTGGGTGATCCCCTGCAGCCAGGGAGCACGATGGGGCCGTTGGTGTCTAAGCAGCAGCTCGACACGCTCGAGCGACAGGTCGCGGATGCAGTAGAAAAAGGCGCTATCGTCATGGCAGGCGGCAAGCGCGCTGCGCTCGAAGGCGCATACTACGAGCCGACATTGCTTTCAAATGTTACGACCGACATGCGTGTGTGGCGCGAGGAGGTCTTCGGCCCCGTACTTCCGATAATGCGATTTTCCCGCGAAGAAGAGGCGATAGCACTCGCCAACGATACTGAATACGGCCTCGGCGCGTACGTATATACCAAGGATACACAGCGCCCAGCGCGCGTGGCCGCCGCATTGCAAAGTGGCATGGTAAGCATCAACGGCGCAAATTATACAAAGCCCATGAATCCCTTCGGCGGCTACAAACACTCTGGCATTGGCCGCGAGCATGGACATTGGGGCTTCGCAGACGTGACGCAGGTGAAAGTAGTTGCGCGAAAGAAATGAACATGACGCAGCATTTCCACTATGCGTTCGCAATTCTCTTTGTTGCCTTTGTCGCTATTCCCTTGAATACCGCGCTCGCACAGAGCGGCACTGCTGATGAGCCAAGAGCGGGTAGCGCGCCTCCGAGCCCAGCGCTTGCCACCACCTCCACGGCCGAGTCTGCGCCCCGGCCGCAAGAGGCTGCCATAGCCACTTCGAGCCAAGCTACGCCGCGTCCTATTCCAACTCCCACTCCTGCCCAAACCCTTGCGACATCCGTTCCCGTAAGCGAGGTAGAACTTGCGCCGCCGCCGGCCACCACCAGCACGACCTCTCAAAGTTCTTCTCCTATAGTCGTTGCGCTCGCTGTGTTCGTAGCTCTCATCGCAGGGCTATTTGGCATAAGATCACTCATGAAGTTCAATAAAAAGAGCGATGGCAAAGAGGAGCATAAATGCGACGATATACGATCCTTGCTCGAACAAAAAAAGAAAGAATTGGAAGCCTTCTTGCGAGATTGGCCGGAGGACCAATTGAAGAAAGCGGCAACAAAGGAAATCGTTGGAGCGCTCAAACAGGATGAGAGAGTCAAGCCAATAATAGACACCGCCGAGAAAGCAAAGGCACACTACGATAGCCTGCAGAACGCGATCGAGATGCTCCAAAAGAAATACGATCTTTGCATGCTTTCGCTCCCGCTGCCAGAGAGCCAATCGTATCGAGGGGTGATCAGCGAGCAGAGCTTGACCGACAAAGAAATATTGCAGCAGATGAAAGTGCAAAAGAATTATCAGGGGGGAGAAAGGGTGCTGAATGAGGTATTGGTCGGCGAAAAGCAGATACAAGAGCTGGGCGCATACTTACATGAGGGCCCATGGCACGCGCATTTTTGGCGGCCCGGTACAGATGAAGGCGTCGTAGTGTTTAGGGATAAAATTTTCAAGATCAAAAACTCCGACACTGCAACGTGGCAAGAAGCCATTGCTCACGGCATCTCAAAAGGCATTCCACAAGAACGGCTGGACTTCACGATTCCCAGCGAGTGATCGCTGCAAAAAAGCAAAGAATGACGGATCTCCTAGACGTGCTATCTTTACCATATGAAAGCCATCGCCCGCTACGTGGTGATAGGGGCACTCACGCTGGTCGCCATTCTCGGCATTCCACTTATTTTTCCGCACAAAGAGAATCCCTACACGGGCAAGTCGGTGGGTGAAAAATCGTCTCTCGAACTGAAAGCTTAAAAAATGTCCAAGGGGAGTCCTTGGACGGACACCATCAACCACAGTCAGCAAGAGCATGAGAGAGGCAAAAAAATATAAGTTGGGTGCATTTCTGGAAGCTGGAGGAAATAAGGTGTTTTTTGTCAACGGAGTACTAAGCATTCTGAACAAAGAAAATATAAGGATAGATATGTTGGTCGGATCTAGCTCGGCAGCGCCAATTCTTTTAGCGTATTTGCTGCATCAAAACACAGATGCGCTGCAGCTTTTTGCGGCAAAACTGGATCATAATAAGCGAAATTTTTATCTTGTCCATAGACCTCATTTTCCCCACAATAAAATATATAAGGATTCCGTTTCGTATCTTGTGCGAGAATATCAATCCAAAAAAACAGATGGCCACTTTATAATTTTTGGAGCCCAGATGCGTCCAAATTTATCAGTTCTTGAAGGTTGGTTGGCTACACTCTTTCTTATAGTAAGGTATGGCCTAGGCATAAATCTTTTGGGAATGTTCAGGAGGCTTTTTAAGGTACATGAGATGCGAATAACCGAGCGAGATACGCTCGGCAGCGTCGAGATGACCAATTTTATTTTGGGCTCTTCAACCATCTATCCCTTTATCAATCTCCATCGCATGAGAGGCTCTCTGATACTTGAGGGCGCGCTCCTTGATATGCCGTATGACGAAATGCTATCGGGCTGCGAGAAAAAAATAGTTATTCATACCAAACGGGGAATTACGCAGATAGTTAAGGACACCCTCCACATCTACGCTGATCAAGCCATCCCTAATGATGTTCTGGACTATACGGGCGGCGCTCGCGTGATTTGGTTGCACAGACTTGGTGAGACGGTGATGCGCCAAAACCTTGTCCTCCTAAAGAACTTCATCGAGCCCGCGAGTGTCCAAGGGGAGTCCTTGGACAGGCAAAACCCATGACCCAGCAATTAATCACAGCTCTCATTCTCGGACTTGTCGGAGGAATTGTGCCTGGCCCCGTGCTTGCCGCCACGTTTACCGAAATACTGCAGTCGGGATTTTATAAAAGTTTGCGGATCGTTTTTTTGGCGCTGCTGACGGAAACCGCTGTCGCGCTTGCGAGTTTGATTGCACTTTCCTCTCTTGGACTCCCAGAGTCATTCTTTTACGCACTTTCATTTATCGGCGCGGGTATTCTTATCTGGATCGCGACGCTACTATGGAAAATCCGATCACTCGATTCGGGTGAAAAAGTGCATTTCAGTTTCGGCAAGATCTCGGCAATGATCCTTGCCAATGGGGTGCTGTGGACTTTTTGGATCACGGTATGCGTACCCAAGGCAATATCTTTGGGCGAGCAGATCCGCTACGGAGAATATCTGTTTCTGGCTTTGGTCGAGATCGGATGGCTCATCTCGACGCTTGGGGTCGCGCTTGCATTTTCGATGTTTCGAGGCGTTCTTTCGAATCCACGAGCGATACCGATCATGTTTAAGGGCTTCGCACTCATATTCATCTACTTCGCCCTCACCATGCTCTACGGCAGCACCGTTTTCTTCGTCGGCTAGTGGGTGTTCCCTGTGAGTGTCCAAGGGGTCCCCTTGGACAAATCCGAAAGATAGCACCTTCGCTTGTAGTATGATGTTGCTCTATGCCACCTCATCATGAATGGCACTCGCGGAAGGCCAATACAAAATTGAATTGGCTCCGTGCGGCGGTATTGGGCGCCAACGACGGCGTGGTGTCGGTTGCATCGATCGTTGTCGGAGTCGCTGCAGCGACGAATTCGCCCGGCTTTATCCTCACCGCGGGCGTGGCGGGGCTCACGGCTGGCGCGCTCTCGATGGCAGTCGGGGAGTACGTATCAGTGAGCACGCAGCGTGACACCGAGCGGGCGCTCATTGAGAAGGAGCGCCGCGAGCTCGCCACGGTGCCCGAGCAAGAACTTGAGGAACTCGCTTCGCTCTACGAGGCAAAAGGATTATCGAAAGCAACCGCGCACACCGTAGCGCAGGAGTTGACCGCGCATGATGCGTTTGCTGCTCACCTGGAAGCCGAGCTGCACATAGACCCGAGCGAGCTCACCAATCCGTGGCATGCCGCGCTTGCTTCCGCCCTCGCCTTCTTTACGGGTGCTATTATCCCGCTTCTCGCCGTTATATTTTCTCCCGCACCATCGCGTATCCCGGTGATCTTCGCCGCCGTCCTAATCGCGCTTGTTATCACGGGTATGTTGAGCGCCTACGCGGGTGGTGCGAATAAGACGAGGGCAACAATCCGGGTAGTCGCAGGCGGCTTTCTCGCGATGGTGATCACCTTTGGCATCGGAAAAATCTTCGGCGTCGTGGGAATATAATCTGCGCCATGAAAATCCTTTTTGTGTGCGAAGGTAATATGTTTCGTAGCCAGATGGCGGGCATCATGTTCAAGTCTATGGTCCCTAGCGCAGATGTGGCGACGGCGGGAGTGCTCGCAGCGCGCGCGGGACAACGACTCGCCACTGTGTCGCCAACGGTCGTCACACTCATGCAGGAGCGAGGCTTTGACGTGTCCTCAAATATGATCACCAGATTAACGCCCGAAATGGTAGAAGCGGCCGACCGCGTCATTCTTATGGGCGCTATACCCGGCGGCCCTGTGCCAGAGTATTTGCGGAGTTCGTCCAAATTGGAAGTGTGGAATGTGCCCGACCCCGGATACGGACAGATCAGTCTTGGAGACGCGCGCGACGTAATTTTCGACAAGGTAAAAAAACTTGCGGTCGAGCTTGGTGATGCCTGAAACGGCGGAGTATACTACTGACATGCGTTTGGTCATCGCTCTCACAGTCCTGGCCGCTGCGAGTGTCGCCGCGTTCTTCCTGTGGCCCACGATCAATACTCTCCTCCCCAAGCCCGGCCAGCCTGCAGCGTGCACAGCGGAGGCCAAGCTCTGCCCCGACGGCTCATCGGTCGGTCGCACCCTACCCTCGTGTGCATTTGCCGCGTGCCCAGGGATTTCGGCAGATTACAAAAACGGCACATACATCATCGAGGGGCAGCCGATAACCTTGCTTGGTGGCATATCCGAATTGCCGGCCGCGCATGGCTCGGCTTCGAAGATAATGACCAGGTATTTTGGCAACGACGCGATGGGTGATTTGAATGGTGACACTACGCCCGATGTTGCATTTATTTTGACGCAGGACAGCGGCGGGAGTGGGACATTTTATTATGTGGTCGCTGCGCTCAAGACTTCAGACGGCTATCAGGGTACCAACGCCGTGTTGCTTGGCGACCGCGTCGCTCCACAGACGACCGAGATCAAAAGCGGAGAGCTGATCGTGAATTATGCCGATAGGAAGGCAAGTGAACCGCTGACCGCCGCGCCTTCGGTAGGGGTGAGCAAGTATCTACAAGTTCAAGGTACGATGCTCACAGAAGTGCAGCCCGTAGAATAATGATCAACCGGTACAAAACAAAACCCGCCCTTCGACTAGCTCGGGGCGGGTTTTGTGGTGCAAGCGTGCCGCTAGTCGGTGGTAATGAACGTTTGCGTGGATGTGGTCGCAGTGTTGTTTGCCGCATCCTTCGATTCGACTACGTAGGAATACGTGGTCGAAGCGAGCAGTCCTGTGATACCGAGCGAGTGGCTCGTCAGCAAAGTGGCGTCGCTCATTGTGAGCGCGGTGCCGAAGTCAACCGGCCACACGGTGCCGTAGTACACTTTGCTCGTCGCCGCTTCATTTGTCGTCCACGTTACCGTGGCTGTAGTGGTCGCGATCGGTGAGACCGTAACTCCAGTGATGAGAGGCGCCGCCGTGTCTGTCGGTGCAGTGGTCGTAAAGCTCATGTCGCTGGAAGTCGCCGTGTTGTTCGCGGCGTCTTTAGACCAGACACGGAAGTGGTAGAGCGTCGATGAGGCAAGTCCCGTCAAGGCGACGCTGTGGACCATAAAGAGCGAAGAGTCGAGTAGAGACATACTGCCATATGCAGTCGTCGTGCCGTACTCCACCTGACTCGTAGCATTCTCGTTGGTTGTCCACTGGATCGTCGCGCCGCTTCCGGTGATGTTGACCGCCGTGATCGCAGAGAGCGTGGGCGCTGCTGTGTCGGGTGTTGTGGTCCCGGTACCACCGCCACCTATGATCTTAACGATACCCGGAGGGAGCGTTTGGCACGTCGGGACTATTGGCGCGACGCCGCCCATTTTCTTCAACCAACCCGGAGCGATGAGGTGTCCCGGAGGTACTTTCGCGCACACGACCGTGCCGCTTGTTCCGCCCTGTCCGCCCGTCGTGGTGCTCGTGGTGAGCATGAGAGGATGTTCTTGCAGTGCCTCGTTGATCTTCTTCAGCGTCGCAGGCCCCACGAATCCTGCTTGTCTGATCCCATGTGCTTTTTGGAAGCGCTTTACGGCCGCGGCCGTCTTGGGGCCGAAGAAGCCCGAAATAATTCCCTCGGGATAAATGCTCGAGTCCGCGGCAAGGATCGCCTGGAGCACCTTCACCTGGTCTCCGCTCGAGCCCTGCCTCAGCTCACTAATAAGCGTGGCTACGGTCTCTTGCCGCTGCTGCTGGAGCGTCGCGATCTGCGCCTGAAGGCTTTTAATCTGATCCAGAAGAGCCTGGATGTTTGAGGCAGTATCGGCGAACGCCAAGGCAGGAGCAAACAGCCCCACCGCAAGCGCACCCGCCACTGCTTTCTTGAATGCTGACATATGTTACATGGTTAATACTGTTAATAATCACGCACAGCACAAGACGAACCAGTCTCACGGCTCTTACCATGAAGACCTATTCGCCAAGCTGGCATTGTACCACCCTCAATAGGGTCGAAAGTGGACAGACAAGGCGAGATGTTTATAAACAGACAACCAGTGATAGACTCGTCCCATGGCACCAAAGAAAATACTCAATTTTTGGTTTGGTTTTGGGTTTAAAGAGCACTTTGGCAAGGATCGAAAGTTTGACGCATTGATATGCAAGCGTTTTCTTAAGCTTCATGAAGCCACGGTGCGCGGTGAGCTTGTTCTCTGGCGCACGGTGCCGCGAGGGCGATTGGCGCAGATCATCGTTCTCGACCAATTCTCGCGCAACATGTTCCGCGGCACGCCACAGGCGTTCGCCTCTGATACCCTCGCGCTCGCGCTCGCTCAGGAAGCCATGGCGATCGGCGCTGATAAAAAGCTTTCAAAAATCGAGCGACAATTTTTCCTGTTTTCTATAACCTGTCTGTCAACAAAATCTCAAACGGCTTAAAGTCTCGCTTTTGTACCGCGAGGATGAAAATTTGTCGCACTAACCATTCGTACGTATTATCGAGTGGTGCACTACTCCATTCGCATTGACCGGACGGATCCACAGGCGCACCGTATACAGGTGGTGCACTACGTGAACCGAAAACGAGTTGTCGTGAAGCATGTCGGCACAGCGCACACCGAAAAGGAATCGGAAATATTACAATCCGTAGCATCGTCGTGGATTCTCGAAAATCCGCCCCAACCACGATTAATGTTGCCCGGTGATATTCATGCGCCGGACATCCTTCTGGGCGATTGCGAATACCAAGGATTCCGCTTCACATTCGTACATGAATTCCTGCACCGTCTGTGTGCGCACTTCGGCTTCACCGCATTGAAGTATCCGTTGCTCATCGATCTCGTCATCATGAGGATATTCGAACCGGCATCAAAACTGCGATCGCTCAGCCTTCTATCAAAGTATTTCAATATCAATTATTCAGAGCCCACGCTGTACCGCGCGCTGCGCCATTTTCCGGAACTCAAACAGTCCGTTGAAGAAAAAATGGTCTCTATTGCGCAAAGAGAATTTGGTTTCGATTTCTCGTTCGTACTCTACGATGTGACCACCCTCTACTTTGAGACATTCAAATCTGATACGCTCCGCAAGCCGGGATTCTCCAAGGACAACAAACCGCAACAGCCGCAGATCGTCATCGGCCTCATGGTGACTCCACAGGGATTCCCCGTGTCGTACGAAGTATTCGCTGGCAACACCTTTGAAGGGACGACGTTTTTGCCCAGCATCCTGGCCTTTAAATCACTGCACAAGATTGAGAAGCTGACCATCGTCGCTGACGCAGCCATGCTCTCCCTCGACAACATCGAGAAGCTCGTCGAACACAACCTCACGTACATTGTTGGCGCACGCCTGCGAAACATATCTTCATATCTTCTGGAAATTATCGATGCAACACTTCCCAGAACCGACGGGGCTTCAAAGAAAACAACCACTCCTCACGGTGAGCTCATCTACGCGTTTTCAAGGAAACGCCACATCAAGGATTTGAGTGATATGAACAAACAGATCAAGAAAGGGCACCCAAACCCCTCAATTTGAACACCTAGTTTTTCTTCTTTGAACGCGCCCTCGGGCGCGTTTTGCGTTTGAGCGCTTTCGCATACATCTCGTCGGGCGTATGAAATCCCAATACATCCATGAAGCGACGATTCGCCTT
>DATDWX010000028.1:0-11402 GCA_036517335.1 Minisyncoccota bacterium | reverse complement strand
GGAGGCGGAGGCGGAGATGTCGGGTATAGAGGCGGAACAAGCAATCTCGCCGCGGTATTCTCCGCTCGTTCTTTTGAGCGCATCCTTCATGCAATCATCAAGGTGATCGGGTCGTTCCCTGGCTAATGGTAGCTATATAATCTCGACCATGAACCGTAACACGCTGATGATTTCGATGGTGCTGGTGCTCCTTATAGCGAGTGGTGCGGCGTTCTATTTCTATCAGCAGGCGAATATATTGAAGTTGGAAACTAGCACTACTGTCGCACCTGAAGAAGTTACCGCGATCACTCTCAAGGTCGGGAAGCTCATTCTGCTTCCCGACGAGATACCAACTGTGGCGACGGTTTCCAACCCGGAGAAATTAAAAGACCAGCTGTTTTTTGCACGTGCAAAAGCCGGCGATAAAGTGCTGGTGTATACCATCGCGAAAAAAGTATATCTCTATGACCCAGTGAACAACATCATCGTCAACGTGGCGCCGCTTAGCGTAGAAACGATGGCTTCCACCACGCCCTAGTTACCTCATAAAGTCAGAATTGTCGGGAACCAAATCGGATCAAGGACGGTCCTTGAACGAGGCGGGTCGGATGGGTTTGTTATTCACAGAGACTTGCGTTTTTTTGGTGATAGAATCCCCGCATGGTAAAAATAGCAATCAATGGGTTTGGAAGGATCGGGAGGGGATTCGTGCGCGCTCTTTTGCAGCACTCCCACCCAGCTGCGCAGGGGCTTGAGATCGTGGCGGTCAATGACCTTACGACACCGGCAAACCTCGCGTACTTACTCAAGTACGACTCCGTCTATGGTCGGGCGCCGTTTTCAGTCGAGAGCGTAGAAGGTGCCCTCGTGATTGATGGCAAGCAAATTCCCGTGGTCGCCGAAAAAGATCCGGCGAAATTACCGTGGCGCTCCATGGCGGTGGATATCGTTGTCGAATCTACGGGGCATTTTACAGATGGCACCAAGGCGCGGGCGCACATTGATGCGGGTGCAAAGAGAGTAGTTATCACGGCGCCTTCCAAAGGCGAAGGAGCTTCAATAATCATGATCGGCGCGAATGAAGAAAAATTCGGCACGGGAGATATTACATCAAATGCTTCGTGTACAACCAATGCGGCGTCCCCTCTCATCGGCATTCTCGACGAGGCGATCGGCATTGAGCGCGCTGTTCTCAACACCACACATGCGTACACCGCTTCGCAAGCGATCGTGGACGGCAGCGCGCCCGACGATTTCCGCCGCGGGCGCGCCGGAGCGATCAATCTCTCGCCATCTTCGACCGGGGCAGCGAAGGCAACTGCAATCGCTTACCCGCAGCTCGCTGGCAAATTCGATGGCATCGCCGTGCGTGTGCCTGTGGCGGCAGGCTCGCTCGTGGATATCACCTTTGTCCCCAAGCGCGCGACTACGGTCGAAGAAGTGAATAGCGCTCTGCGCGCTGCCGCCACCACTGATCGCTGGAAGAGGGTCTTCGCGGTTTCCGATGAGCCGCTCGTTTCGAGTGATATCTTGGGATTGCCGTATGGGGCTATCGCCGATCTCACTATGACGCGCGTCGTGGATGGCACGCTCGTGAAGGTGCTCGCTTGGTATGACAACGAGATGGGCTATGCACATACATTGGTGGAGCATGTGCTTGAAGTCGCGCGCAGGTTGTAGGACATCGGATGTCTGACATTGGGATATATGAAAATTTATTTAGCGGCGGATCACGGTGGGTACGAGTTGAAAAACAAATTGCTCGAATTTGTGCGCGAGCTCGGCTATGAGGTGGAGGATTGCGGCGCGTTTTCGCTCGACATGGAAGACGACTATCCACTCTTTATTCAGGCCGCGGCGCGCAAGGTGTCGGCCGATGTGGAAAGCGGTACGGACAGCCGCGCCATCGTCATCGGCGGATCGGGGCAAGGGGAGGCATTTGCGGCGAATCGCATTAGGGGAGTGCGTGCGGTCGTCTACTATGGAGAGCCCTTAAGGAAGCAGATAGATGCGAAGGGTAAGGAGCTCGATATGATCTCCTCCACGCGCGAACACAACAACTCCAACGTCCTTTCCCTCGCAGGGCGTTTTCTCTCTGAAAATGAAGCAAAAGCAGCTGTTCGAAGGTGGCTGGAAGCGCACTACGATAAGGCCGAGCGACACGAAAGGCGACACGCAATGCTTGAGGAAAAGGTATCCACATAATGAGCGTATTGGACGTTGTTCCCTGCCGGGGCAGGCTATAATTGCAAGCATGTATTTGCGCCGCTTGCCTGCGCTCGTTGTGTCGCTTGCGATTATTTTTGGAGCCAGTCTCGTTCTTGCCGCGCCGTGGGCGGGCCCGACGGCAGCTCCGACTGGCGGGAACGTCGAAGCGCCGATCAACGTAAGTAGCAGTGCGCAGACCAAGGTAGGCGATCTGACCGTCAACGGCGCCCTGCTTACCTTGAGCAACGTGGGTGCGAACAACATGATTCTCTTCGGCTCCAATCGCTTTATCTACTTCGGCTCTGGCACAGGTACGTACGGCATCATTGATAGCGGTGGCGTAATGGGATATAAAAACAGCGGGGGAAGCTGGACGAGCTTTGTGAGTGGCGCGAGCCAATGGACCACCTCCGGCACCAACATTTACAACAGCAACACCGGCAACGTCGGCATCGGCACCGCGAGTCCGGGTGCTCTGCTCAATGTTAAATCAGGCACGAACGCTGACTCCACAGGACAGCCATCCGGCACGTTCGCCTCCATTATTTATAATGCCAATAATGTAAGCACCGCCAATGGACTTTTGGTCAAAAATAATTGGGCAACCTCTGCTTCGACAGTGTTTGAAGTGGGACAGGATTTTGTAGGAGGTGCTTACCGATCGCTATTTAAAGTGCAGGGGGACGGCAACGTCGGCATCGGTACAGTGAGTCCCACGCAGAAGCTTGATGTAGCGGGGAATGTCAATGTATCAGCAGGCAGCTGCTTCATGGTGAACGGCACGTGTATCACCAGTGGCACCAACTACTGGATGCTAGGGACTACATGGACTGCAAACGATACGGTGATTAACAATACAGGTGGCATTATTGCTGTAAAAAATAATGTAGGAGCAAGTAATGGGTGGGCAACCATGAACGGAGGTGATGCCACCCACGCGGGCTATTTTGCTTGGTTCAATCCGAGCGGCACACGTTTGGGCTATATGGGGTTTGACAATACCGATGTCAATCTGAATCTGGAGAACGGGGCAGATTTTGCAATAACCAACGGCAGCGTCGGCATCGGGACGACGAATCCTGGCGCAAAGCTCCATGTAAAATCAGGAACCAATGCCGACTCTACCGGACAGCCATCCGGAATGTTCGCCTCCATTATTTACAATGCCAACAATGTCAGCACGGCCAACGGACTTCTGGTCAAGAATAATTGGGCAACCTCTGCTTCGACGGTTTTTGAGGTGGGAGGGGATCTCGTGGGAGGAGCCTATCGCTCGTTCTTCAAAGTGACGGGCGATGGTAATGCCTACTTCTCCAACAGTGTATCTGCAGGTGCATTCATCTACAACTCCGATCGCCGCCTCAAGAAAAATATCGCGCCCTTACCGGACGCACTCTCTAAAATCATGCAATTAGAAGGGGTCACCTACAATTGGATCGACCCGGCGAAGGGCACCGATAATCAGATAGGCTTTATCGCACAGGATGTCGAGAAGGTCGTGCCAGAAATCGTGACCACCGATGCGAGTACCACTCTCAAGGCAATTGATTACGCACGTCTCACTCCCATCATTGTGAATGCCATCAAAGAGCAAGAGGCAAAGATCGATGCGCAGCAAAAGGAAATAGACGAGCTCCGCGCACAGATCGAAGCCATGGGCGATAGGTAGATTATACTCACCGCGTATGCGAAAGCACTTTAGTCGAGCGCACGCAAGGGTTCTCCCTTTTTCTAATTCTATTCACGTAAAGTTATTTGTCGTATCTTCTCTCATACTCATTTTCGCGATAGCCCTTTCGGTGCAAGCGAAAGCACCCTTTTCCTCTGCAGAAGTCCATTTTGCCGACGCTTCACCGGGTGGCTTGCAGATAATCCCGGCGTCGTGCCCTTCAGACCCGCACTGGGTAGGAGAGTGCAGCACGCCGGAGAGCAGTTGTACGACCTCCGTCAGTCCTGCCAGTATGATTGCCGGCTCCCAAAGCGAGGTCTACCTCACCTGGAACACAGGAGCGCTCGCGGGCGGCTACGCTGAAAGCACCTACACTGTCACGGGATCAATTGCGCCAATCGGCTATGTATATCCGTGGGGCACCAGTATTGCAATCGGTGCCCCCGCGTTCGACACCACGTACACGTACTACGGTGCCTATACTGACATCTACGGGAATAATCTTGGTAGTTTTTCTTGTTCGACTACCTTGACGGTGACGGGAGGCACAAATCCGCTCTATATAAGCAAAGTCAAACTTTTCGGTGGAAGCGGCACCACCATTGCCGTGGGAGATGTCCTCAGCTACCGCATGTACATTGAAAACAAGAGCACCTGGCAAACGCAGACAAACCTGACGGTCACTGACGCCATTCCCGCGGGGACGCATCTCACTTGGCAAGGCGGTGGCACAGATAGCAGTAGCGCATCTCCTGCAGGTTCGACTGGCAACCTCTGGTGGTTGCAAAATAGCGCGCTTCCGGGCTGGAGCGGATACGTGGACTTCAATGTACAAGTAGACACCGTCGCGAATGGTACGCTGATCAATAATATAGCCTACGTCGTCTCCGACCAGTGGCCAGCAGTGCCTTCCAATACAATTTCCAACGAGGTTTACACGCCTGTCACCCCCGTCTGCACAGGATACGTGGATTGGGCATACGCCAACGGTCCTGCATATAAGGCATGGGGCGGCATCAGCGATCGGCGCATAGACTACAACACCACGCCGATTTGTATCGCTAATTGGAGTGGCAATGACTATTTCGTGCCGGCAAAAACGTCTGCAGAGATCGATTCATTCAAGGCACACCTGCCCCCCGGAACCTCGATCGCGGTTATCAGTCCGCCACCCACCGCCACCCTCACTTCCAACGGCTCCACCGACCTCACCGTCAACGTCGGCGACACCCTCAACCACGTCTGGTCGTCCACCGGTGGCAGTAGTTACTCCTCTGCTTACACAGGCAGCCCGTCTTCTTGTGGCAGCGGTACCTGGATTACCGGCAACACCGCTTCCGGAAGCCCCCCCGGCGCTGTCGTAGCGGCCGGTTCGTCCGGGTGCACATACACCGTTACGTACACAGTAACCGGCCCTGGCGGCAGCACAGCCGCTACCTTGTACGTACGCGTACGTGCGCTACCCACCGCCATCTTGACCGCCACGGCCAACGGTACAACAGTCACGGGCAACGGTACCACTGCCGGTGACATCACCGTGAGCGTTGGCGATACCATCAACTACACGTGGTCATCTGCCAACGGCAGCACGTATTCCTCTTCCTACGCATCCAACTACTGTGGTTTCGGCACATGGAGTGCCGACACATCGTCTGCTGGCTCCAGTGGCGGCGTCGTAGCGACTACGCAATCAGGTTGTACCTATGTGATTACCTACTATGTCACTGGTCCTGGCGGCAGCGCAAGAGCCGATCTGTACGTGCGCGTACGTGCGCTCGTCATGGCGTGCGACTCGGGCGGTGGCGGATGCACGTCGCCCGCAAATGGCAATTATATTACCGCCTACCGTACAGATTACATAACATATACGACGGATCCGTCGGGCGTGTACGGCTGGTTTAGAGTCCAGGATAGCGCATGCGGTAATGGCACGTGGAGCACCTCGTGGACCACCTGGGGTGCCGCCAGCGGGCTTCTCTCTCAAGAAATGATTAACTGTACTTTCGAGCTTATACGTGGGCGTTCTTCCTGGCCCGACGGGCCATATAATCAGACTATTAGAATATATGTGTGGTAATCGCGCCTTTCTCAAACTCGGCAGTTGTGGATTCCTCGACCTTGCGCTGTTGCGTGATGGTACACTGGGAAAGATATGAGCAAGTTATATGTGTTCACCGCAGCTGCGTTTATAGTTATCGGCGCGGGCGCTTTTTGGGCCGGTATGGCATATCGCAGCACGCTCGGTGCCGTGCCGAGCACGGGTGTTGCAGGATCTGGCGTGTCGTTCGCTCCGCCGAACGGACAGAAGCCGCCGGACGTTGCCGTGGGGCACGTGGAGTCTAAGCAGTCCTCCGGCTTTGTCGTCAAAGCATCCGATGGTTCGATCAAGACTGTCTCCTACACGAGTACCACGTCGGTCGCGGTGACGACCGTAAGCACCGAGGCACCGGATAACGTTTCCGTCGGAGACCAAGTGTTCGTCGTCGGCTCTCTCACGAGCGATGGCGCTCTGGCGGCCCAATCGATTCAGATCATGCGCGGCCTTCCGGCTGCTTCGAACGGTCTTCCAGCGGCCCCCGCCTTCGGGCAATGAGATACTGGATACATTACTGCAACCCGCCGATGGGATACAGTAGAAAAGGTTTTTGCGCAGCTCTGCTGCGGGGTTAGTGTTGGCATTGCCTATGCTCCTCTAGGTCACTGAACAACAAAGGAGGCCATGCCCAACAAAATGCAATGCTTACTGCAAGAGCAAACCTCGGACGCCAAGGATGACGCTGCTGGTATAATGCGGTGCATGAATCAACAAACCAATCTATGGTTATGGTGGAGATAATACCCACGGTCGTCCCACATTCCGTGGACGACATACAGAAAGCAGCTGCGATGTACCGTGGTTTTGCGCCGGTCCTTCATGTGGATTTTGCCGACGGTCTTTTTGCTCCCAATACGACCTGGTTGCCCTCGATACACGAGGGCACTTCGCTCGCTCTTTCGGGAGTTGTTCTTGAAGCGCATTTGATGGTGCAAGAACCCCAGGAGATCGGTGAGCGATTGGCGCGCGCTGGCTACCGTCGAATCATCGGGCATGTCGAAGCCATGGCGCATGTCGGGGAGACGCTCGCGGCCTGGCGCGAAAGTGGCGCACGCGAGGTGGGCCTCGGCATTCTAGCTCGTACGCCGCTTGAAGCACTTGATCCATACATGACGCAGCTCGACATGGTGCAAATGATGACGATAAGTAAGATCGGCGTGCAAGGGCTGCCCTTCGATGAGCGCTCACCTACGCGTGTTGCGGCGCTTCATCGGGTTTATCCGCGCCTCCTCATTTCCGTCGACGGTGGTGTGGGCGAAAAGACTATTGGGCTACTGGCTGCGGCAGGAGCCCGGCGCTTCTGTGCGGGCTCTGTTCTTTCAAAATCCTCCGACCCCGCATCCACATATCGCACGCTTATAGCCCTCGCGGAATCCGGTGTAGAATAATGCCACATGATCACGGACCAGGAGATAGCCGCGCTTGAAAAAAAGGCCCGCGATATCCGCGTTACGATAATCGAAATGCTTGCCGAGGCGAAGAGTGGGCATCTTGCTGGCCCCTTAGGTATGACCGATATTTTTACCGCGCTCTATTTTCATGTACTGAAGCACGACCCCAAGAATCCCGACTGGGCTGAGCGCGATCGTCTCTTTCTATCCAACGGTCATATTTGTCCGGTGCGCTATGCGGCGATGGCGCATGCAGGATATTTCCCCATCGAAGAGTGTATGACACTGCGCAAATTCGGCTCACGCCTCCAGGGGCACCCCGAGCGTGATAAACTCCCCGGCGTCGAGACGACATCGGGGCCCCTTGGCTCCGGCATATCGCAAGCGGCTGGCTACGCATATGCGGCAAGAATGGATAAAAAGGATTTCCGCGTCTTTTGTGCAGTTTCCGATGGAGAGCAGGAGGAAGGAAATACATGGGAGGGTGTGATGTTTGCGGGCAAATATCGGCTTACAAACCTCACCGCCATCATGGATCGCAACAACATTCAGATTGACGGCAATACTGAAGACATCATGCCGCTCGAGCCCTTGGCCGACAAATATCGCGCCTTCAATTGGCACGTTATCGAAGTAGACGGGCACAACCTGCGTGAATTTATAGCCGCCTGCGATGAAGCAAGATCAATCAAAGAGAAGCCGACGATGATACTCGCGCACACGACTCCAGGCAAAGGCGTTCCCATTATTGAAAATGATTACCGCTGGCACGGCAATCCCCCCGGCAAGGGTCCAACGGACAAGGTGCCTGCGGAGAAACAGAGAGAAGAATTCTTGAAGGCGGTACATGCCGAAGGCGCGCGGCTCGCGAGCGAGCATTAATAAAGTATGGAGGTACGATATGCACACCGTGATATAAAGATATTCATCGATGCTTTAGAGAAACCTTCACGCACGAAGACCGCACGGTACATTGATCTACTAGCGCAAAAAGGTAAGAGTCTCGGAATGCCCTTCAGTAAGCATATCGGCGACGGCATACTTGAGCTGCGTATGGTGGGCACTCAAAATGTCCGCATTCTGTATGGTTTTCACTCAAATTGCGTATGGCTTTTATTGGGATTATCTAAAAAGAGCCAAAAACTCTCCGCTCGCGACATACAGACGGCATCGCAACGTCTTAAACACTTGCGCGCCATATAACGTATCTGTTATATTGCTTGTATGAAAAAGAAGAAGCGAGCATTCATATCGTGGAAGGGTCACAAGGCGGAGATGATGAAAGATCCCGAGTTCAAGAAAGCATACGACGATCTTGAGCTTGAGTTCAAACTCATCTCGGCGATCCTTGATCAACGCATTCGCAAGGGAGTTACGCAAAAGCAGCTTGCTGAAAAAGTGGGCACGAAACAATCCGCGATCGCGCGCTTCGAATCGGGCAACGCCAATCCGACCTTGGCGTTCGTCAAGAAACTCTCGGATGCGCTTGACCTCAAGCTTACCATTCATGGGAAGTAGAAAGTAAACTCAATGGTATGAGAATTTCTACAATTGCGGCCAATATTTATTGCATTCTTAGCATCTCAATGTTGATTGCCTGCGCGCTTCTTCTTATTGCTTGGGTTATTGTGTCTCAAATTCACATAGGCTAACTATGCTCAATCCAAATGCAAAACTCGCCAGCAATATCTTCGACAAGCCCGATATGGCGGCGACGCGTGATGGCTTTGGCTCGGGCTCGGTGGAAGCGGGGAGGGCGGACGAGCGGGTGGTGGTGCTCTCCGCCGATCTCGCCGAATCCACGCGTGCCGATAAATTCCAAAAAGCTTTTCCCGAGCGATTCATCCAAGTGGGCGTAGCGGAGCAAAATCTAGCTACGGTGGCCGCGGGCATGGCAAATTACGGCAAAGTTCCTTTTTTCACTTCGTATGCAGCGTTCAGCCCGGGGCGTAATTGGGAGCAGATACGCACGACGATCGCGCTCAATAACGTGCCAGCAAAGATCTGCGGGATGCACGCGGGCGTCTCCGTCGGCCCCGATGGCGCGACGCATCAGGCACTCGAGGACATAGCTATGATGCGGGCACTGCCGAATATGGTGGTCCTCTCTCCGTGCGATGCCGAGGAAGGGCGTAAGGCGACGCTCGCTGCGGCACAACATGGTGGCCCCGTGTATCTTCGTTTTGCCCGGGAAAAAAGTCCTACCATGACGACTCCCGAGACGCCATTTGAGATTGGCAAAGCGATCGTTTTTTGGAGATCGTCGGCGAAGGCAGATGTATGCATTATGGCGACGGGACCCCTCGTCCACAACGCACTCCTTGCTGCGCAAGCCCTTGAAAAAGAGAATATCAGCATTATCGTACTTAATATCCACAGCATCAAGCCCCTCGATACAGAAACCATCGTGCGGGAAGCTGCTGCTGCGGGCGCGGTCGTGAGCGTGGAGGAGCACCAAATACACGGTGGTCTCGGCGGGGCGATCGCTGAATTACTTGCAGCAGAATTTCCGACACCCATGGAATTCGTCGGCGTGCAGGATCGCTTCGGCCAATCCGGCGAGCCGAAAGAACTCATCGAGTATTATGGTATGAGCGCGTCACATATTGTGAGTGCCGTGAAGAAAATTATTGGACGAAAAAAGTAATATATGGGCAAGGGCCAAAACATTCTCACCGCCCGCATCAACACCATTATCGGCTCCGTATTTTTGACCGTCCTCACGCTCAGTGCATGCCTCATCATATGGCATGCTGCGTCCGGCGAAACCAATCTCGTAAGAGCACTTTCCGTGGAGTTTGATGATTCGCAGCTTTAGAGCATGTTTGAAAACCTCCGCTGCGGGGATGTGTTCCCTGCGGTCGCTGTCTGGCACTACTGTGCCAGCGCTCCCTCTCGCGCCGTCGCGCTGCGAGAGACCGCAGGAGAACACATCCCCTTGCTCCGGTAAATCTTTTTCAAACATGCTCTAAAGGCCCGAGGCAGTGAAATCGGCGGGGCGCTTTACATACCACTCTTCGATTTGCTCTTTATTCAGCAAGCCTTTTTGCGCGCCGATCTCTTGCACGACAGACATCGAATTGATCATGCCTCTTTCGATCGCTTGCGCAAGCGGGAAGCCTTGCGCGAGGTACGCGACGGCGGTGGCCGATGCTGCGTCCCCGGCGCCAGTCCGCTCGAGGGGTGGCTTCGGGTCGGGATACATGGGAATGTGCCACGCGCCAGTGCCATCCATAGCGTATGCGCCGCGGCGACCGTCGGTGATGACGACCGTTTTAGGGCCGTGCGAGCGCATCATATTCAAGAGCTTTTTTTCATCCCGCTCGTCGGTGCCTAGAATTTTTTGCGCCTCCTCCTTATTGCAGAAAAATATCTCTGTTCGTTCATATATGGCCTTTAGCGCTTCTATTCCCAATTTGATCTGGAACGTGCCGGGTTGGAATGCCACTTTGACGTCGGTGCGCGCGTTTAGATATCGGGCGATCTCTTCGTGGTAGGAAATGCTTTTATCGGCCATGGATGAGAGGTATATCCACTTCGGCGCTTCAAGATTTTCTGTCATCGCATACGAAAACACCTCGTGGTTTATCAGTATGGTGCGCTCACTTTCGTACCAGAGCACATAATGATAATTCGTGTGCTTGCCTTTTTCGCGCACTATCAACTCAGCAGCGACGCTGTTTCTCTTGAAGGATTCGATGCAATCCTCCCCATGCTGATCATCGCCGACATACGCGTGTAGCGCACTCGAGAGTCCGAGACGGGCGCAGGCCACCGCCGCATTTGCCGCATTGCCCACCCCCGGCACCACTTCTGAAAACTCAAAGGGGACTTTGTCGCCGAAGCGAAGACTGATCATGCAGTGCTCGTCGTTGATATCGCAATTCACCCGCGCATCCTTGATGCGGATAAAGTCGTCAATTGCCGTATCACCGATCGCGAGGACATCGTATTGCATGCGGGTATTTTATCACGGTATAGTCGAGGGGCCCGGATCATACCGGCGAAGTTCTCGTCGGTCGGTGAGTTTGGCGGGCCGCCCATCGCTTGAGCGAGG
>DATDWX010000027.1:0-90019 GCA_036517335.1 Minisyncoccota bacterium | reverse complement strand
TACCTCAACTCCCACTGCAGCGAACTTCTTTGCGACAAGTACACTCGTCGCTTCGCAATTTCCTTTTGCCTCCTCCACACAGCTCTCTGCCACATCACTCTGTTTGACCGGCGACGCGACACCATGCCGCACCACGTGGCCGACTACCGGAAGCACCTGGCCCTTCACTCCCTCCACATACAACGGCGTTGCCAATCAAAGCACCACCACACCACTGTGGTTGAAGGACACCATGGTCTTGGCTTCGACGACCTTCTTCACGCAGGCAAGTACCACAATGTTCACGAACACCGGAGACACCTGGCTGACCAGCCCCACCGCCTCATCACTCCTTGCGCTCGACAATCTGGGGAAGGTAATCGCCACCACCAGTATCGGCACCAATCTTCTGACTGGCATTCTCGGCGTCGGCACGGGCGGCACCGGAGCCTCTACCTTCGGCCAAGGATGGATCTACTCCACCGGAGGCACAACAGCTCTCGCCGCTTCCACAAGCCCAACGGTCAACTACGTGGTCGCCACCTCCACCACCTTAGCCTCCATCTTCCCCTTCGCATCCTCAACCGCACTCACCATCTCGGGCAACACATACCTCACGAGTGGCTCCCTCAATCACGCCCTCCTCTCTACTGATGCAAATGGCAAGATCGTCGCCACCACATCCGTGGGCGTCAACTACCTCACCGGCACGCTCGGAGTCGCAAATGGTGGAACAGGCGCAGCTACTTTGACCGGCCTCTTGCAAGGCAACGGCACAAACGCAGTGACCGGCATCGCAGGCACAGCCGGCCAGTTCCCGTACTACAACGGTGCCAGCACGCTCCTCGCCACCTCGACCCTATTCCTTTCGACTGAGAGCAACGTCGGCATCGGGACGACGAGTCCGATGGCGCTTTTGAGTACGTACGAAACGCAGGTAAATAAAGCTGCTAATTATTCCAGTTCCTACCACGGCTTCTTATCAAATACAGGTTCAGCCCAAGACTTTATCCATTCAGCCATAGAAGCATTCGCGCAGCATACCGGCGGCGCAGCTCTTACGACTATGATTGGCGTTAAGTCCCATGTGCAGGACGACTGGGGCGGCATTACCAACGCCCGGGTCTTTAATGCCTCGATAAAAGAAAACTTAAACTTTCAAACGATTACAAACGCCGTCGGTTTTTATGCGCAAGATTTCACAAAAGTGGCCAACAGCACCATGACTAATTCCTATGGCGTCTATGTCGAACCACAAACAGGAGCCACAAACAACTACGGTGCTTATTTTGGAAGCAACGTCGGGATTGGCACCACCACCCCCAACTACGCGCTCACCGTCGGCAACGCAACCAAACCGCAACTCGAACTCTCCGACCTTTCGGGCGGCAACTCGTGGACGCTGCGCAATATCGGCAGTACGTTCTATCTCGCGACCTCCACCGCCACGGCCACCTCCACCGTCGCCGCCCTCACCATCAACCCCAATGGCGCGGCGACCTTCGGCTCACCAGCCACCACCACCTTCACCGGCGGCGTCCAGAGCACGTACCTCAACATCACCGGAACGGCGGCCACCTCCACCTTCGCCCGCGGCATAAACCTTGCCGGCGGCTGCTACGCGATCTCGAGCACCTGCCTCTCCCTCGGCAACATCGCTGGCACGCTCGCCGTGAATCAAGGAGGCACGGGGGCGACCACGTTGACCGGTCTCCTGCAGGGCAACGGCACTGGTGCCATCACCGGTATCACCGGCACGGCAGGGCAGTTCCCGTACTACAACGGTGTCTCCACACTCCTTGCCACCTCCACCATCTTTCTTGCAACCAACGGCATGATCGGAGTGGGTACCACCACACCCTTCTGGGCGCTCACCGTGGGAGCCTCTGCTTCCACCACCGGCCCCCAGCTCGCCCTCGTTGACACCAACGGCACCAACGCTTGGACCTTCCGCGTCGCTTCCTCCACCTTCTATCTCGCGACCAGCTCTGCCCTCGCCACCTCCACCACCGCGGCGCTCGCTTTCAACGGCATCTCCGGCGCTGCCACCTTCGGCGCAACCGGCACCACGACGTTCACGGGGGGATTGACGGGGACGTACCTCGCGCTCTCCGGAGCAGCAGCAACATCAACTGCTGCCAACGGCTTCAATCTTGCGGCAGGCTGCTTTGCGATCTCGGGCACTTGTCTCTCAAGCAGTGCCACACTTTCAGGAGGAACCACAGGCATGCTCACCGCGTGGGCAAGTGCAAGCACACTCACCGCAACGAGTGGACCCACATTCGCTTACTTTACTGCTACTTCTACCACCGGCACCTCCACCATCGCCACAGGCCAAGGATTCACCATCGGCTCCTCGCAGTTCGTGGTGCAGCAGGGGAGTGGGAATGTGGGGATTGGTACGGCGGCACCGAGTTCTCTTTTCCAAGTTTTCATCAATAGCGCTGATACTTCAGGCGTTCTGCCAAGCCTCGTGTACACGCGCGGTACCACTGGCACAGCAGAGAATGGTATCGGAGCTCAAATGCTTTTCCAGGCACAAAATAGTGCTGGCACCATAAAAAATACCGCGTCCATCAACGGACAACTAAGTTACGTAGTAGATGGCTCTGAACAAGGCACCTTATATTTCCAAACGGGAAATGCAGGGGCATTATCTGAAGCAATGCGCATTGACTATCTTAAAAGAGTCGGCATCGGCACGACGACGCCGAATCGTGCCCTGGTCGTGAGCAGCGCCACCGACGTGACGGCCGCGCAATTCGTGACCAATACGACCATTACCAACAGTACCGTCCGCTCGCAGGAACTTTACGCCAAGAGCACCGGCGCAAATGCGGACGGACTCACACCGCTCCTGCGTTTTTACGTCTCTGACCCCAGCGTCGATGGCTTCGGTCTTGGTGGCATCGGATTCGCCCGCAACGGCGGCAATACAACGGGCGATTTTGTCGTACGAACAGATTCGGCGGGAAGCGATGCGGAAAAATTCCGCATAACGAGCGGGGGCAATGTCGGCATCGGGACGACGAGTCCAATCGCGACATTCGCCGTGCAAAGCGCTGGAGTGAGCTACAACAGCAACGCGATCCATGCGGTGATCGCAAGCACAGATACAAACGGACCACAGCTTCTCTTTACGGGCAATACAAGTTACGACGGCCGTGATTGGAGCATTTTGAGTACAGGATCGGGCAATACTGCTATCGGAGCCGGCAAGTTCGCCATCGCTGATCGTACGGCCGGAACAAATGCGACTCGTCTTGTTATCGACTCCTCCGGCAATGTCGGCATCGGCACCACAACCCCTAAGTGGACCCTTACCATCGCTTCAAGTACCGGTCCGCAGCTCGCGCTCGTTGATACCACTGCGTCATCAAATGCATGGACGCTGCGTAATATCGGAAATACTCTCTATGTTGCCACTTCCTCGTACTCCGCCACCTCCACGACTGCAGCAATAGCGATCGATCCCAACGGCGCGATCACATTTGGCGCTGCGGCTACGACGACATTCAGCGGTGGCATAAATATCACAAAGGGGTGCTTTGCTATCAACAACGCCTGTATCGGGTACATCACGAAGCTCTCCGCGATCTATGCGACATCTACCGCGGGTACCACTACCGTGCAGTTCACGGGTGCAGGGAACAGCAACCCGAGCTTCAGTGCAGGCACACTCACCCTTCAGGGCAACGTCGCGTACTATGTGGTGGAGGGGTGGGGCGGGGGCGGGGGCGGGGGCGCACAGGCGACAAACAATGGCGCGACCGGAGCTGCCAGCTGTTATGCCCAGGGTACGGTCGCGTGTGCAAGCGCGCTTATTAAGGCAGGTGGTGGTGGTGGTGGTACATTGGGTGATGGCGTCGGAGCAGGGGGCGCTGGGGGAACTGCATCCTTAGGTTCTGTGAACCTAAACGGTCAGGCGGGCGAAACGGGCGGCACCCCCGGCGTCGCTGTCCGGGGCGGAGGAGACTCTCCTAGAGGTGGTGCCGGCGCTGGACTGCCGACCGTTCCCGGGACTGCGGGTGTCACAGGGGGATCACCAGGCGGTGGTGGTAGTGGCCCAAGAGCCGCTAATGGCAATTCTGCAGGCTCTGGTGGTGGTGGTGCGTATTCGCAAAACGTCGCGAGTACTTCCGTTCTTACGGCGAGTAAACTTGCCGTCGGTGCGGGTGGTGCGGGTGGTGCGGCTGGCACATTGGCCGGAGGCGCGGGTGCAGTCGGCGGCATCGTCATCACTATTTACGCGACCTCGAGCCCGAGTGCTGCGGGCAATGACTATGCGGAAATGTTCCCCGTTTCCAATCCCCTAATGGGCGCGGGAGATATTGTGGCAGTTGACAGGGGAATCCCCGTCTCGATGAAGCTGGCTATCGCAAGTGACGGCGCGCCGCTTGCGGGTGTCATCTCCACTCTTCCAGGACAGGTACTCGGCGATCAAAATGCGACAGGTGAGCGACCTATAGCACTCTCCGGCCGTGTGCCGGTGAAGGTCAACCTGGAGAACGGGCCGATCGCGATCGGCGATCGGATCGCTGTCTCGAGCGTACCCGGAGTGGGCAAGAAGGCAGGGCCATTCGATGATTCCGTGGGTATTGCAATAGATAATTACGCTGGTTCGACGGATTCAACTGGCTCACCACAGGCAGACGGAGGGACGGTCATGATCTTTATGAATTTGCAAAAAGGGACCGATATCAATGCTATCGCGTTTGTCCTCCTAGGGCCGAATGCCTTTGTCGGACTATCTGGCACCAGCGCGACTTCCGCCACGTCCACCAACCAGGCTGGTCCGCTAGACTTTGTCGGTGGGATGATGAATGCGATCGCGTCGCGCCTCGGCTCCCTGGCCGACACCCTAAGTTATAACGCAACAACGACGGACGCCACCTCGACCTCCGCGACTTCGACAGCGGATCTGTACGCGCAAGGTTTCATCCAGAGCCTCTTCTCGCGAATCACAGAATGGTTGGCCAGTGCGGCCAATGGCATCGAGGATCTTTTCGCGAAGAATATAACCGCCGTTAACGTCAGCGCTGATACGATTACTGCCAAAAAACTCTGTTTGGATGACGTCTGCGTGACCAAGTCCCAACTGCAGGCGATGCTCTCGGCTGCCAGCTCGAGCAGCGCCGATTCCGCATCCACGACGCCGACAAGCGTGACGAGCTCCGCAAGCGACAGTGCAAGCAGCCCACCGGTACTTTCCGTCAACGGCAACAACCCAGCCACCATTAATGTCGGCGACTCGTATGTAGATCTGGGCGCGAGCGTTTCCGACGATATAGACCAAAACCTCGGCATCCACGCTTCGGTGGATGGAGGAGCTTCGATCACGCTCGACCAGATAACGATTGACACATCTGTGGCAGGCACACATACTATTGAATACAGTGCGACCGATGCTGCGGGAAATGTGGGCACCACGACCCGTACAGTGGAAGTGGTAGACCCAAACCCCGCCCCGGCACCGGATTCGACGAGCTTACCGCAGACCGATCCAACCCTCGATCCCACACCGACGGACACGAGTACCACGACGGATTCGACTAGTTCGACTACGCCCGCCACAAGCGGCTCAACGGAGCCCGAGACGACCACGACGCCAGAGGATAGCACGAGTACGAGTACAACAGCGGATCCTCTAAACGACAATGCGCCATTGTCCACTCTTGAGGAGTGATTCGGCTTTTTTGTATTTCATCTCCTGCTCCTCGATCCCGTTGGTAATTCGCACTCGGTCATTTCGCCCATATTCCCTTTTCGCGGCTGGCGAGTTCACGGCGGTGATGACTTGTACGGCCTTGTTGATAACCCTATTCTCCTGTGGCATGGAGATACCCCCCGAGAGGACATTGGGGAGCATTTGCACCACATGCAGCTTATATGTCTCCTCCATTCCTTGGAACAACTTGAGGCCTTCTTTTTTGTATTCGACCAATGGATCGCGTTGGCCATACGCACGCAAATTCACGCTGCTCCTTAAATATTCCATCGCCTCAAGATGCTCGACCCAGAGTGAATCAATCGTTTGCAGAAGAAATCGACGTGTCGCGGCATAGAATTGCTCTCCCCTTTCCCCCATTTCGCCCATTATTCCCTTCTCCGCGAAAATCCGATCAAGCTCGGCGTCAATATCGGCAGTACCACCCGTTAGCAACGTTCGCCGTCGACTATAGATACTCTGACGCTGGATGTTCAACACATCATCGTACGAAAGTACGTGTTTGCGCGCATCGAAATTTAATTCCTCAATGCGAGTTTGTGCCTTTTCAAGAGCACGCGTGATCATCGAATTGTGAATGGGCTCGTCTTCTGGGATCTTGAACGTGCCCATCACGCGCTTGATGACGTCGGATGCAAAGACGCGCATGAGTGAATCTTCCAGCGACACGAAGAATTGCGTCTCCCCGGGATCGCCCTGGCGGCCGGAGCGGCCACGAAGCTGGTTGTCTATGCGACGTGCCTCATGCCGCTCCGTCCCGAGCACGAAGAGGCCGCCAAATTTCTTTACTTCCTCATACTCCGCATCGCTCCCAGGATTGCCACCGAGCTTAATATCGACGCCACGGCCTGCCATATTGGTCGCGATCGTGACTGCACTCTTGCGACCTGCCTGTGCGATGATCTCCCCTTCTCGTTCGTGATTCTTGGCATTCAATATTTCATGCGGAATCCCCTCTTGTCTAAAGTACGACGAGAGAAGTTCGTTGCGCTCAACTGATGCAGTACCAACGAGTGCTGGTTGCCCTTTGTCGTGAAGTTCCTTCACTCTCCTCGCGATAGCGCGCATTTTTCCATCTTCTGTCTGAAATATCAGATCATCTCGATCGGCACGCGCCTGGGACTTGTTGGTGGGAATGATGACGGTATTAAGACCATACACTTTGTAAAACTCTTCCGATGAGGTGGCCGCGGTGCCCGTCATACCAGCGAGCTTGCCATAGAGGCGAAAGTAATTTTGAAATGTAATCGAAGCAAACGTGCGCGATTCCTGCTGCACGGCTACACCTTCTTTGGCCTCGATCGCCTGATGCAGGCCTTCACTCCAGCGCCTCCCCGGTTGCATGCGACCGGTAAACTCATCCACGATCACCACCTGCCCGTCACGTACTACATATGCCTTATCGCGCTCATAGAGCGCCTTGGCGCGCACAGCCGTTTCGAGATGATGGACGTATTTGATACCGGCATCGGTGTAAATATTTTCCACTCCAAGCGCTTTTTCCGCTTTTTCGATGCCCGCATCTGTCAGGGATATTTGCTTATGCTTCTCATCAACCGTGTAGTCCTCTTCTGGCGTAAGTGTGTTTGCGATCTGCACGAATTGGCCGTAGAGCGCCCCCGCGTCGGAAACCGGCGCAGAGATAATGAGAGGCGTTCGTGCCTCATCTATCAAAATAGAGTCGATCTCGTCTACGATAGCAAAATGATACCCGCGGGCTTGGCGAAGACTGGAGCTTTCGTATTCTAGATTGTCGCGAAGGTAGTCGAAACCGAACTCGTTGTTGGTGCCATACGTAATGTCGGCGGCGTAGGCTTCAGAGCGCGAAACTGGCCGCAAGAAATCGTGCATCACCTTGAAACTTCCCGTGATGTCCACCGAAGCTTCCTCCTGCGCCAGGGATTCGGTAGAGACGTGCGAAGGATCGTAAAGAAATGACGACTCGTGATTCAATACGCCCACGCTCATACCGAGCGCGTGGTAGATCTGCCCCATCCACACCGCATCGCGGCGCGAGAGGTAGTCGTTGACCGTCACCACGTGTACACCCTCGCCAGTGAGCGCGTTGAGGTATGCCGGGAGGGTGGCGACGAGCGTTTTCCCCTCACCGGTGCGCATCTCGGCGATATTGCCTTGGTGAAGCACGAGGCCGCCAAGGAGTTGTACGTCGAAGTGCCGCTGCCCGAGCGTACGGCGCGAGGCTTCGCGTACGGCAGCGAAGGCCTCCGGTGCGAGCGCGTCCAGCCCTTCTCCGGTCGCTAACCGCGCTTTAAAATCAGCAGTCTTTGCCTTCAGCGCTTCATCGGACAGCGCGCGCATCTCCTCCCCAAGCACATTTGTGGCAGCAATAATAGGCTCCGCCCGCTTCAAGGCACCACTATTATCGTTCCCAAAAAGTCCGCTCCAGAAACTCATTCCGCCAATCCTACCCTAAATTGCCCCTCTTTGCGATAAAAACTCTGAGGAGTTAGTCATGACCGAGAGTAGAAGAAATCACGTCATCCCTGCCAAATCCGGACCAATCTCCATAGCGATTTTGCCAGAAAAAGACGGGATGAATCTGCAATAGCTCATCGTAGGTATATGCCGCGCTACGGTTCCACGACGCATATGAAGTGGCGTGTTTGTACAGGCATTGATAAAAATCCCTCTGCGATGGACTCACTTCATAAAGCGGATCTCCGGATTGCGTCTCGCCAGTTTTCACAAGAAATGCTTTGATTTGTGAGAATGTCACTTTGCCGCAAGCAAAATACTGTTGGTCGAGGTCCAAGTATGAAGCTACGGTGGAGCTTCCTGTCAACCAGGAAATACTCAATGGGTATGGATATTTCTTTGATATAAAATATGGATTTAAATGCAAATCTCCAATTGCACCAAATGGCAGGTAGACTACATACCCATTACCTTCCATGAAGTGGCCAGCTGATATCTCAGAGGGGATCCGAAAAATACCAAAACCACTCGGCGATGTGTCAATTTTCGTTGTTAACGTTGGAAACTCATCTAAAGAGTAGTAGATGCTTAGCGTTATAAAGTCCGCTTTATTTTCTCGCGACTGAAAATATTTCCAAAAGTGCAATTCAGGCGGAACATCGGTAATGACCATTTCCTCAGCATTCGACAGGTCAAGTACCTTTTCAACTGCTGGATCTTCATAGACGCACTCCCCCATTACCGCGCAGTTGAATATCATTGACTTATCCCAGGCGACGATTTTTTCTGTGTCATCCGTAATAACAAACATAGAAGCTTCTTGGGTATGAAAAATGATGAGTGTGAGATTCTTATCCTTGAATTTCCCTTCCATCAATCGTTCGAGTTGATACCAACTGATCCTTTCTACATCTCCCCAATGGAGTCTGACCGTCTCTTGTCTTACGAGCTTCGAGTTTAGGTCGGCACTGACCTGTAGGGTGTTCGAATCAGGGCGCAGGTCTTCTCCTGTGTTCAGCGCCGCTTCGTATACATCTTCTGCTGGTGGCGCGGGCTCATCTATCACGAACGTTGTTCCTCTCAAAAGGAATAGGCCTCCGATGAGCACGAAAAGTAGAACCACTATAGATGTGCTGCCAATAAGTATGTCTCGGCTATGTGGTGCTGGATCGCTCCCTTGCACTGGCATGATCCCATCATACCATCGATGTTATTCAGATGTGTGCTAAGAAACAATCCCCCTCATGGGGGATCATTTCGTTTTCCGAGTCGGAAAAACCACTAGCGGCGCTTTTTTGCCTTCTTCGCCTTTTTCTTTTTTGCCATACGATAAAAAAATTGTTGGTGGTAATCTCGACCCGCACGCACAAGTCAGTGATGCGTTTTCATAATTATTGCATCGCTGCGCTAGAATTGTGTGAATCGACATTGAATATGGGGATAACTTTTCTTCGCGCGCAATCTTTTATTTTGAAATTATTTTTTAACCATTGATTTTATTTTTCTTGCACCCATACACGACGCACGCTTGCGTAGAAACGCACGGGGTTTATAATCTTAGTGTGAGTGTCACTAATGTGTGGCTCTCGAAGAAAGTCGCTGAAGTGCCGCCCTTACGGGCGGCACTCAGTTTGTATGCTACTCTGGACTGCAGGGCGCAGCCCTACTTCGTCGAGACTACGAAGGGCGCAGCGCGGAGGGCGGCGGCACTCACAATGACTTTCACTTTGGAGCTCGCACCCGTCCTCCGCATTGCGCCTTTTTTGACAGGGACGTTTACTGCCCCGGCTTAAGTACCCCGCTCCGAATATCCAAAATATACTTGTCTGCCTGCTCTTTCACGGCCGGGTCGAGGGATCCTGCTTTCTCCAGTGTCGCAATCGCATGCGCAGTATCACCAGACTCGAAGTAGGCAGCGGCTAGGGTGAAATACGCCTGCGCGTCGGATGGAGACACGGCGATGCGCGCCTGCCAGATGGGGATCAGTTTACCAAATTGTTTGCGAGCAACGTACGCGCCGGTGATGTGTGTGTCCGCCGCCTCCCCCGTGGGGATGATGGGTGCAAGCACGGCGTCTGCGTCGGCATCTTTGCCCGCACGGATCAATGCCGAGGCATAGTAGATGCGCGCGTTTAGATACTCGGGTTCGAGCTCAAAGGCCGTCTTGAAATATTGGAGAGATGCGTTTACATCGCCGCGCAGCCCTGCATTTTGGGCCAACTCAAACAGTATCGTTTGCTTCTTTGGCGAAAGCTCGTGAGCGCGCTCCAATTTTGTCGCTGCAGCGGCGTAATCACCGTGCGCGCCAAGCACCATCGCGGCAAAGAGCGGGAAGCGTGCGTCGAGGGGCGATTGCGCGGCCTGAAGATCAAGTTCGTGTACCGCGGTCTCCCGAAATTGCGCTTTGAGGTCGGCGGGCACATCTGCTCCCGCGATCTGCGCTGCTACCTGCGCGAGTTGCTCACGTGCCTCTTGATCGCCATAGGTACCGTAGCTAATGGCCTCTTTGAAAAGTGCGAGATTCTGTGCGGGACCACCTGATCGCTGCTGCAACGCGGCAAGGATTTTTTCGTTCTCCGCGAAGGCGTGTGTATTGATACTCCACGCTGCTCCCCACACGACGAGTGCTGCGAGGGCAGCCACGATCGAGAGCGCGCCGCGTGGTAAAAATTCTTTCTCAAAAATCGAGTGCGCGCTTTGCGCCACTGCCTCGCGGTATGCAATGTAGCCCAAAATCGTTCCGAAGAGGATGTAGCTCGTCACATTGTCGAAGACGGTCATGTTGTGCACCGTGTAGGCGGCGAGCAGTCCGGTCAAAATGCTACGCTCGGGGTGTGTGAAGGTCGCCACACCCGAAGGACTTCTGCGCACATTCAGCATGCTTGCTTCAGTACTTCCTCGCTCGACGCTCGGTCGCCACAGTGCCCAGAGTGCTGCGACAAAGATAGAGATGTAGGCGAGAAGTCCGAGAAAACCTCCTGCAACCCACCAGTCAAAGATGATATTGTGCACACGATCAAACCACTGCTCTTGCCCGTACATTCGTGGATCGTAATACTTGTCGAAAACGACCGCGTAGTTCTCCTGCCCCCAGCCGAGGAGCGGTCGCTCCTTTACCCCCTGCCAAGCCATACCCATGTTGAAAAAGCGTGCTTTCGTCGTGTTGTCAGTCAGAGAGATCGAGGCGAGACGGTTCAAAAAAGCGATGCGCTGAATGAACGCGCTTTCACGCACAGACCACAACACCCCGCCTCCGATGATCAGGGCTACAAGAGCGATCGCAGTCACCTGCCGCAAGCGACGCGCCTCGGGGACAATCGAGAGCAGTACGAGCGTGAGAAATGCGCCGCCGATGAGGCCGAGCATCGTGCCGCGTGTGCCGGTGAGGAGGAGCGCCACAGTATCAAGCGCGATCACAAAACCGTAAAATATAGAGGGGGTGAGTCTATTTCCTTTGCCGCGTACTTGCCACATCTGATACCAAAGCAGAATACCGATGAAGACATGGAAGAGCATGTAGGCGGCAAAATAGATTGGATTGCCGAACGTCGCATCAACACGACCCGTGAGCCCCGTGCCGCCGGAGCCAAGCGCGAGCACACCTGCTACTTGCAGCAATCCGAGCACGCTCAAAAATACCGAAACCACGAGCGACCATTGGAACAAACGGCGCCAAAGATTTTCGCTTTGCATCACGGCGGTCAGAACCACGAGGTACACAAACGTATGCGCGATCGTTATGAAGCCGTCCATGCGTTCGTAGTTGCTCCAAAAACTCTTAAACGGGTACGCGCCCAGCGCATCCGCCAGCGCCATTATGAATATAAAGAGTGCAAAGCTCGCCAAAATCCAGCTGCGCCGTGGGCGCCACTTCGGTACGACGAGCGCAAGGGCGAGCCACGCGCCCGTGATGATCTCGACAATGATCCGGAAGGCAAAATTTTTGCCCGTAATGTAAGGGAAGAAAAGCTCGTTGGCGACGATAAGCGCGACCACTGGGAGGGCAAAAACGCCACACAAGACGATAGAGCGCAATGTCTGCTCAAGAAATTTCATCCCGTTAGAGGCAGGTCGCGGTCTGCTACCCGCAAGCTGCGATTAGACGTTCTTGTAATTTCGACCACATGCATGTAAATGATATTCGCTGAGCGACCGCGGCCTCTAACGGGATTCATTGTTGCAATGCTAGCACTAGCATTTGTATGAAGCAAACGCCCTAGATCGGTAGCCGCTTGGCATGAAAATCATGCTATTTTCTCCGAGCGATCACCACAAGACCCGTTCCGAAAGGAAACGGTACAAATCGCATGATGCTCGATTCTATTTTGACAATTGCAAAAAAGAGGTTATCGAGCCATCGTGGTAGAGATGCGGCACTCTCTCCGCTCCTTCCAAGTAGCCGCAGCGCGGCGGCGGGAAAAAAAAGGCTCATATTCCAGTAGCTCATGTATTCAACGGTATATCCTGATGCCTCCACAACAGCGCGCAGGGAAGCTTTTGTATATCTTCTAAAATGACCGTGGGAAACATCGTGGATACTCCAGAGAAATGGAAATGCCGGTACTGTAATTGCGAGACGTCCTCCTTCTTTGAGCGCTTCGCGCATGCGCACGAGGAAATCGCCATCTCGCTCGATGTGTTCCACGACATCGAAGAGTCCTATGAGATCGTAGTGCGTGGCGAATACTTCAGCGTCTGAGGCAAAGACGCGCCTATATCCCCGCGCCTTCGCTGCAACCCTCGCTTCGTCATCCGGCTCAAGCGCATCTATATGCGTACCGAAGCGGGCAAGTGTATCGTACATTCCGCCAAACCCGGCGCCAAAATCAAGCACCGCCTCTGTCTGTACGCTGTGCGTACGAAGAAGTGCCGATCTCACGGATTCGCTGCGTCCACGGTACCACCAGGTACGCTCTAATTTATCGAGTAAATCAAACGCTCCGCGGTCCATCATAGATGCTATTGTCCCATATATCGCCGACGTATCCGCATCATAGCCGTGAGCGCGCCGATACCATCTCTCATGACGCGCAATTTGCTCGCCCGACCTTCATATCGCTGCTCGTTCCAATGGATCGGTATTTCGTGGACGCGCAATCCCGCGCGCTCCGCGCAAAAAAGCAGCTCCATATCCAAAAACCATCCGGTCTCTTGGCATGAAGCAAGAATGCTCCGCCCTCTCTCATTCATCAGCTTGAGGCCGCATTGAGAGTCTTGGGCGGAGATGCCGAGCAGCAATTTCCGAAGCATGTTGAAAGCACGCGAGCTCATGGTGCGCATCCAAGTGCGCTCGACCATACCAGTGTCCATCAGTCGTGATCCGATCGCAATATCACATTCTCCCCGCTCAAGTGCGCGGAAAAGAACGGTGATATCAGATGGGTCGGCGGAAAGATCGGCATCAATAAAGCCAAAAAAATCAGTGTGAGATTCTCGCGCTGCGGCAACAATCGCCGCGCCTTTACCGCGTTCCTTGATCTGGAGGACATGTATACCTTCCACACTGCCAGCGCGCGCCGCCGTCACGTCGGTCGAGGCGTTGGAGACAACGGTCACGCGGGAATCAGATGAGATCGTTCGGAGCGCGTCCCGCACCCGCATAGCGGACTCTGCAATGACTCTCTCTTCATTGAACGCGGGAATGCACAGTTCAATTTTCATGGTCAATTTTCATGACGATCGTTTCTTCAGCCGCTCGATGAGAGTGTGAGCACCGGCCGCAGCGAGCATCACCAAATACGGCTCTGCTGGAATACGGTATCGCGAATTCGACATTGGGCCCGTCAGCACGGCGAAATAAAGCACCAGTACCGCACACAACAGTATTGTGCTATCACGGCGTCGCAGCACGAGCGCGATTAGCGCCAAGAGCGCGACCAGCAACCACCATGAGATCTCGAGCGCCTTGGGCGCGAGCGACCACAGGGCGAGGGCCCACGCATGGAAGTTTGAAGGATGCCTAAGTTCTCCGAGCGTACCTAGGAGTGAGAGCGTTACAGACTCAGAGAAACCCTCGTTGTCGCGCAGTTGCCGCACGATCTGTCCGTAGGACGCGATGCTACTTGAGAGGAAGAACGGTATTGTATTTACGCCATGAAAATACGCGTATCGTATCGGATCGTGGAAGATGTAATTGATAGCGAGGCCGCCTTCGTAGCTCACGTAGCTTTTGCCCGGAGGCGTCGCCCGTGCCAAATCCCCCGCAATACGCTCCTCGACTGCTTCGAAGACGGGGTCCCCAAAATGCCGCATGGCGAGAATCGCTGGCATAGGGTGCCCACTTTCTGCAAACGCTCGCCACCCGAGAAAACCTTTTACGTTGTTGGTCAGGAGATTATGCGTGCCGATGATGGATATTTCGAATGAGTCGTGGACGATTTTGTTGCGCACCATCCACGGGACAACAACGAGTGCAAACGCCAGAGCGCAGACAGCAATCATCTTCAAGCGAGAGCTGTCGCTCTGATGTCCATCCATCCATGTGCGCACCAGGTACATAGCTGGAAACACTACAACGAGGAATTGCGCGATAGGCCGGATCATAGTGAGGACGCCAAGCAAGAGGCCAATCAAGCCCCACCGCACCAATTCCCTTCCGCGCGTGAACAATTGAAAAAACGTGAGATAGACGACGCATACAAGAAGTGCGCTAAATAACCCGTCAGTCAGCGCGGCCGAATCGGTAAAAACGGCCATAGGGTCTAGGGCGTAAACGATCGCGGGTACCACCGCGTACGGTACGGGGAGGAGCGTGCGCGCCATTTTGTATATGAGAGCGACCGCTAGCGCGGCAAAAAGTATTTGCATGAAGACAAGCGGCGCAAAACTTCCGGTGAGCGCCTTTGACACAGCGAGCAGTCCCGGGTACGCCGGTGGTACCGAGCGTAGCGGCAACCCCGCATTGTCTTGATACGCATGGTAGGTGATAAGGTTGTCCGCCCACTCCGCATAACGCATGGAGTCCCCCTGAATGATCGGGTAGGGATATGCTGCCGGACGTATATCCGCAAGTGAGGAGAGGTAGCCAAACGACAAGAAACGAGCGCAGAGCGCGATCGCAACAAGAATTGCGACGACAGCGTAATCAGTGGAGACACGCTCAGACCATTTCATTCACCCACGATACCATAGCGAAAATCGCAGAGATACCCTTCCTATGCCTATAGCGTTGACATATCTTTAAGCTATCTATAAGATATACAAATGACTTCACAGGTTGTATTCAAAGTTGATTCCAAGATCAAGGCGCAGGCGATGCGCCGCGCCAAGCGAGAGGGCGTGCCTTTTGCCGCAGTTTTGAAACTTGCCACAAAAGCCTTCGCGGAGGGCAAATTCGACGTCGGCATCGTCAACGAGGAGAGATTCAACGCACAAACAGCACGTAGCATTCGCACAATATTGCGCGATGCCGAGCGGGGGAAGAACATTTCTCCCGCCTTTTCTACTGTCGAAGAAATGGAGGCATACCTCAAGCGCAGCAGGACATGATCATTCGTTTCCATCGTCGGTTCGAGAAGGAATTCGACAAACTGTCGCAGGGGATCCAGCGGAAATTTTTTGAACGTGCTGATTTGTTCCGTACCGATATATTTCATCCGCTCCTCAACAACCACTCCGTGGACAAACGTTTCCCCGGTTGTCGCAGCATCAATGTGACAGGAGATTACAGGGCGATTTTCAAGGAACGGAACTTTGACGTATTGTTCATGCGCATAGGGACTCACAGCGAATTGTATGGATAGGCCACATTCGGATTGCACGGGTGGGATACTTTGTTAGGATGATGGTATCGGAATCTCGCCATGAAAATACGGAAAATTGATCCTGCGTGCAATCTCGACACCGTTCGGGACGGAAGGGGTGGTATTTTTACCTTTTACCCCGATAAGCCCATCGTGGAGTTCAACTTCCTCTTTCTCAACAAGGGGAAGGTGCGAGGCAATCACTACCATCCGGAATTCGACGAATACTACGTCATTACCGACGGCACGGGCGTAATCGTGACGAAAGAGAAAGATAAAGAGTCGTTTCTCTATGTGAGCAAGGGCGATTGCATCCACATCCCCGCCGGCGCAGTGCACGTATTGTATGGCATCACCGACGTAAATCTCGTGAGCATGCTCACGAAAAAATGGGACGATTGTGAGAAACCCATCGTGCACGAGAACCTTGGGATGGGCAGGGGCGATCATGGGGACCCCAATTTCAAGATGCCCAGTCAGTAAGTTTTTGTAATGAACGACAACCAAAAAATCCGCTTTGGTGTGCTCGGGTGTTCGCGCATCGCGAAGAGATCTGTGTTGCCCGCACTTGCTGAATCACCAGTCGCGCACCTCTCGATGATCGGCAGTAGAGTGCCCGAGCAAGTCAAAAGCGTTGCAGTGGAATACGGCTGCAGCACCGGTACGTATGATGACGTGCTAAAAAGCGATATAGACGCGGTCTATATTTCTCTCCCCAACTCATTGCACGAAGAATGGGCGGTCAAGGCGGCGGGGGCGGGCAAGCACGTGTGGTGCGAGAAGCCCGCGGCACTTACCTACCCTTCAGCCAAGCGCATGGTGGAGGCCGCAAAAAGGAATAGCGTGCGCCTTATGGAGGGCTTTATGTTCCTCTCACACCCGCAGCACGCGAAAGTACGGCAACTCATTGATGGCGGAACCCTCGGGGAGCTTTTGACCTTCGACGGATGCTTCGCCGTGCCCATGCCGGGGAAGGAAGCCAATATTCTGAAGCGCGATCTCGGCGGTGGCGTATTGAATGATGCGGCCGTCTACCCCATTGCCGCCAGTAGAATTGTATTCAATGCGGAGCCCGTCAGCGTGGCGTGCACGCTCGCTCTTGATGCGCAAACGGGCATTGATACAAAAGTGGACATGTTGCTCACGTATCCCGGCGGCAAGTCGGCTTTTGTGTCGAGCATTTTCGGCTCGTACTTTCAATCTACCTACCGCGTGCTGGGCACGCAGGCGCAGGTGGCGCTGGAGCGCGCGTATGCGGTGCCGAAAGACAGGGCGGTAAAAATATTTTTGAACAAAGATGACACGATCACCGAAATTCCTATCGAGCCAGCGGATCACTTCCGCCTAATGATCGATGATTTTTGCAAAGAGATCATGCTCGGCGCTCGGAGCACCAAAAAGTACGGGGCAGATCTGCTGGTGCAGGCGCGCATTCTCGATGCTGCGCGGCTCTCGCATGCCGAAAAGCGGTTCGTCGCGCTTTCAGAAATTGTCTAGCCCCGTTCGAGCTTCGGTACTTTTTGTTTGATCTCGCTGTTGAGTGCGACCAAGTCAGGCCGTCCCCGTAAAAACTGTACGACGTCTTCTGCGGAGAAGTCAGAGTTCTTCGGATATAGCGCATCGTATACAGCCGAAATAAGTGTGTAATCCTCTGGAGTATCGAGCGTGAGACGAAGAGAGGGCCAGCGCATCCTCCCTTGCGCTTCCCAATTTACCACTCTGAATTTCTCCGGTTGTGAGCGGATGGAGTAGCCCGCGTGTTCACGATAGGCGGGGTCGGTGTCTTCTTGCTCGGCTTTTCTGAATGTAGAAAATTTGTATGCACGCACGTTGAAGCCGAGCGGGAACGTCACAGGATATTCGTTGCCAGCCACATCGGCGCCCGAGCTTGCGAGCAACGTAAGGCATATATCCATATGCCGATGATCCACCAGCGGACAGTCAGCCATGCCTTGCAGCAAAAATTCCGCGCCGTATTTCTCCCCTGCCCCCGCCACGCGCGCAAACACATCGTTCTCGCTGCCGCGAAAGTAGGCGCACTTCATTTCCTCGCACAAAGCAACGACAGGGTCATCGCTTGCATTCGTAGTCGTCGCCACCACCACTGCATCAACAAGTTTGCTTCTCCGATGCCGTTCGATCATATGAGCCATCACCGGCCTCCCCGAGAGGGGCAGCAGTATCTTCCCCGGCAAGCGAGAAGAAGTCATCCGCCCCTCAATCGTCGCCACTACTTTCTTTCCGTCAATCATACCTTGCCTGTGATTATCTCATCAATGACGGCGACAACGCGCTCTGTCGCGCCTTTGGGCCAGATATTCTCGACTTTTTCCTTCGATTTTGGAAATTGCCAGTCTTGATATTTTTTTATGAGTGCTCGCAATTCGCTCTCGTTCCTCGCAAGCTTGGTGATACCGACTGGGTTGGTCGGCAAGGGATCTTCGGCATTGCCCGGCTGGTAGCTGATGGTTGGTTTGCCCGCGAGCGCGGATTGCATGAGAACAGGGCTGAACATGCCGATGACGAGTCCGGCTTTCGAGAGCGCTTCTTCCAATGTTGCTTCGTCTCCCACCGTGATCCGATCATTCAGGTATGCGTTGAACTTTGCTCGCTTCTCGCGCGGATGAAGGCGTATTGAAAGATGCAGATCATCGGGCAGGCAGCGGATGACGCTTTCGAATGTTCCAAACTCGTCGAACCCTCGGTCGGCATACCCTGCGTGCTTTTTATCCTGCTTGATGGGTTGCGAAATAAATACGGCGCGGGTGTTATCTTCGTGGTCGCTTGTGATGGCATCGGCAAAATGATCAAAATGTGGATTGCCCGTAATCGTGATGCGCTCTTCCGGAAATCTCTCTTCGAGCATCATCTTTTTCATCCGCTCATCGATGACGCAGATGCGCGTGGGCATGTGACGTAAGTCTTGCTGCTTCTCTACGAATCGGTGCGCGTAGTGCGACCAAAAATCCACCACGTACACGGATGTGATATTTCTCAATAATTTGAATATCCGTTTGTCTATAGAATTTCCAATAGAGGAAGCGGCGAGATACACATCCGGTTTGAATGCTGCAATCTCTCGCGCAAGATCATTGTCAGAAAATTGCGCGCCATCGATGATCCCAATACTTCGTTTTATAACGAAGTATTGGGATGAGGAGTCAAGAGAACGAAATTGATCGAGGGCGGGGCCGGTTAGAATACCTTGCGCGACGTCGCCTCTTTCAACGAGTGCGCGCACGACCGGTAGGATGGCATTCCACCCGCCCGGGTCGTTGGCGCTGAACAAGATCTTTTTAGCGGAGTTCATCTTTGTGTGCGAGCACTTTCAGGAGCGCTTGTACAAAGAGATCAGTATGCTTTTTTGTATTTGGGTGCTGACAGATGTCAGTGAGTGTGATCTCTTGCTCTTCCAATCGCTCCACCACCGGGCATGTCCCTTTGGAATAATCAGGGTTGCCGTCGTAGTAGCTATTCTTGAACGGAAATTCAGTATTGTTGAACGCTCGGCGGGATTGGAAGACCGGTAGGAGATGGATTGGCCTCACGTAGCCCTTAGAAATGGGGAATCCCTCGGCTGCCATCGCCTCTGCGAGTGTATCGCGTGAAATACCGAGGATCTTTGGATTTACTTTGATTGTGTAGCGGTAGTAGACATGTGTGTTGCCTGGATGGACGAAAGGCGGCGTAATACCCGGAATTTTTGCGAGCCTCTTTGTGAGATGCGCGGCGAGTGCCTGGCGCTTTCTGGTCAGGTGATCGAGGCGGGTGATCTGGATACGAGCGATCGCCGCGATGAGCTCTGTCATGCGATAGTTGCTACCAAAAATCGGGCCAGCATCGTACTGGGGCATCTGATCTACGACCGCTTCCCCGTGATTGCGACAGAGCTGCGCGCGCTGTGCTGCGCGCGCGCTGTTGGTCACGAGCATGCCGCCCTCGCCTGTCTGCATTGTCTTGTGGACGTTGAAGCTAAAAACACCTACGTCGCCGATGGTGCCCGCAAATTTCCCCTTCCATTTCGCGCCGGGCGATTGCGCGTTGTCTTCAATGAGCTTGAGTTTGCGTTGTTTGGCTATTTGCAAAAGCTCGGTGAAATCCGCGGCTTGCCCATAGAGATTAACGACCATGATCGCCTTCGTGTTTTTTGTGATGCGCCGCCGAACGGACTTGGGGTCGATACAAAACGTGCGCTCGTCGATATCCGCAAATATCGGCACGGCGCCATTCGCAAGAATTGCGGTAGCAGAAGCCGACATCGAATATGGCGGCACGATCACCTCATCGCCCGGTCCGATCTCGAGCGCGACAATGGCGGCATGCAGCGCAGTGGTCGCCGAATTGAAGGACACCGCATGCTTCACTTTGAACTTTTTTGCGAATGACGCTTCAAGCGCGCGCACCTCCCTTCCGCCAAGGAAACGCTTCCCCGCCACCCCGACGAATCCCGAGAGCGGACCGTGCATAATGACGCGTGTAGCAGCGGCCACTTCCTTTCGGTCATGATTGTGTATCTCCGGAAGCTTCCCGTTGAAAACGGGTTTGCCGCCGTTGATCGCAAGAACTGCCCTCCGTGTTTGCATATTACCCAGTATACGCAACTTCAACTCGCTTGCCATTGTGTTTCGCGCTCTCGGAAAACGCCTCAAGAACCGTGAGTGTTTCGATCCCGTTGGGAGTGCCGCTTAGTGGAGATCGTTTCTTCTCATATGCGTCGAGGGCGTCCTCCAAGGCGCCCGCAGTCATGCTGACCTCGTCTCGTTCAGAGCGGGTTGTTTTGCCCGATGTGTCGCTCCACTCAAAGCTATACCCGTAATCGAGTACGTGAAGCGATCCATTTTCGCCCGAAACGTGCAGCTCATGGATCGGTGAAATCTTTTGATCGAAACTTTTGAAGAAAATCTGCACGCCGTTCTGCATCATTCCCTCACCGTCGATATTCGGATCGCTCTCCGGATAGGTCGGGTTGCGGGCATTCACCGTACCCGAGACATGGGCTATGCGATTCCCAATGAGAAATTGCATGCTGTCGATCGCGTGGCCGCCGTTGTTGAAAAGCCCATTATCATAGCGGCACTCGATCGTGTGGATGCGTCCAATCTCATCTGCTGCAAGGCGCTTCTTCGCATGCGCAAAAAGAGGGAAATAGCGCCGCTGATAGTTGAGTGCAAAGGTCGCGCCGCTTTTCCTTATCGCCTGTCGAATTCGCTGCGCATTTTCGAGAGAATCTGCGAGCGGCTTTTCACCGATGATAATCGGCACGCCACTCTTCACACACTGCTCCACGATCAAGGCGTGGCTTGCAGGATTGGTTGCGACGATTGCAATATCGGGCCTCACTCGTGCGAGCACCTCTTTGAGATCGCTAAGGGTTGGAACGCCAGGAAATAATGCACTCGCTTGTTTAAGATTCTCGGGGTTGGTGTCAACGAGAGCTGCGAGTGAGGTTTTTGGATTCACTGTGAGCGCGCTCGCGTGTGTGCGAGGCCTCGGTCGTTTTTCATTGGCTTCGAGCAATGCTCCGATCTTGCCGCACCCGATGACAATTCCTTTATACATGCGCCCAGGTAAGGGTCGTGTCTTCAGGAATGTTCTTACGGGCCGTGCGGCCGACGACCGCATCCATGAATTTCGTGGGAATGCCTGTGCCGGGCCGTTTACCCATGAGCATCTTCTGCGTGATCACGGCCCCCCTCGGAATAACCACGGCAGAGGTGAGAGAGCGACGGGCGAGCTTGCGCGCTGCCATTTCAGATTTGAGCGGGCTGCGATGTGTTTGTCCCAGGCTTTTTTCGGCCAATCGCACGGCAGTACACAGTTGCTTCAGTTCATCGGGATCCACACCGAGCTTGTGGTCGGGGCTGTCTGGCAGTGATTTATCTACCGTGTAGTGTTTCTCAATGATGCGCGCGCCACGCATCACCGCGAAGGCGGGTGTAAGGGGGTCGAAGGTGTGGTCGGAAAATCCGATCGGGATATCGGGGAAGGCGCGCTGAATATCATCGATCATCAGGAGATTTGCATCCTCCGCATCCGTGGGATAGCTCAAGATGCAGTGGAGGAGGATAATTTTTTTGTTGCCAAAAGATCGCACGTATTCCACTGCCTCTTCCATCTCACCGAGTGTGGAAGCGCCCGTGGACATGATCATCGGTTTTTTGGTCTTCGCCACTTTTTTGAGGAGGGGGAAGAAGGTGATATCGGCCGAGGCGATCTTGTATGCGGGGACGCCTATCTTTTCCAACAAGTCGACCGAATCGAGATCAAATGGGGTGGAGAAAAACATGATGCCCTGTTTTTTGGCGTACACCATACATTTGCGATAGTACTCGATCGGGAACGCATCGAGCTTCGAGAAGGTCTCGTATTGCGAAAGGTCGTCATCGCCCACGTTCCAATACTTCGGAGCTTTTTTCGTCGTGAGGTGTTCGGCCTTGTACGTCTGAAATTTGATCGCGTCGCAGCCCGCTTTTTTGGCCTCGCGGATATGCTGGTACGCACGCTCCAGAGAGCCGTTGTGATTCACCCCCGCCTCGGCCATGATGTAGACGGGTTGTCCCGGACCGATTTTTTTGCCAGCGATGGAAATCGTATTCGTCATAGTGCCGTGTCTTTGAGATTAAGAATAATTTTTTGAATTTCAGCCTTGCTTAATTTGGGAGCGGTACCCGAGTGATACCCCGTGTGCTCTCGTGCTTTGCTCGTAGCCTTGAAACGACCGTTTTTCTTCAGCACTTGCGCCGTGATACCCGGCATCACGACAAAGAGTTTTTCCTTCTCTACCGCAAAGCTTGCTTCATGCTCGGTCAGCAACTTCTCATGTATTTTTTCTCCCGGCCGCGCGCCTATGAATGTATAGGTAATCTTTTTCTTGATGTGGTAGTGCTGCTGGAGCAGCTCCACATAGGCGCGGATGAGCTCTTCTATCGAGACCGACGGCATTTTGAGTACGAATATTTCGCCGCCTTCCATGCGCGCTGTTGCTTCGAAGACGAGCTCGACGGCAGATTCGGTCGGCATAATGAAGCGTGTCATCCGGTAATCGGTGATGGTGATCGGCTTGCCAGCGAGGAATTGTCGCTTGATGATCGGCAGAAGAGAGTTGCTGCTTCCGAGCACGTTGCCAAAACGCACCGAGGCAAACACCGTGCGCCCCTTGCCTTGATAGGCGTTGGCGGCAGAGGTCAATTTTTCGGCAAGCAATTTCGTCGCGCCGAGCGTACTGTTGGGATCCGCCGCCTTGTCGGTCGAGATGGTGATCACCTTTTCCACGTTGTGCTCTCGCGCGGAGTCGAGTACATTTTGCGTGCCATACACGTTGGTTTTCACGGCTTCAAAGGGATTGTATTCGCAGAACGGTACGTGCTTCATCGCCGCAGCATTAAACACGATATCAATATCGCGCATGGCGAAGTGCAGCCGCTCTCGATCGCGCACATCGCCGATCAATGAGCGGATCTTTGCATGTTGTTTTTCCGGAATGGTGAAGAGGAGTTCCTGGTGCTTGGATTCGTCGCGCGAGTAGACGCGGACTTGTTTTGGATCGTATTTCAAAAGTTCGTGCACAATAACCGAACCGATAGATCCGGTACCGCCCAAGACGAGGATACGTTTGCCGGTGAAGAGTTTCTTATAATCCATGGCCTTATACAAGGGTTTTACGGAGTCCTTGGTGAATCTTGACTTTAGGCTGCCATTGTAGTCCTTTTTTCGCCTTTTGAAAACTCCCCTGCCAATAGGCCGCTCGTTCGTTCGCGTCCGGACGCTTCACGATATCCAGCTTTTTTCCGGCCACTTTTTCTGCCATCTGTATGATCGCGGCAATGCTGACTTCATCGCCGGTGCAAATATTGAATACTTCAAAACGCTTTTTTTTACCCCTGCGCCCCATGACCCTGATCAGCGCGGAGACCACGTCATCCACGTACACAAAGTCGCGTGTCGCGGACATGTCGGTGTGTACCGTGATCGGCTTTCCGGTTTCTATCGCATGGCGAATCTGGTCCACGATCGCCCGTGAGGTCTTGGCATGCGGGCCGTACATATTTGAAATGCGCAGAGCAAGCGAGGAAATGCCGTAGCGCTGCAAAGCTGTACGCAGCAATTTCTCCGCTGCCAATTTTGATGCGCCGTAAGCATTTCTCGGCTGAAGAGGAAATCTCTCGTCTACGGTCTGACCTTTGCGCGGTGGCCGATACACGGCAAACGAAGAGGTGTAGACCAAGAGGGCGCTCGGCGCGACACTTTTCATCGCTGCAAGGAGCATCTTCGTCGAGCTCATGTTGAACTGATATTCCTCGGGACTATTCGCACGATTCACACCCGCAAGATGGAACACGACATCGGCCCCGCGGACCTTAGAGCGCAGCAGCTTTTGATTTCTAAATGCTTCTCGCGGCAAGGGCACTGACGATGCATCATCGCGTTTGGATAGTTCCGCAATGAGTCGCGACCCGAGAAAGCCGCTAGCACCCGAGACGACAACTTTCTTTACATCAGGGAACAGAGGGATGAAGCCTCGCTTCGCATATTCGATGATCTTTCGCGTCTGCCGGGCAACTTCGGCAGAACTTATTGAGACCGGCGCCGCGGGATAAAAAATAAATCGATCACGCTGCAGTGGGAAATACCGCGCCATATGCCGCCTTGCGCGCGGTAGATGGTAGAGGTCGGTCAGAACGATGATCTTTTTATTGCCGCGCAAGAACTTCTTCGGAAAGAGGCGAAATTGATCGCCCGTGTGGATGATGCGCTCTTGCGGGCCGATGAGCATTTTCCTACGCGGAAATCCATATATTTTCTCAAACAAGCCTTCCGCGCGCCATTTTTTTAGATTGGTATTGTGTTCATCCCAACCGCTGATGTATACGGCGGGTAATTTCCCACGGTTCATGCGGGCCACTTTTTTGGCGAGCCGCATCCCCTCCTCAAGCCGCCGCCTCGTGTCGGAGCCCTTTTCCCAGCCAGTGTCTTGTCCACTCAATACCCAAATGATCCCACAATCTTTCTGAATGGGAGGCTGTTTCCGCCATGCCTTGAATTCGGAAAGGATGCGGCTAGATATTCGTGTACGAGTCATGCCAAACGCACTGTACCAAATCAGGTAGTTCTATGAAAGTGACGGGCGGCCCCATTGCCAGAGCGACATTTTTCGCGCATCATCGCGGTACAATTTCCGGAACCCCATCTGTTCAATCACAATACGGTGAACATCATTGGAATATCCAATGACATGAGCGTTCTTTTGAAAAGACTCAAGGTTGTTCTTCAAGAACAGGCGCAGCGCTTGATCGTCGAATGGATTAAAAAGAAAAACGAACGACTGCTCCTCGGGCAACAAATACTCTGTGGCATCCTTGTGTTCAAACGTTATCTGTGCGTTTCCTGCATGCGCAGGCATGCCAAACTTCTCCAAATTGCGTTGTGCGATTTTGATCAGGAATGAATCGAAATCAATCCCAATTATCCGCTCAAACCCGCTATATCGCGCCGCATAAAAGCAGGCCTTGCCCTTGCCGCAGCCAATGTCGACGAAAATCCGGGGGTAGACACCCAATCGTCGAGCCTCGGCAAAGAGTTGGCGCATGGCGCGACACCACGCTCCATGGTACACGCGAGCGTTATCCTGCAATTGTGAATATAGCTCGTCGCCGCTCACAATCGGGCTCGTGTCGATGTTGTTGACCCAGTCAAAATAGCGATCCTCAAGACCGAGCAGAAGTCGTTTCAGTTGATGAATATGTATCATGAATGAAGATCCCACTCGATAAACGTCTTCGGAAAAAGGGGGTTCACGCCAAAAAAATCTTCTTCGATCTTCCGAGGGTTCAGGATTGATTGCAGGATGTTCTGGCAGTAGCTATTGATCTCAATGTATTTCATACGATAGCGCGATAATTCAGTGCCGTCGTCGCGATAAATCGGCTCGAAGTTGACAACGCTGTGTATCTTGTTTTTTTGCCTTTGTACTTCCCGCACAAAGAGTGTAGCGTCCGGGATCATCTCCACCGCATGCACGGTGAAAACGAGCGCGTTCTCTACTCCATCGAATATGCGATCCCAGTCGCCCGCTTTGTAAAAGTTGAAAGGATAGAATTGAACACCGGGAAGCAGTTTCTGACCAAGCGCGACGCCGTTGGGCGTGTATTCTCCAGCACGATACGCGAGCGCGGGATACGCTTCTTGAATGGACCGAACGGTCTGACCAAATCCGGCGCCGAGTTCGATCACCATCTCGACCATTTCAAGAGTCGGGCGAAGTGCTTCAAGCATGATTTTTTGGCGCAATTCATATACGGCATCCTTATCGTCTACAAAAAGCTCACCGTGCCGAGAGTATGCAGTTTCTTCTTTTGGACCACGATATGCTTGGATCGCATCAACAAATGTTTTGCACGCCATAAGCGGCGCGTATTTGTCTTCATTGTACTCCCGCATCAGACTTGCGGGTGTTTTTTCGAAGAGCTTCTTTCCTTCTTTGAGCCGCCTGATCCATGGCGAATACGCCCCAAGCTCATTCAGTGATATTTTTCTTATTGCCATAGTGGGCTATAAACTGTTCGGTCAATGCCGCTCTTCGCTCCCGCAAGTATTCCATATCATAATACTTTTCTCCCCGAAAGACGGGTAGAATGTATTTCCCAAAAAGCGACTTGGAGTGCGCTATGGCCAATTCTTTTTGTGAGTAGACGGATTCGGAAATGGTCGGAGGCCACAACCAACCGATCTCGTAGTGCGTGCAGCCGTGCTCTTTCATATAAAGCATCGTCTTCCATTGCATGTACATGCCCACTTCGTGATTATTCCTTTGGGATGGATGTATCGCGGAGTTCACGTCGTACCCCCGCTTCTTATAGAACATCACTAAATGCCCGGCGAGTAATTCATTTGTCCCTGATGCTCGCACTATCGCGAGCAGCGCAAAACCATTTTTTATCCATTCTAGCGTCGTCTGCCAGCGTTCTTTAGAGCCGACGGTCATTCCGGCCGCCTCGAAAAATAATGTTTGATATTCCTTGTACATGCCATCCGTAATGGAATCGCTATCAAAGATATCAACCCGACAGTTTCTCTTGCGCTCTGCCGCCGCAATGTAACGCTGCCGGCGCTCGGACATTCCACTCAATATCTGCTCATGGCTCCTGGAGAGTTGGATACAAACGGTTGCCATCGATGTGTCGTGGAATCCGTATGTTGCCAGCGTATTAAAGCGTACGCCACCCTCGATGATCGGATCACTAAGCGGATCGACGAACATCCGCGCGCAGGAGATGTCATCCTCTTTCGCCCGCCGGTCGATCTCCTCAAAAATATACTTACTGACGCTCTCCCGTTCTTTAGGAGATAGATCGGCCAAGAGCGCCGGGTACGGCGCGGGCGTCATACCTCCGAGAGCATACTCGCGCCTTTGCGTGTCGCTGATCGTCTGACTCACAAGCGGCACTACAGCAAGCAACTGCTCACCGTTTGTAATGGCAAATGAATGGTTCTCATTTCCCTCCTCAAGCACGAGCGCGAGCTTTATAAAGTCGCTCGTGTGCCGAAACCACGCATCTGGTGAATTTGTGCAGAAAGCGTCCCACCCAGCTTTTTCTATCTCTTCGAATGAACGAGTATCCATACGTATTAGCGTACTGCTTCTTTTACAATACCAATTACGCGACCGACGTCCTCTTCGCTCATACCTTGATGACAAGGCACCGGAACGCACAATTTGAAGTCCGGTTCAAGCATGTTGCGGTTGACATCAAAATGGTAGACACCCGATTCAATGCTCGCGCGCTTTAGCATTGCAGCAACCCTCGCGCAGCGATCCTCATCGAAGAAAAGCGGAACCACCCACGGCACGACATTCTCCTGTATGAATTGCGAAAGATATTTTTCGGCGCCGAATGCCTGCTTATAGAGCTCATAGTGGGCTCGTCGCTTGTCGAGCGCCCCCGCATGCATCTGCGCTCGCGCCACCGCAAGCGCATAGGACGGACACTTCAGTATTCTGTCATACACGATATAGTTGCGCTCAAGGTTGATCCCGTTGCGCTTTGTGGAATTTGTGTCGACGGCAAAACAGTTCGCGAATATTTCTTTGGCTAGCTCTTCGTCGTCTTTCTTGAATTCTCCTTCGAGGAAATCGTGTACGTCGCGCTGCGTTGAGTACACCGCACCCCCGACGACGCTCGGGAAGAATTTCTGCAAACTGAAGAAAGCGACCTCGCCGAATGTGCCGACACGTTGCCCTTTGTAGTAGCTTTCGAGCGCGTGCGCGCAATCTTCGATCAAGAATAATTTCTTTTGCTCGCAAAAATCGCGCACAGCGTCGACATCCTGCGGGAATCCCCACTGATGGTAGAGCAGAAGCCCGCGCACTTTCTCGTTGTAGGACGCATTTGGAAAACACGAATACTGCATGATGTTGTACACCGGTCCGCCGAGCCATTGCGGCACAAGGACCTGGTCGCTCCTGTCGCGGAGCGACCCCTTCGCGCGGTAATAGCGCAGGAGCAGCGCTAAGGCCGATTTGCCCGCGAACGTGTAGGTGATGTCTTTTTCCAAACTGCCGAAGACCGCTGTATCCACCGCGTGCGGCTCCGCCAATGATGTCGCCCGAGGATTAAAGGGAATGGTATACATATCAAGATGCAAGCATCTCCTCGATAGCCGTGTACATATCCTGCGCATACTGCGGAGTGTCGGTCTTTATATAAAGTAAGTCCCCGTACAAACTCGCCTGGTCGACGCGATCGAGGTAGCTGAGAATATCGGATTGCCGCGGTACAAACCCACCTGTGATTTTTTCAAAAGCATTACGACATTCGGGGACGCTCGATACGCGAAGCACGCCCGGCGCTTGCAAATACCACGGATAACCCAAAACGAGTGCAGTTTTGCCGCGCAAGATACTCTCCCATCCGGCAGTGCCCGCAATCGTTGCGGTCGTCCGAGCTCGATCAATGAGTTTGTACGTATTTGTCTCAAGCGGAACAAGTCGCACATGCGGGATAGCGACAATTGCTGAATAGAAGCCGCTGTAGCGTGCAGGCGTAAAATTGCCGCCGTGCACGGCGAGTTGGCCGGGGTGTTCTTTAACATACAACTCCCATCCCTCTGGAAGTGCCGCGGCAATCGTTTTAATGGCGTGCATTTGATCTACATAGAGCCCTCCGGCGGGACTCGTAGTAAATTCTGGCTGGTAGTGCAGGGGAAAATACGCGTAGGAATTATCGAAATTGGGTGCTTTTTCGTTTGCATGGTGCTCATCCTTAAGAGATGGCTTCATCATCTTGAGCACCTTCAAGATCGCACGTTCGAAGAGCGAGCGATCTTTAATGAATCGCACGATGGCGTGATTCCAACGGCGAATAGCGTTAATGGTCGTACGACGTTCGTGGAATGCCTGTACGTAGGGCGGCGCCGGGTTCTCTCCCAGCGATACGCGTTCAAAATAGGCACGCATTTCAGGGGAGAGCTGTTCAAGTGTTGTCTCCCGCGCTCCATTCCCTATCAGAAATTTTTCGCTTCCAACCGTATAGTCCTCATACAACACGTAGCGACCTCCTCTGAACGTGTTCTCTAGGATGATCGTACGTATACCTCGGCGCTTCGCAATTTTGTACAAAACGAAATCATACTCGTGATGCGGAACCCCAAGGATAACGATGCAATCGGGCTTGAATTCATCCAATATGCCGCCCCAGTATCGAAGCAGATCGAAATACAAATCCTTCCGCTGATTCACAGACCAATGAGGATGCAATTTGTCGGCCATGGTCATGTACTCGGATTCGATATCCCCGTATGCGGCGATATCGTGCGCGCTCCACGGCTCGTACTTGTACAGATCGATCCCACGAGCCGGAATCCCTTGAATCGCATCGAGATAATCCTGGAAGAACGTCCCCTCGAATTCCTCTCTGTAGACCGCGAAATGATTTTCCATCCGCACCCAGTATTGGATCTCGTGATTTTTCTTGAGCATGCGCGCCACATCTACTTGCGCCGGCACCATCTCCCCGAGTTGGATCAAGAATAATTTCATCCCGTTAGAGATAGGAAGCGCTTCAAGCGGTTTTGCAAATAACGCTTTCCCATACCAGATTTAAGAAATAATTCCCTCGACCGAGCATCATGCTCATTTCTACACATTTCGTAATATATCACCTCTAACGGACGACGTCCTTTGGTCGAGAACGTAAGCCCGTCGTTGTGCTGCTTGAAGCGCTTCCGTAGATCGTTCGTAAAACCGGTGTACCAATTACCGTCCTTCAAACTCCGAAGTACGTAGGTATACCAACTTTTGTCATCTCTAACGGGATTCATACGGAACGGGTTGCAAACACCTCGTCGCGAGACAATTCGGAAACAACTCCATCTTTGATCCCGATGAAACGATCAGCTCCTTCGATGGTCGAGAGCCGGTGCGCGATGACGACGATCGTGATGCCGCCGCGCAGTCCTTCGACCGCCGCTTGGATGGCGCGTTCGGATTCTTGGTCGAGCGAGCTGGTGGCTTCGTCCAAAACGAGAAGCTCTGGCTTGCGCGCCAAGACGCGCGCAAGCGCCACCCGCTGACGCTGGCCTCCGGAGAGGAGGATGCCACGATCCCCGATCACCGTCTCGTATCCCCGCGGCAGCGTCTCGATGAATTCGTGAATATTCGCGAGCTTTGCCGCCGCGACCACATCCGCCATTCCCACCTTCGCATTGTAGAAGCGAATATTCTGCTCGATCGTATCATTGAGCAAGACCGCATCCTGCGCCACATAGCCTACATGCGACCTCCACGCCTCGACTGATATTTCTTGCACATCGCGCCCATCGACGACGATCATGCCACTCGTGGGTTCGATAAGCCGCAGGAGCAAATCGGCAAGCGTGGATTTGCCCGCGCCGGAGGGACCCACTATACCAAGTAGCTCACCCTTGTGGATCTGGAAATCCGCATCAGACAAGACACTCCCGCGCTCTGGGTATGTAAACGATACGTGGCGAAATTCAATGCTCTGCTGGAGAGCAAACGGAGCGCCCCCGCCACGCGCCTCTGCATTCGCCTTCGTGCGATCGCCATATGCAAACGCTTCGCCAATATAGGGAAGGAGCCGCACAATGGTGTGGAGCTGATTTTGGCCGGACTGTATCTGCGCGAATATCTGATTGATGGCGTACACGATGACCGCAAAGGAAGCGAGCGTGAAGCCCGGCGAACGATACATGATAGCGAAGGTGATGGCGACGAAAACGATGCCCGCGCTTTGCACTAGTACCTGTACATAGCCGCCCATCACTCGGGCGCGCAGATTCAGCGTACGCGTCAGGTCGAAGAACTCACGTCCGCGCGCTTTGACCGGCTCTTCAAGCGCCATCGCCTTGATCGCCTTCATGCCGATGACATGCTCGCTGACGAAATGTGCGAGCGAGCGATTGGTGCGCTCCGCGTCGGTCGCTATCGCGCGATCTCTATAGAAGATCGGGCGCAACACGAAGACCATCAAGAATCCGGCGAGCAAACTAAACAGCGCGATCCACCACGAAATGTTGATCGCGATCACAATGTAGATCAAGACTTTCGTGCATATGAGAGCGGAGGCGGAAATATTGCCGAAGAATTGTGAGGCATTGCTGGTATTCGTAGTGAGGAGCTGCTCCAAATTGCCGACCTTCTGCTGCGAGAGGTACGACCAACGGCTCTCCAGCGTCCCGCCGAAAAGTCGCAGACGCAGATCACGCTCGTAGTTGTAAATGATGTAGCCCGTCACATACTGGATGCCGAATATAAAGAAGATCCGGAGCACGAAGAGGACTCCGATGAAGATGAGCAGCATCCGGAAAGTGTAGGTAATGTGGAAAAAAGAGAACATCCCCGCGATGATGTGCGAGATGGTGTCGCCCGCAGCGCCCGGCGTGCCGCCGACGAAGCTAAATATCGGAATAATGGCGCTTATCCCGATACCCTCCACAATGCTCGAGACAAACGCGAGCACCATGATAAGCACTATTTGCCAGGTATAGGCCCCGAAGGCCTTCTGGTACAGACCCCAAAGATGACGAACGCGCTGCATTAAAAGGCAGAATAGCAACACTGCGCCCGATAAACAATGAGTGACCGAGTGTCGAGCGAGGAAGTGCTGAGCGCAGCTGCGTGAACGTGCGACCCTTCGGTAGGTGGTATACACTACATCGTTATATGGCCGAGCCCGCACAGGAGCACCCACTCAAGAGTTTTGATCATCATTCGCGGAAACACTCCGATTATTTTGAAGTGTACGACAAGCACTTCAGGGCAATCCGCGAAAGGAAACTCAACATCCTCGAGATCGGCGTGCAATACGGCGGCTCGGTAGAGATGTGGGCAAAGTATTTTCCTTATGCCCATATCACCGGTGTCGACATCGACCCGATGTGCAAGATACACGCTGGTGCACGCGTATCCATAAAGATCGGCGATCAGAGCGACCGCGCATTCCTTAGCCAGTTCAAGAATTACGACATCATCATCGATGATGGTGGACACACGATGAGCCAACAGCAAATAAGCTTCGAAGTGCTCTTCCCGCTCTTGAATCCCGGTGGCATATACGTTATTGAAGACCTCCACACGTCGTACTGGCCCGAATTCCTCGATCGCACTCCCACCACTATGGAATATCTCGCGAGCCTCACGCACACGCTCAATTCCGCGGCGAGCAAGACCGGACGAGCCGAAGGCAGGCCGGGGATAGAAAGTAAAGAAATTAGCGAGATGCATTTCTATCCAAGCATGTGTTTGTTGTACAAGCAAATGAAGGAACAGCACTTTGGGCGTGAGCAGTACCCGGAGGGAGATGCGCGATTCAAGCTCCACCAATTAGCCCAAAGAGTTCAGCGCAAGATCTTCGGGAAGTGAACAGGACAACGTCTACCCCTCGCAACGTATTTTTGGGGTCTCTTGAGCGCGGCGGCGCAAAAGGGAGAGATTTTTCAACAGAAAAATCGCGACCCCACAAAATATGTTGCGAGGGAGTATGTCCCGCTAAGAGACGCCTGTGATATGCTGGCCACTATGCGTGTCTTGATCACCGGAATGACGGGCTTTATTGCCCACCATATCGTCGAAGATATTCTCAAAAACACCGACTGGGAGATCGTGGGGCTCGATCGTCTCGACCTCTCCGGAACCTTCCATCGGCTCACCCACATTAAGTCGTGGGAAAAGGAGAAGCACCGTGTCTCTTTTGCCTTTCACGACCTCAAGGCGCCCATCAATCAATTCGTCGCCAATCGGCTCGGCAAGGTGGACGTCATATTGCACCTCGCGGCTTCCACGCACGTCGATCGCTCTATAGACAATCCCATGGAATTTGTCTTGGACAATGTGGTCGGCACGGTCAATCTGCTCGATTACGCGCGCGCCCACCCCGTCAAGCAATTCCTCTACTTTTCGACCGACGAGGTCTTTGGCCCGGCGCCGGAGGGAGTGGCGTACAAGGAGTGGGATCGCTACAACTCCGGCAATCCCTATGCGGCAAGTAAGGCGGGCGGCGAAGAGATGTGTCTCTCCTATGCCAATACCTACAAGCTCCCCGTCTTCATCACGCACACCATGAACGTCTTCGGCGAGCGGCAACATCCGGAGAAATTCATTCCCATGGTCATTCGCAAGGTACTAAATGGCGAGCAGGTGACGATCCACGCCAACAAAGAGAAAACCAAAGCGGGCTCGCGTTTCTACATCCACTGCCGCAACGTCGCCGTGGCTGTGCGCTTCCTCCTGGAGAAAGCGGAGACGGGTGAGAAATACAACGTCGTCGGAGAAAAGGAGGTAGACAATCTGGAGCTCGCGCAATTCATTGCGGGCGTGGTGGGCAAGCCGCTCAAATACGAAATGGTGGATTTCCACTCGAGTCGCCCGGGTCACGACCTGCGCTACGCGCTGGACGGCTCGAAGCTCGCGGGCATGGGATGGGCGCCACCAAAGACGTTTGAACAAAGCATGAAAAAGACGGTGGAGTGGTACCTCGCGCCCGAAAACCGCGAGTGGCTATTGCTCTAGGGATGCCGATTGTTCTGTCGTCGAGGCATCGGACACCGAAATGGTCGCAGTTCTAGATGTGGCTGTATCTATCTCCACTATCGGATCCGCGAATTCTTCGACAGTCGGCGCTACCTGTTCCTCGACAATCGGATCCGCAGGTTCCGCGACGATCGGAAGCGTAATCATGTAGGAGCGGCGGGGTGATTCAGGTCCCTTCCCTATAGAATATTCAATTCCCGCCAACTGAAAAATGATCTGGTAGCCAGGGCCGCTGGGCGCTTCATAAATATCCACTCGCATATTGTCGGGAATAGTTTCACCCAATTTTTCAGCCACTGTTCCGGATTCGTACGTGGGCAAAAGGTTGCCGTATAAAATTTGCAGATATGTTCCGTGCTGTAGATAGTATGTATCTTCCAGTGTTTTAATGCGCGCACTGAATGCATCAGGGTCTGCGACAGGGCTCGTGGAAGAGGCGAGGGCAATCGGGGCAAGTTCCTGTACTGGTGGCAGCGCGGTTTCTGAAGAATCTGCCTCCGGTATGCTGGTATCTTCTTCAAGAGTTGTGTCTTCAATGAGCAAGGTCGGTTCCCCCGCAGTTTCCGACGTAGTATCGGAGGATTCGTCAGTGGTGGTTGCAATGTCTTCAGGCTCAATCATCGGCGTGCTACTTGCATCCGATGTGTCCATTATGGATTCTACCGCTTCTGATTCTGGAGTGGATGTAGCTTCTGTAGAAGTCGCCACATCGGCAAGCACAAGGAGAGGAAAGGCGACCACAAAAGCTCCGATCAAAACCCGCCGCTTCATGATCGTAATGATATCACCGAATTATGGGTAGGTGGTGGCACCGTTGCTGGAAGCAGTGAGTCTGTTGCGCCAGTCCCATGTGTACGTCCAGGGGGAGGCTCCGGTCAAGTTGACACCCGGCGCCACCACTTCCCTATTCACCGTCTCTCCCGAAGATCGCCGGAAAGTCCCGCCGGCCATGCAGCACACGAACGACTTCGACAGTGCTGTTTTTGATCCGGAAGAAAATCACATGCGGACGAACGATTACTGATCGCAGACCCGGCAACAGTTCGTCTCGCTGGCGGGATAGGAGAGGTTTTTCGCCGATCCCTTCCCCGACCCGATCTATTTCTCGCAGCAGATTGTCCGCGATCTCAAGTGATGCGACTCGCGCGTAATATGTCCAGATGTCCAGGAGATCGCTGTCGGCTTCGGGCGACCAGACGACCCGCCGGCACTTAGCCCTTGGCATGCGCCGTGCGCGCTCGCCTGATAACCTCTTCGATGTCGCGCTGCTTCCCTTCCCCAGCGTCGAGCTGACGTATGCCTATTTCGAGCGCAGTCCGAAGCTCGGCAAGGGAGTCGATGCGTTCGAGCATTTCCCGCCCGAGCTGCTCTTGCGCAGCCTCGGAAAGCTCGGCTGCTTTGGAGATCGCGATTTCCAGTATCCTTACCATGCCCAGATTATAGCAGACCGGCGGCTGCATGCACCATGAAGCACCCGGTGCGCCCCGAGAATGGTGGCGCGCCTTAATCCGCGCCTGGCCCGGACCCCAATTATGGTCCCCGTGCCACTACAAAGTCGATGACTAGTGGTGCTTTGGTAATATCTCGCATTCAATTAGCTGAGGCTCGAAGTTTCGTCGAAGTGCTCTCCTATGAACTCTCGTTGGCTGACGTCGGTGCCAGCGGTGAAGCTCCTTTTGCCATAGGGGTAGTAGTCGAGGAGTTGGATGATGGAGCTACTTGCATTGGTGGTGGCGTTGGTGGAGCCCAGGTGGTCGGGGTGGATGTAGCGGGTGGTGGTGGCAGCGCTTCCTGCCTCGATGGTGGCGAGGAGGGTGTCACCGGTGAAGATGTAGTCGGTACTTGTTGCACTAGTGATTGAGTAGTACCTATTCGGATACGTCGTGGTCGCACTGGCGGAGGCTTGGAGGACACGGTTGTCACTTGCGTCATAGGCATAGGTGGAAGTGGCGCCGTTGCCGGAGGCCGAGAGCCTGTTGCGGTAATCCCACGTGTAGGTCCACGGAGAAGCTCCTGTGAGATTGCCATTGGTGTCGTATGTGTGGGTGGTGCCTGCTACCGTGGTGGGAATACTATCGATGTGAGGCAAGATTTTCATGCGTTGAGTTTGTTGGTCGGTACCTAACACCATTATCCTGACAGCTTTACTTCGACACCTTTATCCCTAAATCGTTACCGCAGATTCAAGAACACGTTTTGCATGGGCAACCGCTTCTTTGCTGTAGAACTTTTCTCCAATGCTGGTAATTCTACTTTTTCCATTAACAATGGCTCTTATGTTTATACCCATCCCAACCCCAAGCCCACCGCGAAAGAGCTTCCCGTACGTCATCGCTTGAATGTCGGCAGGATGCAACTCCAAGAGCCGAAGTCCAAACAGACGGGTTCTTACAAAATCATCCCCAATTTCTAGTCGTGCCCCAAATGGGACTAGTATTATCATAAGTGTGGTAAGTAAAAATATCCCGAGCCCGATAAGGCGGCTTTCGAGAGATACTGTTGAATTCAGAAGTGGGATAATTAGCAGCAACGGAATAATTAAAGCTGGTAGGCCATAGAATTTGTTCGCCCTATAGATTGTTACACTTTTATCCGCATTTCGTTCCCTTCTTTTTCGTATCCGCTTTGAGGTAGACGGGGTAGGCTGCGTCATTGGGCCAATAACAATACCTCCTCCCCACGTCACGATGGCCCCGTTCGGCGTAGTCCAGAGTTTATCTTGAGGAGCCGACGCACCAACGCTACTATTGTAGTTTTGCGCTACCGTATTGCGCGACAGTTGAGTATTCCCAAAGCTTCCCAAGAGCTGACTCTGGAAGTTTGCGAATGATCCGTAAGCAAGTTGATACGCACTTTGTTGTGCATGTTTGCCAGCAAAGAAGGCCTGGGTACCGAAGTTTGGCAAGCGTCCCGGAACAGCAGGAACAAATTTCCCCAGGCCAAAAGTTAATCCTCCGATAGTAGTATCGAAGAAAACAGATTGCGGAGTAACGGATTGGCCGAGCACATAATTACCACCTGCTCCAGCAGCGCCAGAAGCAACTCCAACAGCTGTTGCTTGACCAACTATTCCGAGGCTTCCTGCCACACCTCCAGTAAAACCAACTATTGCCCCCTGTGCCGCTCGAGTAAGATATACGTCTCCGCTAGAGAAGTTCGAGAATGTATTTTGATATCCGCCTGCTTGGACGTTGGAATAGACATCATATCCGAATTGCCCGACAATTCCTGCACCAGCTCCAATCAGTCCCAATGCGCACATTGGACATCTGCCAGTTGGATCTTTTTTAACGATCGGATTGTCGTTTGCGTACGAGTAAGAATTCAAGCTCTGTGGATCCATAAGGTTCTGGCCTTTAAGATCACCGAGGAACACCGGGTCCTCCGAAAGAAATTGTCCTCTGCTTCCCGAATAGTATCTCGCATTCAAGTAGGACAAAGAAGAAGTTTCGTCGAAGTGTTCGCCGATGAACTCTCGTTGACTGACATCCGTGCCCGATGTGAAGCTCCTTTTGCCGTACGGATAGTAGTCGAGGATCTGGAGGATTGAGCTGCTTGCGTTGGTGGTGGCGTTGGTGGAGCCCAGGTGGTCGGGGTGGATAAAGCGGGTCGTGGTGGCGATGCCTGCCTCGACGGTGGCGAGGAGAGTACCGTCGGGAGTGAATAAGTAGTCAGTGGAGGTTGCTCCAATGATTGAGTAGTACCTATTCGGATACGTCGTGGTCGCACTGGCGGAAGCTTGGAGGACGCGGTTGTCGGAGGCATCGTATGCGTAGGTGCTCGTGGCACCGTTGCCCGCAGCCGTGAGCCTGTTGCGGTAGTCCCATGTGTACGTCCAGGGGGAGGCTCCTGTGAGATTGCCATTGGTGTCGTATGTGTGGGTGGTGCCTGCTACCGTGGTGGGAGCGTGGGGGTTGGCGTAGTTGGTGCTGGCGTAGGTATAACTTCCGACGTCGGATTTGGTGGTGAGGTTGCCTATGGAGTCGTAGGTGTAGGTTTGATCGTATGACTGGGGGACGGTACTGGTGGCGGTGCCGCCTGCGATTGCGGAGATGGTGAAGGTGCCGCTTGAAGTGAATGTGTGGATGGTGCTGCTGCCGGAGGTGGTGATATTGCCGCCTGTTGCGGTGATTTCGTCCGTGGGGTAGCTGATGATGACGATGCCCGAACCACCCGCGCCGCCCGGTCCATAGTCGGATTGAAAGCCTCCACCTCCGCCGCCTCCGCCGGAGTTGGTGCCTCCTGCTCCGCCGGTGCCACTTGACGCACTGGTGCCGTTTTGTCCTCCGTTGCTTCCGCCCGTTCCCTGCGTGCCGCTGCCGCTTGCTCCGCCGCCTCCTCCTCCACTGCCGCCATTTCCTCCGTATGCTGCCTGGTATGCTCCTCCTCCACCTCCGCCGCCGTAGTACGTGGCCGCTCCGCTGATGGATGATGAGATGCCAACGCCTCCCGCTCCCGCTCCCGAATCTCCCGCGGGAGAGTCGGCTCCTGTGGCTCCTGCGCCACCGCCGCCTCCGCTTGCTCCGTATGTGGACCCATTGAGACCGCCGCCTCCATTTTGGCCTTCGGGAGAAGTACCGGCTCCGCCTGTGGTGGGGACGGAGGTGCTGTTGCCGTACGAAGCGCCACCGCCACTGCCGCCAGCAGCTGGGTGGTTGGTGTCGCCATTGGGTGCGGCACCGTAGCCACCGCCGTGTGCGGTGATACCACTAAAGACTGAATCCTCGCCTTGACCTCCGTGCGTGCTGGCAGCGCCAACGCCGCCTGCGCCTCCCGCACCCACAGTCACGGAATATGCCTGCGGGGTGGTAAAGGCCACGGTGTCTGATTTAACTCCACCGCCTCCTCCCCCACCGCCATCACCGCCACCTCCTCCACCGCCTGCCACTACAAGCACGTCCATACCAGTGGTCGTGGCCGTGGACGAAGCGGCAAACGAAACAGAGGTGAGCCGATGTAGATCATCGTACAGAAAATCCGCAATGCTGCCGGTAGTGGTGGAATTATTCGTGACATTCGTAATGTTGCCCACCGCATCATACGTGTAATTCAAATCCTGAATGAGGTTGGCGTAGCCATACGTGCTGACCGTGGTAGTGCCGAAGGGATATGCCTCTCCCGCGCCCGCGTTGTAGAGCGCCGTGAGTTCGCTTTGCGTCAAGACGTTGTCCCACACCCCGACCTCATCCACGGAACCGTTGAGGAAGTTTTCCAAGGAGCTGTCTATCATGGCTCCCACCACGATCTGCGCGCCGCTGGTCGTCTGCGTGCCTGCGCCCTTTGCCGCGCCGAGCTGCGATCCGTTTACATACCAGCGAAAATTGGTCCCATCATAGGTAGCGGCCACGTGATACCATGTGCCGGTCGCCACGCCAGACCAGGCATCGCTATACACATTGGTGCCGCCGAAGTGATCAATGGCCAACGAGTAGAGGTTGTCTGCCCCTACCGGATCATCGGTGATCGTGAGGCCAAATTTTGAAGACGTCGCGGCGTTGCCCTGCTCCACGATGCCATACCATGTACTTACAGGAAGCGACGTGAATTTCACCCACGCGGCGATGGACTCACTACCTGTGGGTAAGCCAGAAGCGGTGAGTTTCTGGAGCGATTGCGAATTGGCAGCTACGAAGGTAGCGGCATTGCTTATCGTACCGGTCGCGTAGGAAACACTATTGTTGTTGGTGAGGTCGTTGGAGGCAATGGCATCGTAGGCAACCCCGTTTGATTCATCCAGATTCCAGTACGCCACCGGGTCGCTCACCAGCGGCACGATTTCCGTGGACGTGCCCGCATTGGTGCCCGTCAACATCCGGGTTAGACGATACTGCAGAAGGGGATCGTAGGTATAGGTGGTTTCGACGCCGTTGCCGAAGAGTTTCGTAAGAGGTTTACCATCCGGTGCGTACGTCGTGGCAGATAGAACGGACGAGTATGCGCCGCCCACCGGCTTGGTACTGACCGAGTTCATCAGACCCGCGGCGTTGTAGACGTAGCTCACTTCTCGTTTGTCCGGGTATGTAATGGATGTTTGGTTGCCCTGGCGATCATATCCATACACCGTCGCATATCCAGTACCGTTGACGGTACTGGTGGCAATGCTGGTGCGGCCGAGCACATCGTATTCATAGGCATTGAGTGCAGCAGTACTCGATGCGCTGCAGAGTCGCCCGACGCCGTAGGTACATGAATCATAGGTGTTGGTGATCTGCACTCCGGAGCCGCTCAAAGCTTCCGTTACCATGCGATTGAGCGCGTCGAATGTGTGCGTGATGACCTGGGCCTTGGGATCGGTCTGCGACGTAAGGTTGCCTACATCGTCGTAGCTGTACGACCATGATCCGAAGGTTGCATCGCCGCTCGCGTGGAGATCCTGCGCGCCCGTGCGTCTCCCCAATCCATCGTAGGTGAAAGCGCGTGTGCTCGATGCTGCATCGGTGATCAATGCTAGGTTGCCCGCAGCGTCGTATGTATACGTCGTGGTCGCAGTGGAGGTAGCGTGCTCCACGACCTGCGAGAGATTGCCGTACGCATCAAGTAGATACTCTTTGATACTGCCGTTTGGATCAACCGTAGTGGTCGTCCACTTCCCGTATGTATTCGTGGTGCTGCCCACAGAGTTGGAGACCTTCGTGGGACGACCGAGTGGATCGTAGAGAAATTCGGTATAGAGGGCGGTGGTACTCGTGGCTGTCGTAAGCGAGGTGCCCGATGAGAAATACGGAAGCGTTGTCGAGGCCAGGTTGCCCACCCTGTGGTAGATGCGATCAGTGGTCGCGTAGGTGCCGGCGGTCTCTGTGGATTTGCGCTCCTGAATGGGGCGGTTCAGACCGTCATAAAAGGTGTAGGTATCGGTCGTCGTCGCGGAGTTGAGGTATTGCGTAACTCGTATCAAAGAGGGTGTGGACGTGCTGTCGGTGAACGTGTAGGTGGCCTTGGTAACGAGTGTGCTCGGATTAGAGGTGTCGGATTGATACATTTCTGTTAGTCGTCCGACGCCATCGTACATATTTTTGGCTATTGCGGTATTTGGATCTGTCGTCGTGGCTGTCTTGCCGTTTGAATAATTGTAGGTGAAGCGTGTGGATTGCGAAGACGCATTGGTGCTCGTGGCGGGATATAGGTTGAAGCTGTCGTACACGTAGGAAGTGAGGTTGCCACCCCTATCCGTCGAGCTGCTCGCGAGGCCGTATGTGTTGTAGGCTCTTGTGGTAGAAGCGTAGGTATCACCCGAGATCCAATCTTTCTGCATTGTCTGATTCCCACGCCCCACCGACCCAAATGCAAGCGAGTCGTAATAGAGTTTCGTATCAGTACTCGTAGCGGAACTGTTGTCGAGCAATGTCTTTTGGATAGGGACACTCATGAATACCGAGCTGCTCGCGGCATAGGTAAAGCGCGTAGTGCGGGAATCGCCTGAAATGTCGCTGAATGTGCCGTTGGAATTGCCGCTCACTTCGCCGAAATCGTTGATGCGTATTATATCTCCCGTACTGGTCGCGTATGCATAATCCGTATCCTTATCGCGGTGCGTGCCATTGCTCGCATAGTTTTGCTCCAACTTCCTACCGAGAAGAATGAGTGTGCTGCTCGCATTGGTATACGGGTCCCACCGATAGAAGGTCTTTTGTACCGATGTACCGCTGGGAGTAAACACATCTTCGCGGAACGGATGATTGATGTGGGCGTATCCGTTGCTCTGCTCGCCGAGCGCGGTTTGCATAAGAGTGCCTTGATGGTAATACCGGACAGTCGTTTTGTCGGGGCGCGTTTCGGTGGTGCTTGCAAAGCCTGCAAATTTGCGGTCGTACACATTGGAAGGAAGGTATTGCAACCCACCCGAATATGCGTAATCGGTTCGTTCATTGCTCCCGCGACCATCGTGATCTGTAATTGAATTGACCGTCAGCAGTGCATAGGGCAGCTGTGTATTCGCGCTCGTTTGCGTCGTCAATCCGTAGGAAACCGTCGTACTACCCCCCTTGGATGAGGTCGTGGTCGCAAGCACGTCTTGTTGCATCTGGCCATTGCCTATCCAATTTGCATATTCGTTGTAGACGATCACCCCGCTTGTCCACGACGTGCCGGAATCATGATACGGGGATGCGATCGGGGCGAGAGTGTATGCAGTACTGGTAGCCCATCCGGACCCGGTATTGAGAAGCACCAAGCTTATCGTTGCCACCTCAATTTCTGGCTCGGTGACACTACCGGTAAAGGGGGCGTTGGCATAAGCACGCACAAAATCGGGCAGCCCATCGCCGTTCATATCCATAAACCGAATGCCACGGTCGTAGTAGGTGTTGCCTGGTGAAGTGGAATGATAGAGCGTGGAAGTGGCGATGATCCAGCGGGTGTCGTATACCCAGCCCGTCCCGGTGTTGAGCTGTACGTAGGTATTAGAACTGTCCGAAGACACCCAATCGGCGAGACTGTCGCCGTTGATATCGATCAGTTGTGGATTGTAGACTGTCGGGCCGCTTACAGAATCCGGCATGACATTCATGGCTGCGAATATGGTGGTGGTAGCAGCATCCCATGCAGTACCATTGCCCAAATATGCGCCGTTGGTAATGGCGCCGCCGGTGTTGTTGAGCGACTCTTCATAATCGGGCAAGCCATCGCCATTGATATCCCCGAAAATACCCGTCGTCCAACTATGCGTGGAATCGCTTTTGTATGCGAATTCCGGAATGGTTCCACTCCATGAGATCCCATTGGTCCAGCCGTAGGTTGATGTTGCGGCATACGTATTTTCATATATTTGCTTGGTGGTCGTGGCCGCATAATCATCTTTGATGCCGCGCACCACGTCTGGCTTCCCGTCAGCGTTAACGTCGAGATAGCGCACGCCGCGCTCATCAGCCAAATAGGTGGGTAGCGGGGCCCCTCCCCCACTATTCGACCACTCTTCAGGTGGCGCTGGGGATGTCAAATTTGTTGTGGTGTTGCCGTCAGGACTTATGATCTTTCCTTTATTACTCCCCCCGTCCAGATACAATATGCTGATGCCATTTATGCCGTCCCCCTCGGAATCAGCAACGACGTACGCAGAACCTACAACATTGGTACCAAGATTGGGCCCGTAGAACGGCGTGGTGGTGCTGACATACTCGAAGGTCGCGGCAGGGAGCGTGGTTTGAGTGCCTGCGTCATTCCAGCCGGTTTCTTGAATGCTTGTGAGAAGTGAGCGCGAGCCATTGTTGCCGGTACCGTATCCAAGTGCCCACTGGCGCACGTTTGTACTATTGAAAGTCGCGGTAATTTGGGAGATGCGATACGCGGTCAAGACCTTGAATCCGGATTTATAGCTTACCGCCTGGTCGCTTCTGGTGGATGTGGCAATTGTAATAGTACTCGGACCGTCGGAAACGCCATTGCCCGTGTACTTGATTTGGTACGGATATATCTGATTCTCATCTTTCAAGTATGTATAGGAAATATAATTGTCGTTGGTGTCGCGTACTTCTTCGAGCATCCATTTATATACACTGCTCGGACTTGTGGTGGCGCTCTGCTGACCCTGACTGCTCGCACCAAAAAGGTATCGAGTCCCCTTCTTATCGTACATCGTCCATGAATTGCTCGAGGTGGCATATGAGTATGAGCGAAATGATCCGTCGTCTACCCGGGCGCGATAGGTTGATGAAGCTGGCGAATCTGAAGCGCCGTCGGCAACACTGACAATGGTAAATGTGCCACTAGCGGTGAACGTCCATACATCATTGTCTCCCGCGGTCGTATGAGTTCCGCCCGTTGCGGATGTGATCGCTCCGACAGGAGCCGAGATAATGACGATGCCCGAACCACCCGCGCCGCCCGGTCCGTAGTCTGATTGAAAACCTCCTCCGCCTCCGCCTCCGCCGGAGTTTGTACCGCCGGCTCCACCGGTACCATTTGAACTGTTCGTGCCATTTGCGCCCCCGTTGCTACCGCCGGTGCCCTGCGTGCCACTTCCACTTGCGCCACCGCCTCCGCCGCCGTTGCCTCCATTTCCACCGTAGGCACCTTGCAATCCACCGCCTCCCCCTCCACCTCCATAATACGTCGCAGTGCCATTTATTGATGATGAAGTACCGGTGCCTCCCGCACCTGCCCCTGTGTCACCCCCTGGAGAATCAGCGCCCGCAGCACCTGCCCCACCACCGCCTCCGCTGGCACCATACGATGACACTCCATTCAAACCGCCACCGCCATTATTTCCCTCGCCAGCAGTACCCGCACCACCTGCTGTAGGGACGGAGGTGCTGTTGCCATACCCCGCACCCCCGCCACTCCCACCAGCAGCCGGATGGTTTGTGTCGCCATTTGGTGCAGCGCCATATCCGCCCCCGTGCGCAGTGGTACTGTCGAAAACTGAATCCCCGCCCTGACCACCGTGCGTTCCGGCACCGGCAGATCCGGCAGTGCCCCCACTTCCGACAGTGACTGAATATGCTTGGGGCGTTGTAATAGGAATAGTGACTGTTTTGACTCCACCCCCACCTCCACCTCCGCCATCACTACCGCCGCCTCCGCCACCGGCCACCACCAAAACGGTCATAGAGGTGGAAGTCCCTGTATCTGAAATTGCGAGCTCACCGTCGAAGGAGGACGTGAAGTACGCATTTGGACCATACATGTTCTGCGAACCGGTCTTGTTGAGCCTTTGGATATACGGGATCGATAGCGTCCAACCATACCCGACCAGGCTTTCTTGCTCGGTGTTCTGACTGTTGTAATCGAGCGAAATATCAGGTTGCAATCCGCTTCGCCCCGGCGGAATATCGAGAGAAATGTGCCTTGTAAGTGCGCCCGTGGAGCCGTCAACTCTTGGCGTTTGATTGCCGATGGTGAAAACGGATTGGCCGGGTGCAGTGGGAGGAATAACCACCGCATACGCCGACACCGCATTACCAACAATAACAGCCGTAGCAAGGACGACAACGAAAGCCCGCTTAGGGACTCTATTCATGAACTGGCTTATAGCTGCACGATAGCACTATCGCTGGTGGCACTCTGTGGTTATCAACAGGCTAGTCGTTCAATGGATAAGCGAGTCGATGACTTCGGTCAGTTTCGGGATCTGGGATTCGAAAGAATAGTGCGCCCGGACGTGGTCGCGGGCGGCTACAGTGATGCGCTGCCGGAGCGCGGGATCTTGCATGAGCTCTTGTATGCACGACGCCCACTCCTCTTTGGTCGCGGCAAGCCCCGTTAGAGGCGAAGCCTCTAACGGGGCAAGCATTCCCGTAACGCGATGCGTGATGAGAACAGGATTCTCACCCACTGGGCTCGCCACAACCGCCGCGCCAGTAGCCATATATTGAATAGCCTTGAATGCGCACTTGCCCCTGTTCCACTCGCTTTCTTCGAGTGGCATGAGACCAATATCCATCTTCGCGAGATACGGAATCAGATCAGCGTCTGTCTTTGCATTCACATAATCTATGAGCTCTTTGCGCTCGGCAGGAAGAAACTCGAAGAGTCCCGGGATCTCCGGATGCCCCTGATGACCAATGAGGAGAAGGCGGAACGCCTGGGTGCGAGTATTCAGCTCCTTCAGCGCCTCGGCCATGAAGCGCAGCTCGGGCAGCGACGCTGGCCCATTCCCGATCCAACCGATTGTGAATGTAGATCTATCTCCCATCTTGGGTATTGACGCGTAGTCGGAAAATCTGATGCACGTTGGGACGAGGATGACACGCTTGCTGTAGCGCTGCGCATATTCCTGCAGAAAGTGGCTCCCCACGATCACGGCACTGGACGTCTTACACAAGAGGCGCGTCTTGAAGCCCGAATGTCGGAATATGGCATCATCAAAATCAAAAATACTTGGGCGGATGCGGAGAATATTTTGCAAGATAAGCAAGGCGAAAACGAATTTGTTGTAGATGGCGCGTTGTATAAAGACGACATCGTGCTCCGGTCGCCAAAACAGCCGCCGCGCTTGAGAGAATACAGCGCACATTTGCGTGAGATAGCCCAGCGACGACAGGATCTTCGTGGAGGGCTCGACTAGCTTCCACTCTATATCCGGACGCGTTTCGGTGAGGTATGAGCCAAGAAGAAATGCTCGATATTTTGAGCTCGCGGTGATGTGATCGCCTGCGGTAAAAACGAGCACGCGAGATCGGCGTAGTTTTTCCATCATATTGTTTTAATGTGATCGGCCAAGCGCACGGCGAGCGCAAGAATAGTGGCCGTGGGATTCGCATTTCCTCCTGTCGGAAATACCGAGCTTCCGGCGATGAAGAGGTTGTTCACTCCGTGTACACGGCAGTCGGGGTCGACTACCGACGTGTGCGGATCAGCGCCCATGCGCGTCGTGCCCATATGGTGCGATGCGTCCTTGGTAATGGGCCACGGCTCGGGGTGGTCCACGATTTCAGAGGTGAGGGTGCCGAGCCCCGCGCGCGCAAGTTCGCCTTGCACCACAAGGTGCAGCGCACGCGCGCCTTCTTTGTCGAGCTCCGAAAGCGACCACTCCACTCTCGCAAGCGGATTACCAAATGCATCCCTCGCATCCCCGAGTACCACCCTGCTGCGCGGCGAGGGCACCTGCTCCATAAAGGTACGCAAACGCACGCCGCGGACAGGGTACGGCACGCCGAAGAATTTGTGCATTGCACGACTCGGTAAGGATTGCTTCCCGTAGATGGGACGCATCTGCACGTAGCAATTAGGAAGCTTACGCGCACTGCGAAAAGCGGGGGAGAGCTGAAAGCCGGTGATAAGCGTGCCCGCCTCGCGCCGCTGCTGCGTGATGACGTGGCTGTAGAGAGAGTAGTCGTCGGCGGCAATAGCGCCCACCGTGCCCTTCGGATGATCCATGTAGTAACGCCCCACCTGATCATGTTCATTTCCAATGCCGGAAGCAAGGAGAAGACGGGCGTTCTCGATCCCACCGCAGGCGATCACATACTTGGAAGCTTTGACATTGAAATCCCTGCCCTCCAATGTCTTGATATGCAGGGAGCGTACACGAGAGACATCTCGCTCTATGCGCGTCACATTGGCGTTGAGAAAGATCCGTACGGCAGGCGATGCTTCGAGCGCAGCCCGAAATACCTTGCCGAAATCTCGCGCTCGCTCCGGCAGCTCCCACAGCACGGTCGTCTCGAGCGCGCCGCTCTCGGTAATGCGCTTCGAAAAATCCACTGCGGCTTGCGCATGGGTAACGGCGGCAATGTCGACGGTGGAGGGTCCGCACACGCGCCTCGCCGCGCGGTCGTAAAGCAACTCCATTTCGGCGTACGACACGGGCCACCCGGAGAGCGGCATCCAATCGCGCACCGTGAGGTCGTCTCGCTCAAGCAGCTTCCATCCGCCTGTCCATACGCTTGTGGTGCCGCCAAATACGCGCACGCGTGAATCCTTACCCACGGGAAGAAGCGGTGATTCGAGGTCGTATAGCGCCTGGGCGTGCAGATCTTGCGTGAGACCGCCCCCTTCAAGGAGGATGACGGAGCGGCTCGCCTCCATCAATTCGAGCGCAAGGAGGATGCCTGCAGCTCCCGCTCCTACAATGCACACATCGGCCTCCCGCTGCGAATCTGTCGTCTCGACAATATCCTTGATCATACGCGAGCGCTCATCGCATTAGTTTATCAACCAATCGACGGCGCCTGCGAGATCGGGAGCGACGTGCGAGGGCTTCATGGGAAGCTTCCACGATGACCACTCTTCCGCACCATGGCCGGTAAGAACCAGAACAGTGCGGCATAGGGCGCGCTCCCCCGCCTCAATGTCGCTTGCCTTGTCACCGATCATAGCGCAGTTCGAAAGATCGAGATGGAGGTCATGCGCAGCTTTTTTCAACATGCCCGGCTTTGGTTTGCGGCAGTCGCAGTCGATCGCGTATTCATCCACCTGTCCCTCCGGAAGATGCGGGCACCAGTACCATGCATCAACGTGCGCGCTGCTTTTTCGGAGCGCGCGAGCGATTCCCTCATGCATGCGCGGAATATTTGATTCCGGGAAATACCCACGTGCCACACCCGCCTGATTAGAAATAACGATGACCGGGATCGCGCGCTCATTGAGGCGCGCAATCGCTCCCGCAGCGCCTGGAATAAGGCTTGTCTCGTCAAACGAGGATCCGTACCCTACCTCTTCCACAATGGTCCCGTCGCGATCAATGAAGACAGCTTCAGGCATATCTGCCCTTACAGGGTGCGCGCAGCAAGTGAATCAATATGTTGTTCAAGATCTTTGCGCGAGAGTGCAAACGTCCCGCGCTGGCTCACAACAATACCGGCAGAAAAGTTCGCGAGCTCGACAGCATGGGGCAAAGGGGTGCCAACTGCGCAGGCGAGCGCGAGCGCGGCGATCAATGTATCGCCCGCCCCTGTCACGTCTTTTACGGAGAGAATATTAGATCGAAAATGGGAGATCGCGCCCCGTCTCTCTCGCAAGGTCACGCCATGCTCCGCGCGTGTCAGAATGACCGCCGTCGAAAGCCGCTTTCCCATCACCTTCGCCGCGCGCGTGGCGAGTGCATCGGTCGTGGTGTGTAGTCCGGTTAGCTCAAGCGCTTCTTTCATATTGGGCGTGATCGCGTAGATACCCTTGTAGAAGGCGGCATGCGGGGGCTTCATGTCGGCCACGATCTTCTCTCCGCCGAATTTCTTTTTCAAAGCGCTCACGACATTTTTCGTGATGCACCCCTTTGCGTAATCGGACACAATGACCATGTCCTGCGGCGGGAGAGCTCGTATCGCGGCAATAAGCCGCTTCTCAAGCGCTTTTGCAATTGGTGTCGCCAATTCAGAGTCCACGCGCGCAAGCTGGTGTTGGTGTAAGCGCGACACGATGCGCAACTTCGTGGTCGTCGGCCGCGTGGCATCTACGAAACACTTCAGGCGGATGCGCGCTTGCCGGCACAGGGCCCGTAAGATTTCGGCATTATCATCGCGCCCCGCGACAGCGACGAGGGTCGCCACGCCCCCAAGCGCCGCCACGTTATTAGCCACATTGCCAGATCCGCCCAATATATAGTTGACAGAGTGTTGGCGAAGGACCGGCACGGGGGCTTCCGCCGATATGTGATCAGCATCTCCCTCGACGTACATGTCGATCATGGCGTCCCCGACAACAAGAATGCGCCTTTTTGGAAAGCGTGCTATCGCTTTTTTAATTTCAGCGGGATTCATGAGTCAATATACTCGCACCACGCATGATAGATGAGTTGGTGCACTTCCTGAATGCGCGCTGTTTCTGCTGTCGGTACAATGACACACACGTCGGAGATCTTCTTTAGACTCACTCCTTTTTCTCCCGTGAGCGCGACGATCTTCATTTTTTGTTTTTTTGCCTGCTGGATCGCGTGCAGGACATTGGGTGAGGATCCACTCGTTGAAAACGCGACGAGCACGTCCCCAGGGCGCCCGAGCGCTTCGATCTGTCGCTTAAAAATATTCTCAAATCCATAATCGTTGCCGATCGCTGTAAGCGCCGAGGAGTCGGTGGTGAGTGCGATTGCGCGCAGCGCCGTTCTGTTTTTCTTGTAGCGGGCCACTAATTCCGTGGCAAAATGCTGGCTGTCTGCGGCGGATCCGCCATTGCCGCACATAAAAACCGTGCGGCGCGACTTGATCGCTGTCGTTATGAGGCGCGCCCCTTCCTCGACAGAGGGCAGGATATGTTGCATACTCTTACCAATCGTATCGCTATGACGCTGAAACGCCCCAAAAAGAATAGGATTTCTAAGCATCATACGGGTCGAAGTGTTCAACGGCAGAGTACCCCAAAAAGCCTTAGATTGGAAGGTGTCCTCTCATTTGCGAACGTTCAGAGGCTCGTACAAAAGGCGAAGACTGCGGGGCGGCGCGTGGTGACCACCAACGGCAGTTTCGACATCCTGCACACCGGGCACGTGAGCAACCTCGCGTTCGCAAGAGGGCAAGGCGACCTGTTGATCGTCGGCATTAATTCAGATGGTTCGGTACGCCGCAATAAAGGCCCGGGGCGTCCGCTTACACCGGCGCGGGAGCGCGCAGAGATCGTCGCCGCGCTTAGATCAGTTGATGCGGTATTCATGTATGACGAGCTCACGCCCATTGCATGGATCAAACTTCTCAAGCCACACATCCATGTAAAAGGTGCCGACAGGACAATGGACCAAATCGTGGAGAAAGAGGCGGTCGAGTCTGCTGGGGGGAAAGTGGTGCGCGCTCCTTACCTCAAGAACAAATCAACGACAGGCATCATCGCAAAAATACGGCTCGGCAGGTTATAGAGATCCCGTTTTTTTGTATTCTTCAATACCTGCTTCAATGCTGTATTGAGGGACGAACCCGAGAACTTCTTCGGCTCGGGACATATCACATTCGGTGTAATCTTGGTATGCGTTGGTGAATGGGTTGTCAATGTACTCCGGCGTGCGAGAAGTGCCGAGCGCGTTGTTCAATAACTTCACTACGTCGTTGAATGCGGTGGCGCGGCCGGAGCCGCAATTGAGGACGCCGCTCGAGCGCGCCTCTGCAGCACGCAAATTGACCTCCACCACGTCTTTCACGTAAATGTAGTCCCTCCGCTGTTCGCCGCTCTTAAAGAGCCTCGGATTTCCCTTACGCATTTGCTGGGCGAGTTGGTAGATCATGCTCGCGCGCGTACCTTTGTGGGATTCGCCGGGTCCGTAGACATTGCAGTAACGCAGTCCCACAATCACGACGTCGGGGTGCGCCCGGGCAAACCGAGCAATCTCCTCTTCGAGACGCTGCTTCGACTGCGCGTAAGGATTGAGGGGGTGTAGCGGCTGATCCTCCTTGTAGGGCGCAGGGCCGTTACCATACACAGCCGTCGAGGAGGCATAGACGATGTGCTTGCAGCCTTTTTCTACAACCCGCTTAAAAAGTTCGAGTGATGCAGCGACGTTGGCATGAAGCATTTCGCGCAGGTCTTGTGAGCGTGTGTCGTTGTAGGCTGCCTCGTGGAAAAGAATATCTACCGGCGGGAGTGCGCTCCAATCAATACCGATCAAACTCGGCAACAAGAGCGTCCCTTTGAAATTCGGCAGCGACTGCTCGGCGTCGTGACCGGTGATGACAACCTCGTCGCCTCGTCCGAGAAGCGCCTCCACGATGTTGGAGCCGATAAATCCCGTGCCTCCCGTCACCAAGACCTTCATGGCTGTGCTGCAGCGCTCGCGTGGTCTACTTTGATTTCTTCAAATTCTCCCCGCTCTTTTGCAACTACATTCTTGAGTGCTACACGCTCGGCATTCAGATCGCGGATCGCGAGCGCGCGCCGCCCCACCTCTTCGAGCCCGAGCGCGCCCTCTTTTCCCTTCCGAATGTCGGACTCCAAGTCCCATATCTTGGCGTTTACTTCTTTGAGTAACGCGACATGCTTTGTGATATACTCCTGATCACTCCTGCCCTGAAGGTCGGCTTCAAATCGAGCGCACTCCGCCTGCACCTCGGGATTCTCCGGCAGTCGCTCCTTTTTTAAAAGCAAAATACTATAGCGATCCAGCATGTCGGAGAGCGGCATTTCCATACATGGCAGTATATTCGGTACCTCTACGGTCGTCTACACTCTCACAACGCTGCGATACAGCTTTTTGACCTCATCTGCGCCGCGATCCCACGTGAACGGCCTCGCTCGCTCGAGGCCTTTTTCGATGAGGGTTTGCTGCAGGGCCTTATCCGAAAGCACGCGCTGTATGGCCTCGGCGAGTGCATGAACGTCTGTGGGATCTATGAGGATCGCGGCACCTCCCGCTACTTCCGGCAGCGAGGTTACGTTGGACGTGATGGTCGGGGTGCCACTCGCCATGGCTTCGATGACGGGCATACCGAATGATTCGTTGAGCGAAGGAAAGGCGAAAAGCCTTGCACCTGAATACAGTGCGTTCATGTCCTCTTGTGCCACGTACCGTACAAATTGGATATCGTCTTTGTGGCGTGAGGCAGCTGCAAGCGCATATGTTTCTTCCGCACGATACGAAGGCGAGCCGACGATGACTAGCCCCTCTCTTCGCTCCGGATGCCCTTCGCGGAGTTGCTCGTAGGCGCGAATGAGCGTGTCCACGTTTTTCTGCGGATCGAGGCGCGACACGTCGAGAATGTACGGCGCCGTGATCTTATATTTCTCTGCAACAATTTTTTGTGCAAGCGTGCGATCCATCGCCGTATACTCTTCGGCACCGCCGTTGTAGTGCAGCATGCCTATCACACGCTCGGGGGAAGCTCCGTAATACTGCACGATCTCCTGCCTTCCAAACTCGGATACAGCAATGATCGCAGTAATGCGGTGATTAAAGTACTTGAGCACGAAATTAAACATCCGGCGAGAGGGTGGGAAAGCTCCCGGCGCGGTGATGTCACCCGCGCCGTGCGCGGTGAGAATGATGTGCCGCGCGGGAGCGAGCCAGAAAAATGGGTAGAGCCGCGGCTGAAACCATTGGATGATGTCGAAATTCTCTTTGCGATACTTCCAAAAAAAGTAGAGCATGCGAAAAAACCGACGATTTAATATAGAGGGGAGCGCGGGCATTACGATTTCGCGTGTCTCTTTGTAGAGCGGATCGTCCGATTTGTCGAAGTGAATGAGCGTTACGTCTAGCCCCGGATCACGCACTACCCGCTCGATCATACGGTGCGTCGAGATGACCGCTCCTTTGGCCACTCGCCCATCCATCGCATACGACATCAACCCCACTTTGATCTTTCCTCCATGATTCATAACTTCTTTTCGAGGATCACCATGACCGTACCCAGTATCGCGCTGTGATGCATGCCAAAAAACCCCAGCACTCTCTTAAGGACTCTGCGTGGTAGGGACCGTCCGCCGTATTCAAACACCACGTGGAGCGACGTACCGCGCAAAAGGCGCTTCAGCGACCAATAGCTCAAGAAGTGCAGATTCAATTCTTCGATCGCATTGCGCTTCCACAAGCGCTTTGTGAGCCGCTCGGCTACTGCCCGTGGCAGGTAGCTCAAAAAGAAAATCCCTGTGTGGGCCTCACGCACCCTCCAGCGATTTGGAAAGGCGAGATAAAACTTTCCGGCTGGTTTCAGTACGCGGCTCACTTCGCGAAGTAAGAGCCTCGCATCCGATACGTGTTCAAGTACGCTCACGGAAAAAGCGTGGTCAAAAAAATCATTCTCGAATGGAAACTGGGTGCCATCATAGACGCGCAGATGCGCTTTCGCGCCCTCCTCTTTCAGGTGCGCTTCCGCTATTCGGTGCAAGACCGGATTGACTTCAAGCCCGTACACATCCGCGCCCGCCTTGGCAAAAGCAAGTGAGTACTCACCTCCGCCAAATCCGATATCCAGCATACGCGCGCCAGCTACAGTGCCCGCGCGGAGTTTGAAATCATCCATCGCTTCCCGCGCTGCCTTGCCTTTTTTCCCCCAATCGCCGATCAATTTCTCCCGCTCGTATGGATCGGTGTACTCGGTGCACGTGGCAAGATATTCTTCGGCCCGTGCGCGAGCGCGCATGATTGCATCTTTTTCATCCATGGCAGAGTTAGTCTATCACTGCCCGATACTGGCGAGAAAGAGTTTTTCGTAAGCGGCAGCTGCCCGCTCGCTCGTGTACGGCTGTGCCGATTCAATGGCGCCGCGCCGCAGCTGGTGAATATCGGAGGAAATCAATTTTTCCATTGCCTCTGCTACCGCTCCCGGCGTCGGTGCCATGATCATATATCCATTTTTGCCGTTTTTCAGGTATTCCACTACGCCACCCACTTTGGTCGCGATGAGTGGGAGGCCAAATGCGAGTCCCTCCATCGCAGCGATGCAAAATCCTTCGCGCTGCGAGGTGAGCAGAAATGCATCGGCGATCCCGTAAAAGCGGTGCACATCGCTACTCTCCCCCAAGAGTACGATCTGGTCTTCTAGCCCATACGCGCGCACTTTTTCTTCCACGGCCGCCTTTCGAGGCCCGTCTCCCACCAAGACGAGGCGGTAGCCGGGATGCCGCTCATTGAAGCGATTGAATCCGTCGACCGCGAGCTCTTGCCTTTTTTGCTTGACCATGCGAGAGACGTTCAAAAAGACAAATTCATGCGACCGAATGCCGAGCCCCTCACGCAAGGTGGAACGCTTTCGCATATACTCTTCCCGCTCCTTTTCAATCGTCTTCAGATCCACGCCATTATAGATCACAGTGAAGCGCTTGAGCGGGATGTGTTCCGTTTCAGACACAAAACTCGCGACCATCTGTGAGTCGGCCACGGTGGAATACCGCAGCGGCGCAAGCAAGCGATCAGTGAGACGCATGAGAAACGGCTTGGCATCTCCCGAATTGTGCTCGCCCGCGATTACCGCGTACCCAAAAAAAGGCTTCAGGAGGGTGAAGATCGTGTTGCTGAAAAAGAGGCTCGCGTCAACGACATCGGGGCGGATCTCACGCAGCGTGCGCCAGAGTCGAATCCACTCACGTATATCCCGAAATCTCCTGAAATGATGTTTGATTACTTTCACATGAGGTGGCACACGATCGTAGAATGTCGCCTTGGAGCTCTGAAATTGAATGAGTGTGATGAGGTAGATATCAAACCGCTCTCTATCAAGATGATCCAGGATGTCGAGGATAAGCCGCTGCACCCCACCGAGCGTGAAGTCATTGGTGCCAATGACGAGTTTGATTTTTTGCTTCGGCGTATTCATACACAGTATGTATACGGTATTACTTTTGCGCGCAGACAAAATACGATAGAGGCGCCGGGTGCGCTCGCCGCGCTCGCCTTGGGATGAGACCATCGAAGAAAATCGCGAGTGGATACACGAGTGCGCGGACCGCGTTGAACAGATAAAAGGGGTGCATGAGCTGCACGGCGGCGCTCGCTCGATCGCCGAGGCGTTCTATAGATACTGCCGTAAATCCCGCGCGACTGCACAATCGCTCGAGTCCTTCTCCCGTGAAGCGTAGATAATCGTGCGGCTCCGGCATTTCGTTGGCGATAAAAGGCGAAGCGAGGTACCACGTGCCACCCTCCTTGAGCACTCGATGGATCTCACGAGCGAGCGCGAGCGGCTCTTCGGCCGCGTAAAGCGCATTGAAGAGGAGTACCGCATCAAATGATCCATCCTCAAAAGGAAGTGGCTTATTCATATCGACGGCAATAACGCCGGGAGAGGCGGCAAAGTCGGTACGCACAAGCTCGATTCCTTTCGGCAGCAGGGGCAAATAGCTCGAAGAGGCGCCTCCGGCGATGTCGAGTACGCGCCCGTGCAGGGCCCTCGCACGATGCGCCAAGGTCGCGTTGAAAAGTGTGCGTCCGATCGTCTTACCCGATAGCGCTCCTTTCACTAGTGAGCTCATGGCTACATGCATGGCATCTATTGTATAGGACTGCGGCTGCGGAAGGGCGCTAGGCACTTGCCCCCTTAGGCCTCGTCCATAAATAAATTGACAGTATATGGACGATGCACAAAGGGCTCTAACCCCTAATACCTTTCAGGTTATTAGTGGAAGAGCCCTTAGAAGCCTTGCCCCTAGCGGGGCGGGCGAGATGCCGAAGCGACTCCACATCCGCTCGCACCATCATGCTGACGAGTCCTTGAAAATCAACTTCTGGTTTCCATCCGAGCTCGCGGCGCACTTTTGAGATATCCGCGAGGAGGTAATCAGCTTCCGGTGGGCGATAAAATTCCTTATTGATGGTGAGGATCGTCTTCCCCTTCACCTGACCCACTTCTTTCATCCCACTGCCCTTCCACGTAAGAGACATGCCGAGCTCGCGAGCAGATGCCTCCACAAATGTACGCACACTGTTGACCTCGCCCGTGCCGATCACGTAATCGCTGGGTGTCTTAGCCTGCAACATCAGATGCATTGCTTTCACATAATCGCCAGCGTATCCCCAGTCGCGGTGTGCATCCAAATTGCCGAGCGAAAAATCCTTCGAGAGTCCGAGCTTTATTTTTGCCATCGCCCGCGATATTTTACGGGTCACAAAATGCTCACCGCGCCGCGGTGATTCGTGATTGAACATGAAACCCGAACTAATGAAGACGTGGCGGCGATCGCGGTAGTCTTTTACAAAATCTTCATACGCGCGCAATTTGGATTCTCCGTAGGGAGACGAGGCGTGACGTACCGCCACTTCGTTTTGCGGCGGATGTGCGCGCAGAAAGAAATCACCGGTAGAGGCGTGGAATATCTTCACCGCCCCGCTGATACGCGTCGCTTCATTGATGAGGCGCCCGAGGCCATGATAATTGACGTCCATCGTCTCTTCAGGAATTTTGAAGGAGATGCCCACATCGGATTGCGCGCCGAGATTGTAGATCTCATCGGGCTTGCTCTCTTGGAGCGCGCGGGCAAGTGAGGCAGCGTCGCGTAGATTGCCGTAGAGCAATTTGAGTTTGCCGCTCTTCATTACGCTCTCGAGCCGCATCATGGGATCCAGGCTCGTGCGCCGCATCAAACCATACACCTCATAGCCTTTTCCGATGAGGTATTCAGCCAAATACGAGCCATCTTGGCCCGTGATACCGGTGATAAACGCCCTGCGCTTCATTGACGAAGAGTATGCAGTATACTGCCCAGCATGGCAATGGTGAAAAAAGCGCTGCCGCCTGCACTTTTTCTCTTCATTGCAGTAGTGATTCTCTACCCCAATCCGTTCGGCAATAATCCGGATATTATCTTGGACGAGAGCTACTTCCTCACGAGCTCGCTTGCTTCGATAGAAAAACACACGCTGCCAGGCTGGGAATTCTCTCCCTCGGGCGCGTACTACGGCGGCATTCAGACATACGTGGACACCGCCGTTTTGATACCGGTGGTGGCAAGCGTGGTAATCGTGGAGCACTTTTCCCTCTCCGCGGCGAAGCTCTGGGTCGCGATCAATACGGGAGAGCTGCTCCACATACTTCGCCTGGTGAGCGGCGCAACGGCGCTCGGCGCGATTCTCTTTTGTTTCTTCCTTTTTAAAAAAAGAAAGGTCCCGCAGCCGCTTGCGCTCACCTTGACACTCTTCCTATTCTTGCTCCTTAGCAACGTACTCGTGATCGAATTCTTGCATACCGCAAAAATGTGGGCTTACTACATCATCTTCGTGGCACTGACGAGCGCGTTTTTCATCGCGCAAGAATACTACCTCGCGGAGCGCAATGAAGAATTCTTCAAGAGACGCACGTATGTGGCGCTTATGGTGTGGAGCGTGATTCTGACTTTTTTCCAGAGCTTCGTTGGTGCATTCTCGGTCGGCCTTCTCATGCTCTATAGCTACCTGCTCGGACACTTCACGATCCGCGATGTGTGGCAACACGTTGCAAAATATTGGTACCTGATTGCTCTCGTGTGCGCCACGCAAGTGTCGTTCCTCTACCGTCTGTATATGATACGCGAGAGCATTGCAGACGAATCGGCAAAAACCTTAGACGGCAGCATCGACTGGTTTCCACGCCTCGTAAAGCCCTTGATCTACGCCATTGAAGGGCACCCGCTCTTTCTGCTGTTTCCAATCGTGATCGTGGCATTGATCATTATTGCTGCACGCAACAAGCAATTCTTCTCCGGAAAACGCAAACGCAGCTTCCTCATACTTATTGCTCTCTACCCAGTCTTTACCTATCTATTCTTTCACCTGATCGTCGGTTTTGATGTCGCTGCGCGCTACGGCATCCCCCTCACACTCGCCGGTGCGTTCTCTGTAGCCATACTGTTGGGTGAGATCGGAAAGGGGGTGGCACGAGGTGTACTGGTCATCGCTCTAGCGCTTTTCGCTCTCATCGGCGTCCACGCGATCTCGCTCTATTGGCAACCCTCATCAGAGTCGGTGTTGCTCGATACTATCAAGGCGCGCTTTAATTCACCGGATACGATCTTCATCACGGACCATTCCGCACGCCGCATGACACTTCCAGTCAATTATGCGTCACTCGCGCTGCTTGACGAAGAACGACAAGCGATGAGTCGTTTTGCGTTCCTACTGCAAAATCGCGAACAGCTGGCCGCAGACACGTCTTTCAAACCGCTCACTATCACCGCCTACCGAGATGAGCAAATGACTGCGGCCTTGGCGCGTTTTGCCACCTCTACCAACGCCGTCTGGGTCATTTCGAGGGATTGCACTGCACGCTGCGCAGAGTCGGAGGCATCGACGGGGAGATGTTTTGAGATCAATACCAAAGCTTGCGGACTCTCGCCACAAGAAGTAAATACGCTGCCCGTTTTCCTCGCTTCCGACCAACTCGGCTATTCATACATCGTACGCAAAGTACGTTAGAGTTCACTATCTTGCTGCTTGAAGATATAGGCTCTGTTGATAAAGAAGCTCGTGATGGCGAGTCCGATCGAAATGATCGCTTGCGAGAGAATGTACCAGAGGTGGAGATACTCCACGAACGCATACATGAGCGCGGCGTTCAATACGAGATTGCCGAGCTGCATGCCCAGGTAAAGAGACATTTGCACATGCATCTGGTCGCGCGAATGGTCTCTGAAAGTCCAGAATTTTTGGAGAATGAAACTCACACAGAATGAGACCATGAAGGCGATCACTGTAGAGATGAGGTAGTAGACGTGCAAAATGTCCGTGAGCGTATAGAGCACGACGATATTGACGGCGAATGCCGATCCACCAGCGATCAGGAATCGCCCGAGTTGCTGATGTTTTTTCGCATGTTGTATCACTATGTCCGGCATGGGCAGCAGTGTACCCCGTTAGAGGCCTTCATGGCAAAACGCGTGCACATTTCGCGAGGCCTCTAACGGGGTGTACCCTGCCTTCGGCAGTCGACCAATATATAAAGATTGTGTGGAGGGCAAGACTCTACTAGAATGCGCTCATATATGGAATACTCGGTCATTATTCCGGTCTACAACGAGGAGGGCAATCTTGACCTCCTGTATGAGAAATTGTTGGGGGGCCTTCGGCAGCTGAAAGGAGACGCGGAGATACTCTTCGTCGACGACGGCTCGAGCGACTCGAGCTTTGCCGATCTCACGCGGCTCGCCAAGGCAGACAAGCGGATCACGGTGATCCGCTTTGGTCGCAATTTTGGCAAAAGCGCCGCCATGACGGCGGGATTTAAAGCGAGTACGGGTAAGATACTTATCAATCTCGACGCCGATCTGCAAGACGACCCCACGGAGATCCCACGCATGGTTGCGAAGTTGCATGAGGGATTTGATTTCGTCATTGGCTGGCGCAAGATCAGGCACGACCCCATCGATAAGACCTGGCCATCCAAGATCTTCAACAGCGTGGTGTCCAAGTGGAGCGGCGTGCCGCTCCATGATTTCAACTGCGGCTTCAAGGTCTACCGCCGCGCGGTCTTGGAAGATATTCCCCTGTACAGTGACATGCACCGTCTGCTCCCGCTACTGGCCGCAAAACGAGGGTTTATGGTTGCCGAGCTCGCGGTCGAGCATCACAAGCGCCACGCCGGCGTGTCGAAATACGGCATGGGGAGAACGATCCGCGGTCTCTTGGATTTTGTCTCGGTGCTTTTTTTGACGACCTACCTCGCTCGGCCCATGCATTTCTTCGGCAGTTTTGGATTCGTTAGCATCGTGTTTGGCTGTATCACTGGTCTGTGGATGCTTGTTCTCAAGTTTGGCTTTAGCGTCCATTTCGTGAATACGCCGCTTCCCCTCGTCACGGTATTTCTGATAGTCATTGGTATTCAATTCATCCTCCTCGGTCTCATCGCAGAGATGCTCACACGTACGTACCACGAGATGCAAGACAAGCCGACTTTCCGAATCGCCGAAAAGATCCACTATTAGCCACCATGTGCGGCATCGGCGGATTTGTCGGAGCGGGAGACGAGGGGACGCTCGGCAAGATGACTGCGGCGCTCGCACGGCGCGGTCCCGATGATCACGGTAGCTATCTCAAGGGCAGCGTTGGGCTTGCACACACGAGACTCTCTATTATTGACCTCTCTGCATCCGGACATCAGCCGATGGAGAGCACGACAGGGCATACGATCATCACGTTCAATGGAGAGATCTACAATTTTGGGGAGCTTCGCCGCGATATCGAAGCGCACGGTGGCTACCGCTTCAAGAGCAACACCGACACCGAAGTCATACTCGCGCTATACGAAAGGTACGGCGTGGAAGCATTTTCAAGACTCAATGGTATGTTCGCCTTTGCTCTCTGGGACGCACGAGAAAAGTCGCTGATACTGGTGCGCGACCGGCTTGGCAAAAAACCTCTCTATTGGGGTGTGTTTGGGGACACGCTCATTTTCGGCTCGGAGCTCAAATCCCTCATGTGCCACCCGGATTTTAAAAAAGAGATCGATCCTTGGGCGGTGCAGCTCTACCTTACCTACGAATACGTCCCCACTCCTCTTTCCATTTTTAAGGGCGTGCGGAAGCTCTCGCCCGGCAGCTATCTCGTATACAAGAGGGGCGCGAAGCCTGCAGAGAAATGCTTTTGGAATATCACCCGCTCTCAATCGAATCTATCCTTTGATGAAGCGCTCCGGCAGCTCGATCATCTGCTGGAGGCGAGTGTGGCTCGGCGGCTCGTGAGCGATGTACCACTCGGTGTCTTCTTGAGTGGTGGCCTTGATAGCTCGACGATCGCCTATTACGCGGGACGCGTGAGTAAGGAACAGGTAAAAACGTTTTCCATAGGATTTACCAATAGTGACTTCGATGAGTCTGCATACGCGACTGAAGTCGCGCGCGCGCTCGGCGTATCTCACACGACCGAGCACTTTTCCCCAGAGCGTTGCATGGATTTGATTCCAGAAGTGTTTTCATATCTTGACGAACCAATCGCGGATTCTTCGCTCATGCCCACCTACCTCCTCTCGCAATTTACCCGCAAGCATGTGACTGTAGCACTCGCCGGCGACGGCAGCGACGAACTTCTGGCAGGCTATCCCACATTTAAGGCAGAGGCACTCGTGAATTATTACAAACATATTCCTGAAACACTGCGACGCCAACTCATCGAACCGATCATTCAAGCGCTGCCGGTGCGGCATTCATACTTTAGCTTTGATTTCAAATTGAAGCGGTTTTTGGAGGGCGTCGAAACAGATCCCCGGCACCGCCACCAGAGATGGCTCGGCGCTTTTAGCGACATCGAAGCGCGCGAGCTCCTCGACCGCGGCGGCACCCAACCATCACCGTATGAACATCTCAATGCGTTCTTCCCCACCCAATCGAGTCGAGAAGAATTTCTGAATGATCTACTCTGGTCCTACGCGCGCACCTATCTTATGGACGAGGTGCTGGTCAAGGTGGACCGAGCAAGTATGGCGCACGGGCTGGAAGTACGCGCGCCTTTTTTGGACTATACTCTTGTGGAATTCCTCCAAAGTCTCCCCTACCATTACAAATTTCATCGCGGCACAGGAAAATACATTCTGAAAAGGCTGATGGAAGATAAGTTGTCGCGCAATATTGTGTACCGCAAAAAACAGGGCTTCGCCGTCCCGCTCGGCCGCTGGCTCAAAAAAGAGCTCAAACCGCTTTCAGATGAGCTGCTCGGCCGCAGGGCGATAGAAAAGAGTGGCTTCTTTGATGCAGAGAAGGTGGCAAAGGTAAAGAGCGAGCACGAGCAAGGGGCGCGCGACAACCGCAAAAAACTCTGGACACTCATGGTATTTCAGCTATGGTATCAGAATTGGTTTGCCGCTTAAGGATATGAACAGATCAGTCACGAACGTCATCCGCTTCATTATGGATGAATGTCTCCCTCCCATCATCCGTGATAATCGGTGGTTCATGTATCCGGCATTCTATTTTTGGTTCAAAGGTAAAAACTTGAAGTTGTATATGGATTTCAAGTCTTTGGTCCACGAAATGACACCAGAGGAATACGCCAACGCCTACAGAACGCTCGATAGCCGCGCAACGGACCGGCCGACCGACATCAGCGAGTTGGCGATACGTGCGATACAAGAGAGCATTGATACATCCACCACCTCTCTTCTTGATGTTGGATGTGGGAGAGGGTATGTGCTCGGGCGTATTGGAGAATCCAAGCCGCGGACAGCGCTCACCGGGTGCGACGTCTACGACCACGTAGATATACAGGGAGCCGATTACAAACAGGGCAATATAACCGACTTGCCATTTGCGGACGGGTCATTCGACATAGTCATGGCTACCTGCATACTTGAACATGTGGTCGATATAGAGAAAGCCGTACAAGAGTTGAAGCGTGTTGCACGCAAGCAAGTTATCATCGCCGTCCCCTGCCAGCGATATTACTACTACACGCTCGATATGCACATACACTTTTTCCCTCTCAAGTCGGATGTCGAGCGGGTGATTAACATGCCAAAGCACACATGCAAAAATATCCGGGGAGATTGGATCTATGTAGGCGAAAAACTATGACCACCCTCTCTGAATTAAATTTGTCTGCGCTGGAACGATAGGAATTCGATCGCTCGTTCTGTTTTACTGCAGGCGGAACACAACGATATCTCCAATCTCAAATATTTTGCTCACGAACGGCATTGCATTTATATTCCAGGCGGGTTCGGCGTTTTTATCCCACGCTATCATCGTGATCCCCATATCACGGAACAATGTCGGGTATGGCGCCCGGACAAAGGTTGCGTAATCTTTTGCGTAGTCTCGGAGTAACGAATCCGGTATGCCGGCATAACTCCCCGTCTTCTCACGCCAATACAACTGAAAGATCCGACTTGACACATCTGCGCGATCTTGCACCAGGGTGTCGTAGGCCTGTGAAGGTGGCACGCCGCGTAGACGATATTCTAGAAGAATTCTCTTTTCGAGATACTTATTACTTGTCAGATAGGCAAACGCATAGAAATTGTTGGGTACGCTATGCGCGGTATACATCGGGATATACGTCGAGAGATTTCTGTCTGCCCAGATTGTTTCGTTTTGGGGTAAGGCCTCCAGGTAGCTGAGCAATGGCGCGTACTTCTGCGCGGCGGCGGCTAGCGGATACGAAGATAGGTACGAATGGTACTGAATGAGTGCGCCATTGTAGAAAAAGAAAAGCGCGATAGCGGCATACAGAGAGATACGTAATTTCTCGTGCCGCACCAGCAGCGCTCCGATCACAATTATGTACATGGCAAACATGATCTCGGCGAGCGGTTTCGTATCGTAGAAATGATAGTGATTCTGCTGCATCAAGTGGCCGGTGATTACTTGCTGATTGAGCAGAAGAAAGATCGCGATAGCCGATATAATGAAGAATGATTTGGCTCTGGCATATTCTTTGGGCCACAAAAGAAGTGGGCAAAGGAAGAGCAAGATCACCCACGCTCCGATGATCGGCGCGTGGGTAGCGATAATACCGAACCGCGCGGCACTCTCCACATAATCAGGGTGCGCGAGAAGCTGCCAATAATTAAAGAAAAACGGGATGGAGACCAATAAGCTGATTGCGCCGATGTACACAGTGTTGAGTGCATCTTTGTACTCCTTGCGATACAAGCACCACAGGAAGAAAAGTCCAAAGAATACGATGAAGAAAGTCCAGTTGTAGGGATTTAAATACGAAGCCGCGCCGATAAGGAGGCCAATGCCGATGACTGCTCCCGTACGCCAGATATCACGGTTCCAAAATGTGCGGTATAGCAGATAGAGCGTGCCAAAGAAGAGCAGGCCGCTGATTTGTGGATTGACCGGCCGAGCATAGGGCAGCCAGCCCTCTGGGGATTGACCTTGCAAGAGACGCAGCCATGTCGACGCCCCACTGCTCGTCAAATTGTCCGCGAAAAAGACGCACAAGACCGCCATAAGCGCTACCGGCACTGATGCGAAGAGCGCGTAGACAAATGCGTATATGATCAGCGCCACCAAAAAAGGAAACAGGAACTTTGATACAACGATCATCTGCGTCGCACTCAAACCGGTGATTCGTGCAAGTCCGGCCACGATCGACTCGCCAAGTCCTGGCTGAAAATACGGCTGGTCTTTGTTCTGCAAAAAGGTGTTCGTGGTGAGCGGGTGACCTATGTAGGCTTGCTGCGTGCGAGCCACATAGTGCTCTTCGTCTGCTGGTCCCACCATCATCACGCCCGCATAATCTGGCGTAAATGTGAAAAAAACACTCGGCAATACATGGAAAAGGCCCACGAACACCGAGACGACGATCGCAAGCCAGTGTGTTTTGACGATGCTCTTCATGTTTGAAACGTTATGCTCATTTGCTCGCGAATAATTTTACCTTAAATCCCATTTTGGCGAGCACGTAGAGGGCGAGTGTCCCAAAGGTTTGGAATGCGTAAATGGTTGAATTGCGTATGGAAATGGATGTGTGTTCGCCACTATAATCGCATCGTATCGGCACTTCGCCTACCTTGAGGCCGGCGTAGTGCGCCTGAACGATGATCTGAAAACTAAAAAGGTGGTTGTTGGACGAGTGGTCGAAGCTCACCACTTCCGCCAAATGCCGCGAGTACACGCGAAATCCCGTGTGAAATTCCGTGAGCGGCAATCCAAGTACGACGCGCTGGATAGTGCTCAATCCAATGTTGGCAAGATAGCGCGCCCACGACATGCCATCCTTGAGCGGCTGCCCCGCTTCGGTAAATCGAGATCCCAGAACCAGATCGTATCCTTCTCGAGCCTTCGCGAGCGCCGTCGGAATGACCGCCGGATCGTATTGCCCATCGCCGTGCAGATCGACCACATATTCCGCACCGAGCTCGAGCCCCTTGCGTATCAGATATTTTACGTTGCCGCCGTAGCCGGTGTGCGGATGTGTGTACGATTCGATACCGAGGCGACGCGCAACTTCGAGTGTGTTGTCGGTCGATGCATCGTCGACGAGAATGATCCGCTCGACCGCATCGGTGGGTATCCGCCGGAAGGTATCTTCGAGCACGCCGGCACAATTGTAGGCAAGGATGGCGCAGATCGCCCTTTTTTCCATAGATTCGACACTATACCACGGGAGGGGTAGTATAAGCGCACCATGAAAGCAGTCATACTTGCAGGGGGGTCGGGCACCCGGCTCCACCCCTTGACGCTTGTCACCAACAAGCACTTATTGCCGGTTTTCAATAAGCCGGTCATCTACTATGCGATCGAGAAGCTCGTGGACGCCGGCATAGGCAAAGTGATGATCGTCACCTCCCCCGCCCATATTGACTCCTTCGTGCGGCTGCTCGGCTCCGGGCAACACTTTGTACCCACACAGTCGAGCGCGCGACAGATCCAGATCGTCTATGGTATCCAAAATGAGCCGAATGGTATCGCCTATGGTCTCTATATTGCAGAGGATTACATCGGCGACGATGATTGCGTGCTATTCCTCGGCGACAACATTATTACCGACGATATCGCTCCTGCAATAAAAAAATTTAAGCAGGGCGCGACACTTTTCCTCAAAAAGGTCGACGATCCGGAGCGTTTCGGTGTCGCTGAGGTAAATAAGCGCGGCAAAATAACCAACCTCGAGGAAAAGCCCAAAAAGCCGAGGAGCAACCTAGCGGCAACGGGTCTCTACATCTACGACAACTCGGTTTTTGATAAAATACGCAAGGTGCAAAAAAGCGATCGCGGAGAATACGAGATCACCGAGGTCAATAAACTCTATCTGGAAGAGGGGACCCTGCGATCCCATATGTTGCGTGGTGAATGGTTTGACATCGGCACCATCGAGAGCCTGCACGAGGCATCACGGTTTATGAAAAAACGAGCAAAACGATAAGGGGCGCGTATGGAACACAAAAAGAAAATTATTGTGACTGGCGGGGCAGGCTTCATCGGCAGCAACTACCTTAATTACGCGGTCAAGAAATATCCGCGGGAACTCTTCATCAATGTTGATGTACTCACCTACGCTGCAGACGTACACAATGTCACGGTGCACGAGCAGAAAAACTATGTGTTTGAGAAAGCGGATATCTGCGATGTGGGAGCCATGACGAGCATTTTTGAGCAGTACCAGCCGACCCACATAATCCATTTTGCGGCAGAGAGCCACGTGGATCAGAGCATCAGCAACCCCAGTTTGTGCATCAAGACCAACGTAGAGGGCACCGATGTGCTCTTGAGGCTCGCGCGCGACTACGCGCTGGCACGTTTCCACCTCATCTCCACCGATGAGATATACGGAGACCTCGACAAAGATGGGGCGCCGTTCACGGAGCGCTCGCCGTACAACCCCCGCAATCCCTACAGTGCGTCGAAGGCAAGCGCCGAATTGTTGCTAGGTGCATACCAGAATACCTTCTCTCTTCCGGGCGTCGTCACGCGCAGTTCGAATAATTATGGTCCGCGGCAAGATACAACCAAGCTCATCCCCAAGTTCATCCTCAATCTGCTCCAGGGGGAGAAGGTGTCCGTGTACGGGAAAGGAGAGCAGATCCGCACGTGGCTCTATGTGGAAGACAGTGTGCGCGCCATCGATCTCGTGTTCCGCAAGGGCAGGGACGGCGAGATTTACAATATCGGTGGTACGGAGGAATATACGAATCTTGAGATAACGAAGAAATTGCTGCACCTCATGAAAAAGAGTGAACACAGTATTGAGTACGTCGCCGATAGGCCCGGCCACGACTTCCGCTACGCGCTATCGAATGAAAAAATCGAGCGCGACCTCGGCTGGAAGCCGAAAATAGCGTTCGAAGCCGGTATCAAAAAAACAGTCGCGTTCTACAAAAAACAAGCCGCGTGATCTCGATGAAAAACTACACTCACAAAACCACCTGCCGCATTTGCGAAGGGACGGATCTCGTGAAGATACTTGATCTTGGCTCCACGCCGCTCGCAAATGCGTATCTGAAGAGAGAAGATCTGGGGAAGCCGGAGGAGTTGTTCCCACTCGTACTTTATTTCTGCCGCACCTGTAGCCTCGCACAGCTCCTCGATGTGGTGGATCCCGAACTGTTATTCAAGGACTACCACTTCCTCACCACGGCGAGCTCCCCATCAGTCGCACATTTTGAGAAATACGCCCAAGAAGTGATCTTGCCACTCATTACGTCGCCCGAAGATCTCGTGATAGATATCGGCGGCAACGACGGCGTGCTTTTGAGTTTTGTGAAGGATCACGCGCACGTCCTCAATGTAGACCCGGCCGAGAATCTTGCACCGATCTCGGAGGACAAGGGCGTGCCTTTCTACCCAGCTTTTTTTACCTCGCAGACGGCAGATGACATCCTTGCAAAGTACGGAGTAGCAAAAGTCGTGGTAGCAAATAATGTCTTCGCACATACCGATCCACTGCGCGATGTGTTCAGGGGCGTGGCAAAGCTGATCGGAGAGAGTGGCATCTTCGTATTCGAAGTGCATTGGGCCAAAAATCTGCTTGATCAAAAGTGTTTCGATCAGATGTACCATGAACACCTCTGCTTCCACGGTCTCCATGCGCTCAAACACCTCACGGAGTCGGCGGGGATGAAGATCTACGATGTCGAGATCATGCCGATGCAGGGGCAATCGTTGCGGGTGTACGCATCAGCGCAGCGCCCGCCTGGCCCGCGCGTCGCAGAGATCTTGCAAGAAGAGCGGGAGGCTGGTCTTACCGATGAGGCGACCTATCATGCCTTTGCAAAAAGTGTCCGCGCAAACAAAGAGAAGGTACTCGCGCTTCTCAAAGACCTGAAAGCGCAGGGTAAAAAAATAGTCGGATATGGCGCTCCGGCAAAAGGAAATACGCTCCTCAATTATTACGGATTGGGCACTGGTGTGCTCGACTATCTCACCGACACAACCTCGCTCAAGCAAGGGCTCTATAGCCCCGGGATGCACATCCCCATCGTGCATCCCGATCGCTTGCTCACCGATACCCCCGACTATATTCTTCTCCTCGCGTGGAATTTTAAGGATACGATCCTCGCCAAAGAGCAAGCGCTGCGCGATCGCGGAGTGAAATTTATTCTCGTGGTGGGAGAGGTGGAAGTAATCTAAATACTCACAGGATGCTTGTGATGCGCTCCGCGCGAGATTTCCATGAATACTGCCCGACTTTTGCGCGAGCTCGTTCCGTCAATGTTTCTCCCAGCGAGTCAGCGGCGAGAACTTTTTTAATTCCTTCAGCGAGTGCCCTCGGATCATCGGGTGCAACGAGCATCGCAGCATCGTCGCCTGTAATTTCCCTGATGCTCGGTAGATCGGACGCAACGATAGGGCGACCGCTTGCCATGTGCGCTACCACTTTAAGTGGCGAGGTAAAGCGCGCGGATATTTTATCCTTCCCAGTATTGGGCACAACGAGACAATCGGATGCCGATTGATTGTCGGCCAATTCGCTGTACGGCCGGTGGCCAAGGAACAAGACGCCCCGATACGCTTCCTTCAGCATCGCGACTTGTCCAGGCTCGCCGCCGATAACGACCACTTTGATGTTGGGAGGCAGTTGTTTTGAGGCCTCCAACAAGGTTGCACTACCCTTCCAGCCATCGAGGCGACCGATGTACATTACTATTTTTGCATCTCGCGGAAGCCCAAGGCGGATTCTCGCGACCTCCTTGGATTCGGGATGTGCAAAATCATCAAGATCGATCGCACTCGGGAGAGCCGTAATTTTCTCTGCGGGGATACCCCGCTGTATATAAAAATCTTTCAAGCCCTGTGAAATAACGACGAGGTGCTTCGCGTCTCGTACGACCGAGCGAGCCGCCTTGTTCCATCCGCCGGTATGTGATTCCCATATGAAGTGGCGGTACCCGAATACGGAGAGGATCCACAAGATAACGTCGTCGCGGCTGTACACGACACCCTCTTGCCTACGCAAGTACCAGGCGGCAGCAAGTGCAAAGGTTGCCTCTTGCACAAGAAATCCAAAGTAGCCGAAACGGATGAGGTCGAGCGTAAAACACGTGGTCAGGGGAAACCGGTGTGTGATCTTATAATACTCAAAAGGATCACCTTTTAGCAAATTGAGACGCTTCGGAACCACAAGTTCCACATCTACGCCCTGTGTTGCGAGCGCTTCACATTGCTTCATGATCGCAAGACCATGCGCCTTCTCGGTAGGCAGCCGTGCGTCTGATATGTAAAAGAGCTTAGACATGTAGCGTGTGCTTCAGTTGATAGTACTGATCGATCGTGGTAGATACTTTGCCACGAAATTGCGCAAACGTAGTCGAGCGATCGATCGAATTGCGCGGCAGGCGGTAGAGATCACTTTCCTGCCCCACGGTACCCTCGTCTACCGACACTGCTGCGTCGAATCCGCATGCGCCCACGAGACGCTGCGTCGCCTCGCTGAAACTTCCATACGGGTACGCAAAAAGGCGTGGCGATTTGCCGAGCAACTCCTCGATCGCACGCTTTGACCCCAGTATTTCTTCTCGGGCCGCCATCTCGGAGAGCGTAGCCAATTTGGGATGTGTTTTTGTGTGAGGTTGTATATTGATGAGACCGCTTGCGTGCATTTCGCTCATCTCTTCCGCGGAAAGGTGTTGCATGCCTCGCTTGTCGCATTCGCCCACCATGTCGGTCGTCACGAAAATTGTGGCCGGAAATTCGTACTTTTTTAAGAGGGGAAATGCAATATCATAATTGTCGCGGTAGCCATCATCAAAGGTGAGCACTATTGAGCCGCCGAGCGATTCACCCGTTTGCAATCTCCGCACTAATTCTGAAAGTGCGATCACGCTCTGCTGCGCCTGCGCCAGATAGCTCATCTGCCGCTCAAAATCATCCGACTCGACATTGAAAAAATAATCTGCCTCGGCAGAAACAGAGTGATACATCAATATAGCTGCCCGGTCCAACGGCAGCGGTGGTTTGGCCGCCAAGAGGAAAAAAGCCTCCTTCAATAGATTCATTGCCTTAGTATGCCCATCAAGCGCCCAACGAGCAATGTGAGTGAATGTTCATGTACAACATAGTCGCGAAGTGTTTTGGAGAGAGCAGCGCGCTCGCTTACTCCCAGGTCGAGAGCCACTTCCATACCTCGTGCAACATCTTCGGCCGAAAGCGGGTCAACGATCAGCGGATCGGGCACAATACCGCGCAAGACTTCGTTGGCCGCAACCACAATGCAGCCAGAAGCAGCGGCCTCTCCGATCGTTTTATCGAACGAGCCTGATGGTGTCAGGTTTACATAAATGGCGTGCGCTCCAAACAACTCAGGTGCTCCTTGATTGGCGATCGCCGGATGCATCTGCAGCACTCCCTCAAGTGCCAGCGTGGTTGCACGATTGCGCACGGTATGCGCATATTTAGATACAGGGTCTGTCGGATCTCCCACGATATCAGCAGTGAATGAAACACCACGTTCGTGAAGCATCTCGAGTGCCCGCACGAATACGTCGGGATGTTTTACTTCGTCGAGTCTTCCGAAAAAGAGGATGGAATGCGTATCCCGCGGTGTATCGCTAGGGACGAACATATTGGTATCAATCCCGATCGGCATCAGGATCGCATTTCTGAATTTTCTCACATACGCGCTCGGTGAAGTGTAGCAGACCACTTGCACTATGTGCGCAGCAAGCCATGTCGAAAAACCCGCGACTTTATGATTGCGCCACAAGACGATGCGTTTGCCCCATAGTCGCCAGAATGCTCCACCCAAGACGACATATTCCGAATTCATGTGCACGAATATCACGTCATATTCCTGGCGAAGAGAAAAAATATACCGATAGAAGCGGGAAATGTATTTGAGGCGCGATGTTCCACTCTCCTTGCCGAGCGAGTGCACCGCTACGTTCTCTGGTAGACGGTATGTGCCTTTTTTCAAACAAACAACGTGTACGTGCTCGAATTGTTTTGCGAGCTCGTCGATCCATCGATAAAAAAAACCGAGTGCCGGATCGTCGAGATCAACCGCTTGCGTCAGAATAAGCAAGCGCATACCAAATTTATTTGCTCGCCAGCTTTTTTTTGCTGTTCAAGATGCCATTCCCGTAGACGCCCGAAAGGAGATCGAGATCTTTCCCCGTGCTCGAGAGAAGCTGGATGTTCTTTTTCTCAAATGCGGAGAGGGCAGCGAGCGATTCCTTTTCAGAAGGAAGGAGCTTTTGACTCTGTATCCGGAACGCGGCGAAATCCTTGATAAAGCAACCACCTCCCGCGCCTCGGCCACTCTTGTGCCGGGGCTGTGAATACCGATTGCAGATATAGGGGTCGGCAAGGAGCGCGCGGTGCACCACGTCCCACTTTGCGCCGAGCTTGTGCGCAGCCTCGTAGAGGATGTTGAATGTGATGATCTGTGTATAGCCACTCATATTATGCGAGTACTTGATGATCTCTGCCTCAACGCTTTTGCACACAGTTGAGAATGGCGCTTTTGGTAGTACCGAGAGTACCCTCCGCGCAGCGGCGCGGTGCTTTGCGCTATTCCTCGGAATGCCCATGATGTTCGAGAAGGGATGGCGTGCATCTTGCGCTGCGGTCCCCACCGAGAGAAACTCTGGCGAGTACATGATCGTGAGCCGCGGGAACTTTTTCTGCAAACGCTCGGTGCTGCCCGGAATGACGGTAGATTTGAGCACGACGACCTTGCCTTCACCCACCAAAGACAGCACACTCTCGACGATTGAGATGTCAAAACCCTTCGGTGTGGTCGGCGTCCACACCGCGACAAACACGATATCGCAATCTTTGATCTTTTCTTTGTTGCTGATGTACCTTGGCTCGAGCGAGTAGCGTACGACCTTGAAGCCGCGGCGCTCGAAATCGTCGCCGTAGTTCTTGCCCACATATCCCTGCCCGATGAATCCAATCAGTGTTTTTTTGCCCTTCATAGGGGCGCATTATTCCTTTTTTTGAGACTTGGCGCAAGCTGCTATGTCATCGCAGTATTTTCGTACGTAGTCGTCGAAATTTTCATACGGAGAGTTTTTGAGCTCGCCTTTGCGCGGACCACTTTTAAACCACTCTGCAAGAGCTGCCACAAATTTCTCCGGCGGAGCAATGATGGCGCCCGCCTCACGTGCTATTCCCACGTCAGTTGAGATCACCGGCTTACCCGCAGCGAGCGCTTCTACGATAACGAGCCCATACCCTTCGTATCTTGATGGCACGAGGACCAGATCTGCCAGCGAGTAGTACAAAGCGGGGTCTTGCTCCCCCTCAAAAAACACGCTCTTGGATACGCCCAAATGTTCTGCAAGCGTTTGCAGAGTCTTCCGCTCCCTGCCATTTCCCACCAGGATAAGGCAAGATCTATGCGGCGCGCTTCGCGCAAACGAACGAAGCGCGAGTGCGACATTTTTCTCACGCTCCAGCCGACCGACCACGAGCACCTTCCTCTCGAATTGCGAGAACCGCGCGGCAAGCACGGGACTCACCTGCATCGCGCGTATATGTTCGATATCAGCAAAGATCGGCAAGACCGTCATTGAACCAGCAAGGTGAAACCTTGCTGGTAGAGCATCCTTGATACGTTCGGAGACGACGCGTACGCGCGCGGCACGGCGCAGGACGAATCCGGCGATCCATGCACGCAAACGATTCTTCAACGATAGCCGAGCATAAGCAGGTGAAAGAAAGTCTGTGTGTACCTGGACGTGGAGCGGCACTCCCAGCGTTCGTGCGATCCACCACGCGACGAGGCCTGTCTCGAATGGGTCTTGCGCAGTAATAACATCCGGGCGCGGCAGTTTCCGAGCTAGACGAATTGCGTCAATACCATACAAAAGCGGCGAGCGAGAGTTTGTTGGGTATATTCGCAGAAACCCCGCGTTGAGCGCCGTCACGCCGTCCGAGAAGCGCGAGAAGCCGATAACATCCAAGCTCCCAAATTGTTTCGCGTAGGCCTCCTGCCGCTTGAAAGCAGGAGAACCGGGGTGCAAAATCCCCCGCGCTGATCTGTCGGCGCTTATTTGTAGGACTTTCATACGAGGGCACGCAAACATGTTGCTGTCGTTTGCAGCATTGTATCGACGGCAAAGTCCTTGCTCGAAGCTTGCGCTGCGGCCGCAAGTCGCGTTCGGAGTGCTCCATCCTTCAAGATCTTCTCAAGGGAGAGGGCGAGGGCGCGTGGATTTTCAGGCGGCACAACGAGACCGTTGTCCTCATGCCGCACGATCTCCACGTTTCCGCCAACATCCGAGACGACGACAGGCACGCCAAGCGTCAGAGCTTCGATGAGCGTATGGGACAATCCCTCGTAGAGTGAATCGAGAACGAAGACATCCGCTTGCGCGATAGTCGCAAGCGTTTGCTCATGAGAAATTCCTCCTGTAAACACATATTCACCATTGAGGTGTTGGTCTGCTTCCTGCGCAAGGAATGTCCGGTCGGGCCCATCACCTACGATGACAAGAGACGCGGGGATGCCTCCCTCTCGAAGCAGCTGCGTGGCTGTAATGAGTTCGGAAAAACCTTTCCACGGCACGAGGCGCCCTACAGAGACGATCAATGGCTTTCTCAGCGCAGCGACACTTTGCGGCACGGTACTTGCCTTCTCCAAGTGGATTGCATTCCAGATTACTTGGATGTTGTTTCTTCGCACCCCCCATATCGCTACGACTTGTTCCAGGTAATGGCTGGGTACTATTACGCGCAGTGCACTCCGCGCGACGATCGTCTGAACCCACCTGTGTATGAGAAGCGACGGTGAGATCCACCTTTGCCGCACGAACTCATCGAGTGTCGCGGTCACGCTAAAGTGCTGCCGTCCCTGTTCCCATGCGTGATCGCCGACGACCTTAACGATAAACGGTTTGCGCGTAAGCCACGCCGCAAGGAGTGACGGAAGTCCGACCGATACGGGGTCGAGGGCGTAGATGAGGTCTGCGCCGCGCGCGGCACGCCGCACGCGGGAAAAGTACGCGAGATGCCGTACTATCTTCGGAAGGCGTCGCACGTCGCCGAATTTCACGATCGCGACCTCGATACCCAGTGTGGGCAGGCCCTCCTCCAGCAATCTCGAGTATGTGGCCGGGCCACCAGGGTCGGGCGGATACAGGGGTGTTGCGATGACGATTTTCATATTTAGATGAATATTTTCTCCCTCATAGTATGCGCGATGAGATCCCAATCATATTTATCCACGACCAGTTTTTTTGCATTCTCGACGATCTTCGCACGGAGTACCGGTTCGTCGAGATAACGGTTCACCACGCGGGCGATAGACTTCGGATCGCGCACCTCGCAAAAGAGTCCTGTCACACCATCCTTCAGAAAGTCCGGAATACCGCCGACCGGCGTCGCGATGACCGGAATACCCGCAGCAAACGCTTCTACAAATGCATTCCCAAAACCCTCAATGAGGGAAGGGCGCACAAAAATGTCAGAGATTTTGAAATACGCGGGCAACTCACTGTGCGAAACATGTCCCGAAAATATGACACGATCGTGAACCCCGAGTCCCCGTGCGATGTGCTCAAGCTTTTCACGATCTTCGCCAGAGCCAGCAATGAGAAATTTTACGTTGTCTGGAAGATGCGCCAGCGCTTCGATCACATCCTCAACACCCCGCGAAAGAACCAAGCGCGATGCGGTGAAAAGAAACACATCGCTTGATTTCTTGTTGAATCGTGCTTTCAACTCCACGAGCTTCGATTCTAGGATTGGTGCCGAGAACTTTGCAACATCAACGCCGTTGGGAATCACCTCGACAGGGCCAGCGTAGCCGATCACGCGCACTTGCTCGGCGATAAAGTACGAAATGCATTTGATCCTGTCCGCTTTGAGATAGATCTGGCGATACAGTGGCCAGAGCGCGCGCAGCGCGGGTCGCCGCTCTCTCATCTGCCCGAAGGGCCGACCATCCTGCAACTCAAGAAAATATCCCACATGCGGATACATCCATTTGAAAAAGAGTGCCGCAAATCCAGCCTGATTAGCCATCATCGCCCAAGTCATATCGAAGCGCCGCTCATGATGGAGCCAGAGTGCTTTGAAGAATGCGCTGAACGGAAAAAGCATCTTCGCCACCTTGCACTGCCACGGAAGCGACCTGTCAGAAACTTTTGCCCCCGCCACGCTCCAGCCGATACGGTGCACCATAACGTTGCCCACCTTCTCGACGCGCGGCAGGTCGCGGTCGAATCGCAGAGTGATCATATCGAATTGAAACTCCGAGGTATCACATCGGTCAGTAATCTCCTTAATAGCCACCTCCGCACCCCCAATAAAGGGCTGGTAAGTTAAGGAAAATATCAAAATCCGCTTCATTGAGCTAATCGTAGCCGCGAACGCCCCAAAAAGAAAGCGACCCCGGTCCTCCAGGCCGGGGTGCTTGACGTCGTGGGGCCGCCTTCAATGTGAATATGCCGACGCGGAACTTATTCGAGGATGGCAAAGCGAAATGTGAAATAGCTCGCGATGCCAAAGACAGCTGACCAGAAGATCGTACTCCAGGGCTGCAGCAGGTACAGATTCCCTTCGTTGAAGAAGAGGGTGCCTTGTTTGATCCAGCCGAATGCTTCCGGCAATCCCAAAACATTGATGACAAGACCGATAGCGAGGACCGAGAACAGAGCAAATGCGCTGATGCGAATCAAGCCCTGACCGTAGCGGATTATCAGCTTGATCAAGACCACCAGCAACAACAGCGCCAACGCTACTGCTATCAGAGTGTAGACCCAGTTCACGAGCGGCAACATATCAGAATCCTCCACCTCCCAACCGCACCAACTATGGTGTTACATTAAAATTGTCGTTTGTCAATCACTTTTTGCCTTTATTTGCTCGATATACTCCCCCACCGTATGCTCCGGTTTCCAGCCGAATTCTTTTTCCACCCTGGTGGTATCCACAATTGAATCCACTCCTTCCAACCAATCTTTCCCTGCTTCCCACCTAATCCAAAGTCCCATACGATACGCATCAAATATGTCCGACCGGACGTTTTTGATGTGTCACCTATTGCGGGGCAGGTTAAATTGTTCTCGCAGCCAACCATCGTTCTCAATAGATTCAGCAATGATATAGATTACTTCCCTCCCGATGTGCAGATCCGCTTTCAGAAGTGCGGTGAAATCCTCACAATCATACGGGTACACCCACACGCTATCTTGGAGGCGTACGAAGCCCGCAGCGTCCATTGTTTGGCGCAATTGCCTGCGCGTAGCACGCCGACTCTCTGCGATATCAAAGATAACGATACGGTATCTCCTATCCCATCGCTTCTTTCTTAGGGCCTGCAAGGCTTTTTTCTGAAGTTCGAGCGCGAGTACCTTTCTTCCCTTTTCAGTGATACGTGCGTAACGCTTCCCGTATCGCTCCTCAAAGGTAATAAGACCCTCTCGCGCAAGTCGAGAGAGGGTAGTTCGAGTTTGATCCCTGAAACGTTTGCCGATAGGGGTTTTGCCGAGCAATTGCAGTGCATTTGGCGCCGCCATAGCGACGAGGAGTAGACCACTGATGCCCACGGCGGCGAGCACTGCATCTTTGACGTATCTCTTTCGGCGTCGAACGAGAGCTTCCTTCTCAATGCTTCCCATACCCACATCATAGCACTAAGCGCATCAAAAATGTCCGGTCGGACAAAGTTGATGCGACCCGATCGGACCTTACAAAAGAGGGCACGGCTGGGATTCTGATTTAGTGCGTTGATACTTCTGTTTCTCAATTCTTTTTTGTTGATTCGATGTATTCTCGAACGGTGTGCTCCGGTTTCCAGCCGAATTCTTTTTCCACTCTGCTGGTGTCCACGATGGAGTCCATGCGATTGCCTTTCCTTTCAGGCAGCATGACGATGTTGTCGGCGAACATTTTCGCTATTTCGAGCACCGTGTTTGATTCCGGCGATCCGATGCCGTAATCGTCGCCCTGGCCCTTTTCGCCCACCATGAGAAGCCCGCGCGCGATGTCGGAGGCGCCGGTAAAGTTGCGCTTTTGGGTGCCGGGGGCGACCACGGTGATCGGCTCGCCCTTTTTGTACTGCTCTTTGAAACGTCCAATCACCGACGCATACGGACCCGTGGATAATTCGCGCGCGCCGTAGGCGTTGTAAAAATATGTGATGGCATACGGGAGCGAGAACCAATGCCCAAAGTTGCGCACCAATTCCGTGTTAGATGCTTTCATCCATGCGTAGGGACTTTGATCACGCCCTAAGCCGCCGTCGGAGAATTTGGTGGAGGAGCCCGCGTAAACGATTTTGCATTTCTTTGCCCGCCAGTACTGGAGCACGCGGAACGTGCCGTGCATATTCGATTCCCACACACGTTCAATATCGTCGAAACTTTGCTCGACGCGCGAATATTCACCGAGGTGGAAAATAATCGCCGGATTTTCATTACCGAGCAATTGCTCAATATCTTTGGTATGACCTTCGACATATCCTGCGCCCTCGATGTGATTGTCTTTAGAGCCAATGAAATAATTGTCGAGGCTAACGACTCGGTACTTTTTGAGAGCCAATTCGATAAGGTGGGAGCCAATCAATCCAGCACCTCCAGTAACAAGAATAGTTTCTTTCATATATCAAAGTTTCCAACAGGGTACTCCGCCGATCTGCCCCGTAGCCAACACGAAGTGTTGTGGTACCGGGGTGACGAGTATCGTTTCCTTGTCTGCCATAGTGCAACAGTACACTTAGCCGCTCGATTCTTCAATCTTCCACTCGCTCTTCGCTTTCGAGCGAGCAGCGACCATCGCGCCGCCGCCGAGGAGCGCGAGCGCGGCAGCGCCACCCCACCACCATGAACGCGGTGCTATCGGCGTGGGTGCAGCCGTCTGCGATTCGGGAGAGAAATCATTGGACTGCACAGGATCTTCTTGAACCGGTGCGTCACCTATGATCACACCCGTGGGAGATGCAGAGCCATCGGACACCGTAGTTTTTTTGACGGTCGTTCCTGTTTTCACACTCGTACGAGGCGCCGGCGTTTTCACTGCTGTGGGTTTGGGTGGTGGTGGAGGGATAACAGCAGTGGACATCACTGCGCCCGGGCTTGGGGTGTGTGGAGTAAACGCGCTAGTATTTTCCGGAGATCGATTCAGAGAGTTGCCATCTCCTGCGGCACCTGATGAACCCTGATACGAGACGGAGGCGATCTCGGTCGAGCTTGCGTCTAGGAGCGCGATCGTCTCGCCATCATTGCTCAAACTAAACGCGCTGTCGAAAAGCACTCCGGAGAATTGTGGCCAGTCGGTACGAAACTTTGCCGGATTGTCTGCTACGATCGCGTAGGTATGTGGGGCGAGCGTATTCACTCCCGATGCTGCCACTATCTTATGCTTTGTCCCATTTTCATAAAGCTTCCACGTTGTCAATTTCACCGCTCCCTCGCCCGTGTTGAAAAACTCGACCCATTCGCGCCCCGTGTCGGCACCAGAGACATCGTACATGACCTCGGTGATGACGACCTGCCCCGATGCGACCGTTGAGGCTTGCGCCGAAGCAATAGTTGGAAAAATAACGAACGTAGCGAGAGCGAGCATGAGCTCAATCTTCGCTGTGACCATTGAGAACCTTTGCCAAAACCTCATGTGAGACTTCACCATTTCCCCGCGCTGGTCCTTCATGACGGGCATTATCACCCACCCGCGGCGCATGTACAGGGGGGCTCTCGCGAAGAGACTGGGGGTGAGAAACAGGGCGCGCCGCCTGGCGCGCTCGCAAGATGTCGGCTGGTGAGCGTACCGGATTCGTGGAAATATCAGGTTGCGGGGCAAGAGGAACGGCGGCGCGCGCTGATTGGATGGCGTCGCGCAGGGAGCTGCGTGAGTCTGGGCTGGAAGATGGCGCAGGCCGCTGCATCTCGCGGGGGAAATTACGCGGCCCCTGCCAAACGTTGCCGGGCACAGCCGGTGAACGCGGCACTTCATGCTGCCTCTGATCTTGGCGCTGGAAATTAGTCCGCGACCCGTCAGAGCGCGGCGCGAATGAACGATTCCCATCACTTTGTCGGGGAAACCGCTCGCCAGCTGTGCGCGTATCAAGTGGCTTCTTTTCTTTATCCTTCCGCGGTGGCGGAGCAAATGCAAGCTGTTTTTGGTTGACCGCTGCCTCCACATCTGCACGAACCCTTCCGTAGAGAGCGCGGGAACGGGTGATGACGTCGTTGCGGTACGAGATGTGGGGCGTCTCAATGGGCGGGATCGTCTCGGCAGAAAATGGCGCAGAGCCGACCCCATCGATCATGAGAGTCAAGTAGATCTGTCCGAGACCGAGTCCCACTAGATCCTCCGGCGTAAATGTAGGGGTAAAGAGCGTTTCCAACACCTCTGCATCAAAGGGGCCGACGCGGAAGCAGATAATAGTGCCCACGTTGCCGAAGACAGCGTCGCGCACTTCTTCCTCCATCTGCTCAATGTACTGATTTGCGAGCGTAAGTGCCAATTTGTATTTGCGTGATTCGGAGAGAATGTCGGCGAAAGCCTCGTTCATCATGGATTGAAATTCGTCTACATAGAAGTAACAGCGCGGGAGTTTCGCTAAGACCTGCGCTGGCTCATCGGCGCGGCTCATCGCTGCGAGATAGATCTTCACCGTGAGCATCGAGCCTAAGAGAGAGGCATTGGTCTCCCCCATCCTCCCTTTTGAGAGGTTGACGATGAATATCTTTTTCTCGTCCATGATTTTCCGAAGATCAAAGCTCGACTGCGCCTGCCCGATGATGTTGCGGATGAGAGGGTTGGCGGTAAATTGGCCGACTTTGTTCTGTATCGCTGGCGTCGCCTCACGGGTATAGGTGTCGGTAAATGCTGCAAATTCTTCATTCCAGAATGATTTGACGATAGGGTCAGTGATCTGCTCAACGACCGCAGCGCGAAAGGTTTTGTTGATAAGCATGCGATTCACATCGAGCAGCGTGGAGCCGGGGTACTCAAGGAGCGCAAGGAGCGTGTTCTGCAAAATGTATTCCATACGCGCGCTCCACGCATCCTCCCAAATGCGCTTCAGGGCGCCCATGAGTCCGGAGACTACGAGGTGCCGCTTGTCATAGCCCACGTCTTCCATCACGTTGAAGCCGATGGGGTGGTCGGTGTCGAACGGCGCAAAATACACCACATCGTTGATGCGCTCATGAGGAACGAAGTCGAGCAATTTTTCTGCCGTCGAGCCGTGCGGGTCAATGAAACAAATCCCCTCGCCGTTTTGGATATCCTGTATGGCCATGTTCTCGAGCAAGGTGGATTTGCCCATACCCGTTTTCCCGATCACATACACGTGCTTGCCGCGGTCTATAGCGCGTATGCCAAACATTTCCCGCTTCCCGCGCGTGTGCGTCGCGGCAAAATAGGTAACCCGCCGCTCATCGTTGTGCTGGTCGGGGTGCATAGGAGAAGTATACCAAAACAAGCGTCAAAGCCGCGCCTCGACCCCGCGATAATCGGTCGAACGATCAATAATGGCAACGATGTGGACATTTTCCTTCTTTATTTGAAACACGACACGATAATTACCAACGCGAAGTGTACGGCATCCTTTGAGACTGCGTCGAAGCGGTTTACCGAACAGGTCCGGCTGGGTAAGGAGTTTGGCACGAACGGTATCGCGTATTTCGCGCCGCCAAAATTGATCGAGATTCGGAATGTCCTTTTTTATGACAAGCGGATGATGGGTTAGGGAATACCCTATTTCCATACTTCATCACTGTCCTTGATCCAGCGGACTTTGCCCTTAAGCCGTTCGTCGGCAATCGCGCTCAACATTCGGTCTTCCTCGAGTTCGAGCGCCTCTTCGACAATTTGCTCTACTTTTGAGGCGAGCGGTTTTTGATCGCGCTTTGCAATGCGCGTTAGTGCCTCATGAGTCGCTTTTGAAAAGCTCACATTGACGCGGTCTTTTGTCGTCGCCATATATCGCCAGTGTATCAAAAGTGTATCACCTGTCAATCGTACGCTTTTCGCCTACTCCGCAGGCGCGTACGAGGTTTTTACGAACTGCAATAATTTTTTCACGTCGGTTTGGACATCTTTGGAGCCGAGGACGATGACGGCGATCTGCCTTGTTTGCTCCCCGATATCGATCGCGAAGATGCCTGCGTAGGTCTCTCCTGCCTCATTGGTCTGCCCTACTTTGCCGCCGAGGAGGGCAGCTGGGGCATTCTTGATGACATTGAAATTGTTGACGCCCCTGAATGTCGGTTTGCCGTACGCGCTGTCAGTCAATTCGCCAGTGGTAATATCAAACACGAATCGGCGGTTGTCGTATACGTATCGGAGCAATGTGAAGAGGTCTTCTGGCGTCGAGAAGTCATTCTCGGCTCCCGAGGGATCGTTGAAATGCGTGTGCTGCAGATTGATCGCCTTTGCTTTTTGGTTCATGTACTCGACAAATTGATCGCGCCCGCGGCTGGCGGCCAGCGTTTCGGCCGCTTCGTTGGACGATTCTTGGAGCAAGAGGAATAGGAGATCGTAAGCCCGTACATTCTGCCCCGCTTTCAAGCGCGGCACCGCTGTGTGCACGAGCGCTTCCCGCGGTACCGATATTTTCTTGTCGAGATTGATGTACTCGGTCGCGACCAGCGCCGTCATCAACTTCGTAATGGATGCAATGGGCGCTTCCACGCCTGCTCCCTGACTCGTCAAGACGGTGCCATTTTTGACATCGGCTACAAGGTACTGCTCCGCGCCGATTGCGGGTGCTTTTACTTGATAATCAAACGGGTCCGACACCGATTGCTCGTTGTACACAACGACGGGCATACCCACCGCTGCGAGCGTGTAGACTCTCTGCGCGTCCGCAGTGGAGAGTCGGATACATCCGCCGGAGTGGGTCGAGGACACCGGCGTGCCATCGGGATAGATTGGCCACCCGTGGATGAAAAAATTGCCCTGAAAATCCAAACTGTACGGCATCGCGACATCACTGATAGTAGAGAAATGCATCTTTTCTTTTGTCTCTATTTTATAGAGGCCGGCGGGTGTCTCCCACCACGAGCCGGGTCTGCCCTTGGCGAGGATCGGTACCTCCAGCTTTGATTCTCCGTCTAGGTACACCACTAGCCGCATAGCGGAGAGATTGGCATCTATGAACGATGCTTTTTGAGCTGCCAAATTATCCTTCACACTCTGGTAGTAGGTGGGCTCTGATAGCGCGGGGAGCGCGCCGTATATGAGTGGCACGGATGCTGATGCGGCATTATCCGGAGATATTGATATTGAATAGACAACCGGTGGTTTCAAGAACATGTACAGTGCGCCACCCACGGCTCCGCATGCTATAAGAAGCGCCAGCAGCGTCGCTGTTGAAATACCGCGGCGCCCCGCTGCATATGGAAGTGGCTTGCGCTGCGGGATGGCCTTCTGTAGTGGCGCTGGGGCAAATGTGGGCTGTACCCGCACCGGCATGATCTCATCATTCGTGTCTCCAAGAGCAGGTCTAAGCGCCTCCTGCGACCATCCTTCAAGGATGAGCCGACTTAAAATAACGCTATCCGGCATTCCCATCGCCCGTAAGCGACGGATCACCGGATGCGGATCATCGGTTCTCGGTGTCGATACCATCGAAAGGAACTTTCTTCGTGTCCGTGCTCTTGCCCAACCTTCGCCGCACGACAATGCCGAGCGCGATCACACTGAGACCCGCTATAAAAAACAACGCGTGCTTCCAGCTCGAAGGAAATCCCAAAAAAGGCAACGTGGCCACAATCGCGCCAGCGAGGATTATGAGTGCATCAAGGGTCATGGAGAGATACTATCACATACTATTACCACAAACTCTCCCCGGACCGCTTTTCTCTCTTTTAGATCTTCACCGACATCAAGCGGCGCGCCACAGAGGAATTCCTCGTGTATTTTTGTGAGTTCGCGGCCTATGCGAACTTCGCGGATGCCGTGCGCCGCGAGTTCGGCGAGGAGTTTCAGAATGCGGTGTGGGGATTCGTAGAGTACGACGGGCACATCGGATGCGGCGATTTTGGCGAGCGCGGTATGCCGACCCTTTTTGTGCGGTAAAAAACCTCTGAACAAAAATTGTTCACCTTTGAGCCCAGCGATCGAGAGCGCAGCGGTGAGAGCCGACGGACCGGGAAGAGTCTCAATCTTTGCTTCGGGAACATGTTGGCGAACATACGCGACGAGGCGGGCGCCGGGGTCGGAAATACCGGGAGTCCCGGCGTCGCTGACAATTGCGACGTGTTCGCCCTTTTCCAAACGAGCCGCAACTTCTTTGGCCTTCCTGCCTTCTGTCGCCGCATCGAGCCGCTGTACACTCGTGCGTAGTCCATAGTGGGAGAGTAGCTTCGAGATGACGCGCGTATCTTCAGCGTAGATCACCTGTGCCTCCTTAAGCGTCCACAATCCACGAAAGGTCATGTCGCCAAGATTGCCGATGGGTGTCGCGACGATCGAAAGTTTGCCCGTGCTGATCTCACCGGAAGTATCGGAGCCCTCCATCACCCGACACTACTACAGTGAACTCAAAAGTTCAATTCTAGCTGCTGCTACCCTGCCCGATATTTAGAACCCAAGACTGTTCAAGAGCGCCCGCGTCTGCGGCCCTACGATGCCAACACCAGCGAGGTTATTCTCTTGCTGGAATTTCACGACGGATTGCTCGGTGAGCGGGCCGAAATAGCCGGTGAGCTCTCCCGTAAAGTGGTCAAACTTTTGTAACAGGTACTGCAGAAGTACGACTTCCTCTCCGGTCGAACCGCGCGCGAGGGTGCTGGTGATGACTTGTGCTGGTTCGCCAGTGAGTAGAGTCGAAGGGGTGGTTCGTACGCTCGTCGCGGGAACGAGGTAGGGTAGCCCACTGCCGTTGTTGATCGCGCTCCATCCGTCGCAGGAGGTGTCGTAGTTGACCTTCCACCACAGCAAGCCTTGGGCAGTAGAGGGGCCTGCCGTAATGACACCGAGCGCGCCGGTGGGTTGGACACAGAGAATCTTGCCGCTCTTGGTGTTGGCTTTGCTGCGTACATTGAGGTTGACGGTGGTTTTGACGCGACTGCCGATTGCAAGGGTGTTGGGTGTAACACTCGCGACGGTGACGGTGGCCGAGGCGGTGGGTGAGGTGCCTCCTGCTCCGGTGCAGGTGATGGAGTAGGTGGTGGTGAGGGTGGGGGTGACCACCGCCAAACCGCTGATACTGGTCGGGACGAAGTTGACTCCAGTGCAGGTCGTGGCATCAGTGGAAGAATACGTGAGTGTGCTGCTTTGGCCGGCAGTAATCGAGGTGGGATTGGCAGAGAGGGTGGCGGTGGGTACGGGGGGAGGGGGCATCACGGTGTTGTCCACCGTGACCGAGGTGGTGTCCGAGCTGCCGACATTCCCGGCCTCGTCGTAGGCTTTCGTTTGCAGTGTGTGTGAGGTATTGGTGTCGAGGGTGGTGTCCCAGGAGAAGCTGTACGGAGAAGCAGTGTCAATCCCGAGCACGACACCGTCCTTCCAGAGCTCTACTTTGGCCACGCCGGTGCCGCCGACGTTGTCGGAAGCGCTAGCCGAGACGGTGACAGTGCCGGAGAGGATCGCTCCGCCCGATGGAGAGGTGATGGACGTGGTGGGTGCTGTCGTGTCGGGAGCAGGTAGTGTCGTGATTGATACGGCACTTGATTGAACAGAGGTGTTCCCTGCTGCATCGAAGGCGGCGACCGTGTAGGAGTAGGTGGTTGAGGGAGCGAGGCCGGTGTTTTGGTAGCTCGTACCGGTGGCGGTCGCTATCTGCGTGCTGCCCCGGGAGACCTTGTAGCCGGTGACACCGACACTATCAGTAGAGGCGCTCCACGAAAGGTTGATCTGACTTGAGGAGACAGCAGAGGCGGAAAGGCCTGTGGGTACTGAAGGTGCAGTAGTATCGGTATTGGTACCAGTCACAGTGACTGTGGCGTATGCGGGGGCAGAGGTGAGGCCGTATCCAGAGCAGGTGATGGTGTACGTCGTCGTCACCGTCGGATTCACCGTGAAAGAGCCAAAATGACTGGAGGCGCTAAAGCTGGTGTTGGGGCTGTGGCAGGCTGTGGCGTTGGTCGAACTCCACGAGAGCGTTGCGGACTGGCCTTGTGCAATTGCGGTTGGATTTGCTGTAAGCGTTACGGTGGGTCCTTGGCTGGTCCCTGTCGTGAATGGCACTGATTGCGCCACAGAGATCTTCGCCTTGTCTGTGACCACGGCTCTGATCGAATGCGCACCAGGAGAGAACTTACTGTCGTTGAAGTAGTAGTCATCGGTTCCCGTCGTAACACCCAAGAGAGTCTGGTCCCTTACAAGATATTGGTCCATGTAGAAATTTATCGAGGTAGCGCCGTTGGGTGCCACGAAGTTTGCCGTCACTTTGCGCGCTCCCGTGCCATACCCGCTCACCACGGGAGAGAGAGCGACCGTGGGTAGGCGCTGCGTCGCCGTTTGGTCAGAGTCGAGCGAGAGAGTGATGGTTTGGGTACCCATCGAGTTGCCGGTGGTGTCCACGAAGCGCGCGTAAAGTGTCTTGGCTCCCCGACCTTCGCTCAACATATAGTCAAACGCGTGGGTAGTGCTATCAAGCGGCTTATCCTGCCAAAGCGCCTGTAGATTGAGCTGGTACACGCCGGACTCGGGGCCGAAGGCAGCAGCAGAGCCGGTGATGTTGGTGTGCCCGCTCAAGTATGGCGGGGTGGCGTCGATGACTTCAGCGATGTCCGCCCCATTATGGAGCGATGCCTCGTACGGACTTACCTCCACCATATGGTATACAACGAGTCCGCCCGAGCGCACGGCTTCGTCAAAGTTGTACTTGCCACTGGGGAGCGGCGCCTTTGAGCGCAACTCGATGAGGAGGTACTCTTCGCCGGAGTAAGCCGGAGCGGCCTTATTCGCATTGGTGGTGTCTGTGGGGACACCTAGTTCGCTGTAGTAGAGAGCGCGTTGCTTCGTCGCGAGACCAGGATCGCCGAGTTTGCGCAGAGGGATCTTGATCATCGTAGTATTGTCCTCGACGTGCGACACATCGCTGAATTCCGCGCGCGCGAGACGCTTGTTCGTCTCGTTCTCGCCGTACTCCAAGGTATAGGGTGTGACGTACCCCATTTCGTACTTATTGGCGGCGCTCAAGAGGGGTGTGCCGTCGGCATGTCCCAGCGTCGGGTGCGGTGGGTTGAAAAGTCCGTGAGTCATGGCGTCGTAGCCTGGAAGGAGCGCTGGGGTGAAATACGGGTCGCCGATAAGCCTTCGCTGACTAAACTGCATCTGCGAACGAGTGCTAATTATGTGGTAGTTCTCATGCCACATATGGCTGCCCCAGCCACTATTTGTAAGGGTGTCTGCTGTCGAGCTATCGACTGAAGGACCCGCGTTCGCCTTATATCGGACGATTACCTGCTCATTTGGCGAGGGGAGCGGGGTACCGAGCGTTATGTGGTTGTGTTGAATACCCGAGTCCCACAGTATTGACCCACCGGTGAAGTAGTTGGTCCCGGACCGCGCGGTGTCAGAAGCAAGCCATACGCCTTCGACCTCGCCCTTGACGGTTGAGGCGTTGTAGCGTGTGACAACACGCTGCGCGTCGTGGGCGGTGCGGACCTCTTGGATGGTGTTGGCGAAGATGGATGTGGTCTTATCCCAAGGCATGATGTTTTTCATGTATCCAGCCCCATTATACGTGCCGCCCTGATATCCGCGCTCGACGGCGTAATGGCTTGAGGCGAGCGGGAAGATGTAGTCGTAGTCTCGGGTGTCGAAGTAGGTGGGGTCCTCTCTTTTGATAGTAGCAATGATTTCGCCCACGGTGTTCGGTATCGGCCCATCGAGGAAGGTGCGGAACTTTTCGAGCGGGATGTGAACGATTGTGGGGTAGGTGTCGCCCGTGAGGGTAACGCGGCCAGCGGTACTTTGGAGGAGGTGATCCTTGTAGCTGTTGTACTTGTAGTAGCCCTCGTAGCCGATGATGCCATCGCCGAAGATGAACCGCTTGAGGAAGGTGGGAGTCTCATAGGCTCCCGTGCCGTTATCCTGCCCATTGGCGTCGGCAAACTCGTAGAGAACCGCAAGCGCGTTTATAGTGCGCTTCTCGGGGAGCGAGTATGGTGTGCCGTTGCCTCCAGGCACGCCATTTTTGTAGGTGATGGAGACGTCGGCGGCGGAGAGGTCGGTGGCGACGTTGGAGAGATTGATCTGCACGCCCGAGGGGTGGCTAAAGTCCGGAGACTCCGAGACCTGGAAGCGGCGCACGCCCGCACACCCTGCCATCGTGAGACGTACCTTGCGATCGGTGACACTCGTGGGTGCGGAGATATTGCACGCCCCGGTTGCTGCCCCGAGCACCTTGCCCGGTGTCGGATAGGCGGTGGCAGCCGCAGTATTATTCAGTACGCTTCGTGTGAGCGGTCCAACAATGCCCACGGGATCGAGGTCGTGCGCCTTTTGAAATGCCATAACGGCTTGTTTGGTGATCTGTCCGAAATAGCCGGTAATCTCTCCGGTAAAAAGAGAAAGCTGCGAGAGAATGGACTGGAGCGTAGAGACCTCCTGCCCTTCCGAGCCAACTGTAAGTGTGTGGGTGATGGGCACGGTCTGTGCAAGCACCGATGTGGGCAGCGTTAGAGCAATAATGATGCTGGTGGAGACAATCCGCGAAATGTAGTGGGTCATGCTATGGCATGCTAGGTAAATAAATGAATGCCCAGGCGAATTATACTCTACCGGCAACAGCATCAAGCGCAATCACTGTGGGCAGGTGCCTGAAGATACCCCGTACGTGTAGGCTTTGCCGCTCGTCATGGGGTCTGAATTGTCGGACGCGGAAAAATACAGCGTGTTGCTCTGCCCATCGCTCCAGTGGCTAAAGCGACCCTCGCCAAAATCGCGCACGTCCAGTATCGAAGAATTCCCCGGACCTATCAATAAACCATTTTCATAGATGACGACGTTTGAAGCTTCGGGATTTTCTGTGGTGTCGCCTCCCCCGACGAAATCGTTGAGCACATAGGCGTACCCCTGGTCGTGCAACGTAGCACTCACGTCTATGGTGCCGCAGGTGATATACGAATCTGGAAGCGACGATTCAGGACTGGACGTCGCGATGGTACCTTCGGGGTCTGCGTCCGCTGGTGCGCTTGGTGTTTCGGTCGGAGGCGGAGATACCGCTACCACTGTAGGTTCTGTTACCACCGTTGCTGGTATTTCCACTCCCAGCGGTTCTGTCTCCAGCGGTTGCACGGCGGAAGCGCTGGCAAGAGGGCTCGTTGCTATGGAATCACTCGAGGGCGTCTCCACGACAGAAGTGTCGGTAGGAGATACGGTGGCTGGGATCGGCGATTTTTGTGCAGCGGCGAGCGTGGTGGTCTTGCATTGCTCTGCGATCGAGGCGCGGGTCTTGGGACCAACTTTCCCGAAACCAGTCGCTGCGGATGTACCAGAACTAATAATGTCCTGTTGTAGCTGATAGTCTTGCACTGCACTTTGCGTGAGTTTACCGAAATAGCCTGTTGCAGAATCACTGGAGAGCGCACCATGCGATATCAAAAAGGTCTGGAGAGCACGCACATCGGCACCCTGCATCCCGAATGAGAGATTGGATGCAAGGATCGGACAGGTGCCATTGTAAGCCACAGGAAGAACGCGGCGTGATCGGATCGCGATCGCCGCAGCCCTCGCGTTGATCTTGTTGATGTACTTTTGGAGCTCCGGCGAGATTGCGGCATGCACCAAGAGGGGACCCAGGAGGATCATAAGTGTGAGCGCGAGCGCATATGCGTTTCGATGCCTCATCAACATAGTGTAGAGGATACTACACATCTACGATCTGATCGGCGACCTTGTAGATATCTCCCGCGCCCATGGTGATAAGTAAGGTTCGAGGTGCGAGGTGCGAGGTGCGAGAAAAATGCAGGTACACTTCATGTAGGGAGTCGAGCGCTTGGGCGGGGGTGCCGAGCGCAGATACTTTCTCGGCCAGGGCATGGCTTGAAATGCCTGGGATGGAATGCTCGCGAGCTGCGTAGATGGGGGCAAGTATCACCTCATCAGCTGTCGCGAGTGCCTTGGCGAAGGCTCCCATAAAATCGCGTGTGCGCGAGTAGAGATGTGGATGAAAGGCGATAATAATTCGCTTGCCCGGAAATTTCTCTCGCGCCGCTTCGATCGTCTTTGCGATCGCCGTAGGATGATGTGCGTAGTCGTCGAATACGAGCGCGCCACTTTGCGTCTCGCCCTTATATTCAAAGCGCCGCCAAGAACCTTGGAAATGTGCGAGCGCATCATCAATGGCGCTTTGTTTCAACGTGGGGAACGCAACCCGCGCCGCGGCGGCCGCGGCGCGGGCATTATCGCGATTGAATTCGCCGATCAGACCAAGTGCAGGAACATTCTCCTGTGTGAAATCATCTACACGCGCTGAAACACCCTGAATAACATCTGCAATGATAGGATCGTTCGGATTTGTTACAATCGCACCGTGTGCTGGCACACGCTCCGCGGCCGTGCGAAATGTTTGCTTGAGCGCCGCAAGGTCCGGGAAGTAATCGGTATGATCGAGCTCAACATTGGTTATCACCAAAATCTCCGGTGAGAGTTTCAGAAGGTGATCGCGATACTCACACGCTTCTACGACAAGCAGATCTGGGCCACCAGGCAAAAAGTTGGAGTTGAAGTCTTTCACGATCGAACCAACGATCGCCATTGGCTCCTTGCCCGCCCGCTGCAATATTTTCGCAAGCATGCCGGTCGTGGTCGTTTTACCGTGAGTACCAGCCACAGCGATCGTGCGCACGTTCTTTGAAATTTCCCCAAGCGCCTCAAAATACGATAGCTCTGGGATCGCCATCTCACGCGCCCCTGCGCGCTCGACATTTTCCGCGGGTACCGCGTCACTGTATATCAAGAACTCCGTGTCAGCTGGTATTAGACATTTGTCATGACCTATGGATACATTAATTCCCTTTTCGGCAAGCATTGAAGTAACGGGCGACTCTTCCCGATCCGACCCGCTCACCTCCTTGCCCTGATGCACGAGCAGTTGCGCCAGCGCCGACATCCCAATGCCCCCGATCCCCACCATGTAGACGCGTTTGAATTCGAACATCAACGAAAGTATACACGGCTTGTGATATTGCTAAGATATGACATAAAGGTGCCTGTAATCCACCTCAATGGGTCAGGGAGGTGGATAAGAGTTCTTCTGATCCTTGAAATTCAGCCTCAACTCAACTGGGAGGTTAAATGGACTTCACACAACTTTCGATTGGCGTGGTTCTGGTGCTGATCAGCGTGTTGGCGGCAGAAGCAGCTAACGGATGGACAGATGCACCTGCAGGAACATCGGCAGCGGTTGCCTCCGGGCTCCTGACAAGCCGCCAGGCGCTGTGGCGTACTGCTATCTTCGGTTTAAAGAAAGAAACGGGAGGCTGGAATTAGTGCGCATCTTTGAGTAATTGCGAGATAACTTTGTAGCGGCGGTCGCGCCTCAGGCCGTGGTGAGCAGCGAGTTTTTTCTTGAGCGCGGAGAACGAACCATCGAGG
>DATDWX010000026.1:0-12198 GCA_036517335.1 Minisyncoccota bacterium | reverse complement strand
CCTGCCATTACGCGCGCAACACGCCGTATGCCGATCAACTTTTGTGCAAATTCGCTGCGCCGCTCATCACCTCCACGGGGACGGCCACCTCTACGATCTCCTCCCCCGCGGCGATCGCGCTGTCCGGCACCACGTGCGCCTCCAAACGGTCGCCGCGCACCCGGCGCTCCTGCCTGCCCTCCATGCGCAGGCACGGCAGGCTGGCTCGGCGTAGCGACTTCTTCCGCAACCACCTCAACTGTTGGCGGCACAACGATTTCCTCGATTATTGGTTCCATGGATTCATCGGCCATATTAAAATTCTAGCCCCGCAGCGCGCGCGGCATCGGCAAAGGCTTTCACCGCACCTGTGTACTCAAAACCACCTCGATCAAAGACGACCGCCTTGATACCTTTCCCCGCGGCGCTCTTGGCCAAGGTCGCTGCCGCCATCTCTACCCGCTCTTTCGGTGTTTTGCCCTTTTCGCTTGCCGACGATACCGCCGCAAGCGTGGTTGCCGCGTCGTCGTTGATGAGCTGCGCGGTAAACGCCCGATTGGATTTGTAGATCGAAAGACGCGGCCGCAGTGCGGTACCGGAGACCTTCGCGCGTACGCGCGCATGTCGCCGCCGTCTGTTTTTTTCTTTGAGTGCGAGTGTCATACGTTTTATTTAATGGTGTGAGAATTCGAGACTAAGCGGCTGCGGCCGTCCTCTTCCCCTCCTTGCGGCGAATAACTTCATCGTCGTACCGAATGCCCTTGCCCTTGTACGGTTCTGGCTTCTTGATAGAGCGTACATCGGCCGCAAACTGCCCGACCATTTCTTTGTCGGCGCCAGACACAGTGACCACATTCTTCTCCACGGCTACGCCGAGTCCCTTGGGAATGGCGACGAGTATGGGGTGTGAAAAACCAACCTGTAATTTGAGCTTGCCGCCAGCGGCTTCAGCGCGGTAGCCGATGCCTTCCACGATGAGTTTTTTGACAAACGGCTGGTTGACGCCCTGGATCATATTGGCCACATGCGAGGCGTAGGTACCCCACAGAGCGCGCGCGAGCCGCGATTGCGTCCTCGGCAACACCTTGACCGCAGAGCCAACAACCTCGATACCGATTGCAGGGTGGAGCGGGCGAGAGAGTGTGCCACCCTTTCCCTTGACGGTAAACTCATGCGGCGCGATCACGACTTCAGTACCGGCGGGAATGACTATTTCTTTTTTTCCAATTCGTGACATAAAAATTACTACCAAATTTCGAACAGGGCTTCGCCTCCGACCCCTTCCTTGCGCGCTTCCTTGTCGGTCATGATGCCCTTCGGGGTCGAGAGGATGAGCGCTCCATGGCCATATTTGACCGGCTTGATGTCGTGCACGCTCTTGTACATGCGCCGCCCTGGCTTTGAGACGCGCTTCACGCCTGCGATGGCGTGCTTGCCGCTTGCGTCGTATTTGAGCACCACATCCAATGTCTTTTTCACCTTCTTGCCCTTCTTGTCGACCGCGGTGACGTAGCCCTCCATCTTGAGCTTCTCGGCGATCGCCATTTTAAACATCGAGCACGGCAGTGATACCGACTGTTTATTGATCGCGCCCGCATTTTTGAGGCGCGTTATGAAATCTGCGACAGGATCTGTTACCATGAGCTTTTTTTAACGCCAGGAATATTGCCCTCGAGTGCCTCTTCGCGGAAACAGATGCGACAAAGGTTGAAATCGCGCATAAATCCGCGCGGGCGGCCGCACTTGAAGCAGCGTCGTACCACCCTTGATGCGAATTTGGGCGGGCGTTGAGCCTTCACGATCATTGAGGTTTTAGCCATAGGGAAAGCCTCGAGGAATGGTGTGAAGGCCTGGCATCCTTGGCTTGCGCGCGAGGATTATGGGCACTTCGTCCGTGACCGCTATCTTCTTCCAACCTGTGGTTGAAAATGGCAGTCCCCAAGAGGTAGCGGCAATATACGCGAGTGCAGTGGCGAAGTCAAACGGCGCTAACGGTCGTTGCTTCCCTGTTGTAATTAGACAGGCCCCAAATTGCGAAGAGGAGAATGGCGACGCCGAGGAATTGCATGGGGACGAGGGCAGAATTGGGGATGAATAGCCAGTTGACGAATATCGCCGCCATCGGGAAGCCGAGCTCGGCGAGCGTGGCGACGGATGCGTTGGTGGTTTCAAGGCCTTTATAGTAGATGAAGAGCGAGACGACACCGCTGACGATCGCGATGATGAGGATGAAAAGTCCGTCTGTCCAGGTGAACTGTCCCGCTGCGGGAAATGAGTGCTGCTGCGCATTTAGTATGAGCAGGAACGCGAACGCTCCCACGAATCGAAGTGCCGTCATCATCTTGAAATCAATCGTACGCAGCACAAATTTGCCCATCACGGTCGAAGCGCCCCAGAAAAATGCGGCGACGAGCGCCAGCAGCACTCCCATGACGTTGGGATTGAACTGCTCGCCCGGGTAGAGCTGCGGCACCAGACTCGGGAATGAAATGAGGTATGCGCCGCCGAGCGCAAACGCCGCCCACAACCAGTAGCGGCGGCCGAGCGGCTCTTTGAGAATGAGTGCGGCAAGTGCGACGGCGATGAGTGGCTGGAGTTTTTGCAAAAGGATCGGGACCGACGGATTCACATAGTGAAATGCCTGCGTAAAGGCCACCGAGGCAAGAGCGCTGCCGCCGATCGCGATTACTGCTACCGCTGCCCACTCACGCCACGAGAGCTTTTTGAGCGTGGCGAAACCCATCACCAGTATCGGCAGGACGATCAATACGTCTACAAAATGCTCGCCGAGCACAATGAAATTGCTCGAGAGCCCCTCCGTAAGGTGCAGCCGAAAAGGGGCATCGGTAGCCCACAGCATCGCCGCCATCAGCACCATATATGGCCCCCAGGATTTCATGTCGGATACTATAGCACCAATTATTTCTGCAATGGTAAACCGAGGTGACGAAGGAAGCTTTCGGCTTCCTTCTTGTTTTTCGCGGTGGTGGTGATGGTGACGGCGAGCCCGAAGATATCTTTGCTCTCTTCGTCGGAGGTTTCAGGAAATACCGTGTGCTCTTTGAGACCGATAGTGATGTTGCCCATTTCATCTATCGCACTTAGCTTGATGCCGCGGAAATCTTTGACCCGAGGCAAGACAATGTTTATGAATTTACTCAAGAACGATTCCATACGGGCGCCGCGCAAGGTGACTTGGTAGCCAGCCGTGTCACCTGTGCGGATCTTGAAGGTAGCGATACTCTTTTTGGCGCCACGCACCGCAGGGGATTGGCCCGTGAGCTTGGTGAGGCGATCGAGTATCAGCTCGAGACGTTTCTTGTCTTTGATCGCACCAACGCCAGTCGAGACCACGACTTTAGTAACCTTCGGCACCTGCATGACATTGGTGTAGCCAAGCTCACTCTTGAGCGCGCTGAACGTCGCTTTTTGTACTGTCATTGTTGAATTCATAGCTGTCATCTGTTCTCTACTTCAATTCCTGCCCGCTCTTGACCGCGACGCGGCTACGCTGCCCATCCTTGCCGCGCACGATCTTGATGCGCGTGGGCTTGCCGCTCTTGGGATCCACAATCATCACATTGGATGCGTGGATAGGCATCGGCATATCGATGATCTGCCCTTTCCCGCCTTGGCGCGTCGCGCGGCGATGGCGTTTGACGAGATTGATACCATCTAAGAGAACGCGGTTTTCGCGGCGAAAAACCCTCACAATCGCACCGCTCTCCCCCTTGCTTTTGCCAGCAATAACAACCACTTTGTCTCCTTTTCGTAATTTCATATTCATTATCGGTTTGCCTGCCCCGTAGCCAAACCCGAAGGGTTTGTGGTACTGGGGTCGCCTTTCTTCAACTTCATAGTATCTCGGGGGCCAGAGAGGCGATCTTCTGGTAACCACGGTCAATGACCTCACGCGGGATGGGGCCGAACACGCGATTTGCTTTCGGCTCCTTCTTCTCTTTCTCCACCAAGACGACGGCGTTCTCGTCGAAGCGGATGTATGAGCCGTCTTTGCGCCGGAACGCTTTTTTCTGACGCACCACGACTGCACGATGGATGTCTTTTTTCTTCACGGCCTTGCGCGGCTGTGCCGTCTGGATGGAGAGTACGACCTCATCGCCGATCTCGGCATAGCGGCGCTTGGAGCCGCCCAATACCTTGAAGACGCGGCCGATCTGGCCACCAGAGTTGTCAGCAATTTTTACAATGCTTCTATCTTGGATCATAGAAATTAATTCGTGGCGGATTCTACTCGGGAAATGCGGGAAGCGATGACGAAATGTTTGAGCTTGGAAATCGGGCGGGTCTCGCGGATCATCACGCGGTCACCCACTTCCGCAGAATTGCCTGGATTGTGCACGAGGTACTTCTTTGTCTTGTTCTGATACTTCTTGTACTTCGGGTGCTGTACATAACGCGAGACTGCCACCGTTACGGTGTCTTTCATGGCGCTTTTGACCACGATACCCTCCAATATTTTGCCTTTATTCGTGCCCACTACCATAAAGATTGTGTACTCTATGCTTTTTTGCTCGTCTCTGCAACACTTCGCGTCCGCTGTTCCGTTAAGATACGTGCAATATCACGCCGCAGATTTCTGCCCTCGCGCACATTTCTGCGGCGGCTGCCTTCACCTTCAAAGCGGAATGTGCGTAGCTGCTCGCGCATATCCGTGAGAGATTTCTTCAAATTTTCTGGTGTTTCTTTTTTTAGGTCATTCATAGACATTATGCGCGCGTCACGATCTTCACCTTGACGGGCAATTTCTTGCCCGCCTTGCGCAGAGCATCGCGGCTCAGCATCTCGGACACGCCATCGACCTCAAATAACACCCGTCCCGGCCGCACTTCGGTCACATAGCCGACGACATCACCCTTGCCGCTGCCCATGCCGACCTCCGCAGCCTTCTGGGTGACGGGCCGATCAGGGAAAATGCGCACCCAGACCTTGGCTCCCTTCCCCGCTGCGCGCGTGAGGGCCCGTCGGGCTGCTTCTATCTGATTCGACGTCACGCGCGCATCGGTCATCGCTTTCAGGCCGAACTGGCCAAATGCAACGGTAAGTCCACGCGTTTCGGGTTGCGCACGACGAAGGGGACTTCTGCGCCCTGTCTGCCACTTGCGATATTTTGTTTTCTTTGGTGCCAACATAAGGATAGGTTATAGACTCTAGGGACTAGGTTCTAGGGAAAAACAATTACTTTTTTTGTTCTTTCTTGTCGAAGATGTCTCCTCGATAGATCCACACCTTGACGCCGATCACGCCATAGGGCAGGTAGGCCATTTCGCGAGCGAAATCGATATCGGCGCGCAAGGTTTGGAGCGGTACACGGCCACGCTTGATCTCCTCTTGCCGACTCATTTCGGCTCCGCCGAGGCGGCCAGCCACAGCAATACGCACCCCCAAGACATCGCGATTGGCCATCACTTTTTCTACTGTCTGCTTCAAGACACGTCGGAATGTCTGACGTTTTTCCAATCCTTCGGCGACCATCCAGGCGACGACTGGCGCATGACTCTCCGGCGAGCGTACCTCTTCGATATCGAGCCGCACGGCCGTTTTCCCTAATGTGGTGTGGCCCTGCCCCTTGAACGCATGGGCACTTCCCGCCGCAGGCAATTTGATCTTGCGCACGACCTCCTCGGTTTCTTTTGCGAGGCGCTGAGAGCCCTCGCCACCGCGCCCGATCACGAGACCTGGCCGTGATGTCTTCACGAGGACGCGGATAGCATTTTGTGCGCGTTCGATCTCGACTGACGTGATGTACATGCCGCGCAGACGCTTCTTGAGAAAGCGACGGATAGTGGCATCGATCATCACATTGCGGCGGTATTCGGCGGGCGTTTTTGAAAACCAACGGCTTTTCCAGTCGCGGATGATACCAAGACGATGTGCGAAGGGATGAACGGTGTGGGTCATACGGGTAGTGAGTGGCTAGAATCCATACGTTATTTCGATTTTTCTGTTCTCTGATTTCTGCCTGCCCCGTCGGCGAAGCCGTTTTCGGGGTTCGCCGTTTTCTGCATTGTGCCAAGCTCCAACGTTACGTGCGACATGGTTTTGCGGATCACGCCCGAGCGGCCGCGGGCAAAAGGGCGGCCGCGTTTTTGCACACTACCCTTATTGACCATGATCGATTTCACGAAAAGTTGTTCGGGCGCTGTACCCAAGGCGCGCGCATTTGCAAGAGCCGAGCTGAGGAGCTTGCCGACTGCGGGAGCAGATTTCTTTGGAAGAAACGCGAGCGCACGCTGGGCTGCGGGCACGGACTTCCCGCGAATAAGATCGGCAACGAGCCGCACCTTACGTGGCGATTGATGATAATTTTGTAGGGATGCACGCATACGCTATTTTTTTGCGGTCTCCGCGGTGGCCTTAGCGGCTTGCGCCGTGGCAATTTCTGCTTCTTTGGCCTTCATTTCCTGCTCTTTTTGCATCTTGCCGCCGTGGCGAAGGAATTTTGTGGTTGGAGAGAATTCGCCAAGGCGGTGCCCTACCATGTCTTCGGTCACAAACACTTCCTCAAAAATCTTGCCGTTGTGCACAGCGAAGGTGTAGCCGACAAATTCCGGAGCGATAGAGCTCCGGCGTGCCCACGTCTTGATGGAGCCGGTACCACTCTTGCGCGCGCCGACTTTTTTCATCAACTTTTCGTCGACGTAAGGGCCCTTTTTGAGTGATCTCGCCATAGATTAAATGAAAACCCGCCGCAGCGGGTCCCCGCAATGTAGCGGAACGAAGGCGTGCTGTCAAATCGGGTCCTATGAGGTTGCGTATTTGTAGTATATACAGAGTATTGACACCAAAAGCAGAGTCTGTATACTTTCCTAATGCGTTGGCCGTACAAAGGACTTCGCATCGAGTGGGACGAGGAAAAGAACGTTGACCTCATGCGCACACGTGGAGTTTCGTTCGATGATGTTGAATTTGCGATCGCAGAAAGCTCGGTACTTGAGATCGTTCCACATTGGAGCAAAGGGCAACACGCTCATCAACAGGCCATCGTCGTGATGCTCAATGGATACGTTCACGTCGTGCCATGCGTGATCGATGAGGAAAAAGTCTTCCTAAAAACGATATTTCCAAGTAGAAAAATCGCGAAGAAATATTTACCAGATTCAATAACATAACTATGACAATGAAATATCACCGGCTAACCAAGGAAGAGAAGATGTGGGAGTCATGGATCCTATCTGGTAAAGCGAAGAGCATACCCAATCTCGCTCAGGCCAAAAAAGATTTAGCCGCAGCTGCGCGTCGCGGGCGACTCGAAAAGACGAAACTCGTCTCTATTCGCGTGCGCGAGTATGATCTCGCGCGCCTGCGCGCCCGTTCGGAGCGCGAAGGTCTTCCCTACCAGACCCTCATCAACTCGCTCATCCACAAATACGCCGAGGGCGAACTCAAGCGATAGCGTGTCGCTACTTCCGTGAAGCAATCATCTCGAACCATACATTACTTCCGCGAGGCGCTAATGCATAGTCGCCGGTTGACGGGAGGTAACTGTTCCCCGCCCGCCCGTGCGCGCACAAACAATCCTCGCCCTTTTTGAGGAACAAAACGGCAGGGATGGCTCGCTGACGGCTCATATTTCTAGGACAACTGTCTTTATTACACTGCCGTCCCTTGCGGATTCATCACCTCGTTCCACGATGAATTTGCCGTTGGCCTCGTATGCTGTGAACGCAACACCCGAGAGGGCATAATAGCAGTTTACAAAACCCAACACTTTTTTACCTGGCACTGCCGGCAAATTACTTGATGCGGCGCACCCATAGGCTTTACCGACGCTATATCCTCGAATACTGTTGTCCGAGCGGATAACGTCAACGAAGATTGCTTGCTCATCTTTCTGGTATGAGTCAGTCGCACTCGGATTCGCCGGTTCAATTCGCCACTCTACTTTCGTGATCACCGGGGCTCCTGTGCTCTCACATTTCATCTTTGCCCTCGTCATTGGTCCGACACCGCTTTTTGTCGTCACAAAACCCATACTGTGGGCTTTCTGCCATTTCACGACAGCAGCGGCCGTTTTTTCGCCGTAATAGCCTGTGCCCTGTGCGTCAGGAAAATATCCCTCCGCTTTGAGCCGAAGCTGTAGTTTCTTCACCTCGCCATTCGTTTGCGCATCTGTCCGGCCGATGTAAAGGTCGTGAGTCGGGACAAAACAATTCGGTCCCTCGCGATGCGGATCAAGTGTCGGATCTTTGATCAGTGCGATTTGGTCGATGAGTAGTTTCAGCGCGCTTTGAAGAGCCGCTATTCGCTCCGCAGTTGGGAGATTGGTTTGTGCGGAGTAGTACAGATAGTCCTGAAGCGTACACTCGCCCACGTAATTTCGACAATCTTTATCGAACCCGAACGCGGCTACTGGCATAAAGAGGGCCACAGCTAAGAAACTAACGGCCACCTTCTTCATATTGCAAAGTATAGCTTACTTTCTGCTCGCAATGATCTCTTCCTGCACGTTGCGCGGCACTACCGCGTAATGACTGAATTCCAAGTTTGGGACAGCGCGGCCCTCGGTGAGAGAGCGCAGCTGCGTGGTGTAGCCAAAAAGCTCGGAGAGCGGCACTTTGGCGGTGATGACTTTGACCTGTCCGCGCTCGCCCATCGCTTCGATGCTGCCGCGTTTGCTGTTGATCGAGCCCGTGACATCGCCCATGAATTTCTCGGGCGTCACCACTTCCAATTTCATGATGGGTTCAAGGATGACCGGCTTCGCCTGCTTGAATGCGTCTTGAAACGCGTTGATAGCGGCCAATTTGAAGGCGATCTCTGACGAATCTACTTCGTGGTATGAACCATCGTAAAGATCCACCGACACGTCCACGATCGGAAATCCAGCGAGGACGCCGCGCTCCATTGCCTCCTTGAGGCCCTTTTTTACCGGTTGAATGTACTCTTGGGGAATCACACCGCCCTTGATGCTGTTGATGAACTCGAAGTGGTCTTCGCGATCGACGTTGTTCTTCACTTTTTGTCCTTCGACGATTGGCTCCATTTTCTTCATACGGATCTTGACATGCCCGTACTGGCCGCGTCCACCCGTCTGCTTGATGTGCTTGTACTCTACATCAGCTGTGCCTTGTACCGTCTCGCGGTATGCCACCTGGGGTTTGCCGGTCGAGGCTTGCACGCCAAATTCGCGCTTCATACGATCTACGATAATTTCGAGATGCAACTCGCCCATGCCGGAGATAATGGTCTCGAGTGTTTCTGGATCGGACTTGATGCGGAAGGTCGGATCTTCATCAGATAGGCGCGAGAGCGCGATGCCCATTTTCTCTTGATCTTGCTTGGTATTCGGCTCAATGCGCATTGAGACGACCGGCTCTGGAAAGACGATCAATTCGAGTGCGATCGGAGCTTTAGGGTCGCAGAGCGTATTGCCAATTTTAGTCTCCTTAAGGCCGACTGCTGCTGCAATTTCGCCCGCGTACACGGTCTTTACGTCTTCGCGTTTGTCGGCCTGGAGTCGCACGATGCGGCCGAGTCGCTCCTTCTTATTATTTGCGGAGTTGTACACCGTGTCGCCCGCATTGATCGAGCCAGAATACACGCGGAAGAATGAGAGCTGCCCGACAAATGGGTCTACCTGCAGTTTGAAAATGAGCGCCGCAAAGGGTGCCTCGTCGCTCGCTGGCCGCGTCTCTTCCTCGTTGGTATCGGTATTGGTACCTTTGGCTGGAGGCATATCAAGAGGAGAAGGGAGGTAATCCACAACGGCATCGAGGACGAGCTGTACACCCTTATTCTTTAGCGATGAACCCGTCAGGACGGGAAATATCTGATTTTTTATCACTGCCGCACGCAATGTTTTCTTCAGGTCTTCGTGGCTGATCTGCTTGCCTTCCAAATAGGCATTCATTTGCGTGTCGTCGGTTTCCACAATACGCTCGACGAGTTCATGCCGATATTTTTCTGCTTCAGCTTTCATATTCTCGGGAATCTCATAGGAAATGACTTCCTTGCCCATTTCTCCTTCGAATTTGTACGCTTTCATCGCGAGAAGATCGATGACACCATCAAACCCCCCCTCTTCACCGATGGGAAGCTGCAGGCGCACGGCCTTGGTGGAAAGTCGGTCCAAAATGCTTGCGTATGATTTCTCAAATGACGCACCTGTGCGATCCAGTTTGTTGATGTAGCAAATGCGCGGCACCTCTGCCTCTTCGGCATAGCGCCAATTGGTCTCGCTTTGCGGCTCCACACCCGCCACCCCGTCGAAGACGACCACGGCACCGTCCAAGACGCGCATGGAGCGCTTTACTTCAGAGGTGAAATCGATGTGTCCGGGAGTGTCTATGATGTTGAAACGCACCTTTTGCGAAAGGTCGGTGCCCATGTACGTGGGATTCCAAAAACACGTGATCGCAGCTGCGGTGATGGTGATGCCGCGCTCCCTCTCTTGCTCCATCCAGTCGGTCACGGTGTCTCCCTCGTGCACCTCGCCGATTTTGTGCGACATTCCGGTGTAGTAGAGGATGCGCTCCGACGTGGTCGTCTTCCCAGCATCCACGTGGGCGACAATGCCAAAATTTCTCACTTTTTCCAATGGGTAGTCTCTAGCCATAAAATAAAATCGCCCTGCGGCGTCTAGTTACAATAGCCGAAATTTCCAAAAAAGCAACGAGTTTGATAGAGCCAGGCTGGCACGTTCATGGAGGAAGGTAATGCCGCAAGACAAATCTCTGTTCGAGCGATTGAACGACCTTGGCGTCGGCCACGATACCCCGCAGGATAAGGCACTGCGTCTGCTCGCAGAGCGGGTCATGATGTTTGAGGCCGATCAGAGACCGCCACGACAATACCCAGGAGGTATCGAGACCATCGGCGGACTTTATCGCACTGGCGGCCCTCTGCAGCGAGCCGAGGCAGCATCAACCGACCGGAGCTATGGGGCTCCTCGAAGGATCGGCGGACGGCACAGTCGACGCGAAAAAACATCGGCCTGCGATGGCGGGCCGGTGTTTTTCCTTTTTGTGATTGTCCGGAGGTCCAAGGGAAGTCCTTGGACACTTAGTCCTGTATCTCGCTTGCTTGTCCGGCCGGATAAGCTAGAGTTATACGCATGGCAGTTCGTTTGAAACGGAAAAAGACACGTCGTCGTCAGCTCGGTGCAATCGAACGAGGCGTTTTGGAGGAGTTGTCCGCCGGCGATTTACTATACGGATTTCTCCTCTCAGCCAGATCGTCGAGGCGCATGTATCGATTGGCGAGAGAACGTGCCAACGATCGCTACCGACGCAAGAAGGCAATTCAGCGTCTTATTGAGCTTGAGTACATTGAAGAGCGCGGGAAACATCTGTCAATTACGGAAGGCGGCACCAATGTTCTCGGCAGTGCCATCGAAAAAAATCTTGCACTGCTCACTGAGAGAGCGTGGGATCATAAATGGAGAATCGCAGTTTTCGACATACCGGAAATATACGCTCCATTACGTGCAAAAGTGCGACACATTCTGAAGCGTGCGGGTTTTGTCATGCTCCAGCAGAGCGTTTGGGTATTCCCGCATGAGTGCGAAGAGCTCGTGCAACTCATTAAAAGCGAGTCACAATTGTCCCAATACATTCTTTATGGCGTACTCGATCGCATTGAAAACGAAGATCGATTGAAAAAACTCTTCAGCTTAAAATAACTATTCGCATGTATAACTCCAGCTTATCCGGCCGGTTCAGCTGGAGTTATATTATTTACGCGGCATCCACCTCCTTTTCCACCGGCTCGTTCTGCTCCTCCTCTATCTTTTCCGAAGTGATGTCTCGGTCTTGAGCGACTGGATCAATATTTTTCTCACCGGTATCCGCAGCTTCATCGTCATCGCCGGCGATCTCGGCTTTCGTTTCCTCAAATGCACTTTTTTGTTCTTCGGCAGGGGTTTCTGGACCACCGAGGGAGCGTATGTCTATCTTCCAGCCGGTGAGGCGGGCGGCGAGGCGCACATTTTGCCCACCGCGGCCTATGGCTAGCGACTGCTGGTCTTCGGAGACAGTAACCTCCGCGCGATTGTCATCTTCATGTAAGTTCAAACTCAAGACCTGCGCAGGTTTGAGCGCTTCTTTCACGAAATCCGCTGGATTTTCCGACCATTCCACCACATCTATCTTCTCGCCACCCAATTCCGAAGTGACGACAGCGACGCGCACACCCCGCTGGCCGACGAGCGCACCCACCGGATCCACGTGATCATCGCTGGAGTGCACCGCAATTTTGGCG
>DATDWX010000025.1:0-5299 GCA_036517335.1 Minisyncoccota bacterium | reverse complement strand
AGAGAAAATGAACACCCCCGCCGAAGAAAAAAGCCTCTCCGAAATCATGCCGCAGGAGCTCGCTTCCGCCGGAGGCGGATCCGCCATCGGCGGACGCGCAATGTTTTACTCCGGCGCTGGCTGCGATCGCTGCAACGGCACGGGCTACCTGGGACGAGCCGGTTTGCATGAAGTGATGGTCATTGATGGTCCCATTCGCGAGGCAATTTTGCGCAAAGCTTCTGCAAGCGAGATCCGCGATATCGCGCTCACACAAGGTATGAAATCACTCGTCGTAGACGGATTCCACAAAGCTGCGGAGGGGATGACCACCATCGAGGAAGTCTTGCGCATGCGCTATGAGTAAAAGCGCAGCGCCCAAAACTCCCGAGTCGGCCCAAGACACTCTGGTCAGGGTGCTGGGGCCCGCCGTCCGTTCGTCCATCAAGCACTACAAGCGCTTGAGCGGCAGAGACAAGCTGCAGAAGGCGAAAATTGCGAAAGAAGAAAAATCGCACCCAGTGCGCGGCCGCACCAGCACAAAACCCAAGATCAAAGGCCGTCCCACGCTCCTGCGTTTTGCCACGCAAGATCAGATATTTTTTGCGAAGCGTTTGAGCATGATCTTGCGCTCCGGCATGCCTATCATGGAGGGATTGAGTATGCTGGGGAGCGAGACGCGTACGCGCTCGGCGGGCTACATTTTTCAGAGTTTGATCGTAGACATCTCGCAAGGTCAGCCGCTCTCCAAGAGTGTCAAGAAATTTGAGCACATCTTCGGAGAGTTTTGCGTAAACATCATCAAAGTGGGGGAGACCTCCGGCACCCTGCCGGAAAATCTCGACTACCTCGCGGAAGAGCTCAAGAAAAAGCAGGCACTGCGGCGCAAAGTGGTGGGCTCCATGGTGTATCCGGCAGTCATCGTGCTCGCTACGATCGGCATTACGGTCATGCTTACGGTGTATATTTTTCCCAAGATCATCCCCATCTTTACGAGCGTGAAAGCAGAGTTGCCGATTTCGACCAAGATACTGATCGTACTCTCCAGCTTCTTAAGCAACTGGGGGCTCTGGCTTTTGGGCGGCATCGTCATTGCGGCGATTGGGTTCGTGGTCCTCATGCGCATGTCGGAGCGTTTCCACTACTGGATGGATCTCGCGCTCTTGCGCATACCGCTCATCGGCACGCTCTCGCGCAGCTACAATCTATCCAACACCTGCCGCACCTTGAGTCTGCTCTTGAAAAGCGACGTGCGGGTGGTGCAGGCGATGGAGCTCGTGGCGGGTAGTACGCGCAACATCGCGTACCGCAGAGCGATCGAGGAAGCCGGCTCACACATCACGAAGGGGCAGAAAATATCCTTGCAATTCCAGCGCGCGCCGCGGCTTTTCCCGCCGCTCATGACGCAGATGGTGATGGTGGGGGAGAGTACGGGCAATTTGAGCAGCTCGCTCACCTTTCTCTCGGAAATGTACGAAGAGGAGATCAACGATCTTACGAAAAATCTCACCACTATGCTCGAGCCCGTGCTGATGATCGTGATGGGGCTGATAGTGGGCTTCATCGCCATTTCCATCATCACCCCTATCTATTCACTCACCTCCAGCCTCTCCCCGAGCGGGCACTAGTATGGAGCGGGGCGCGACGTTTTTTGAAGTCCTCGTGGTCCTCGGCATCCTCGCGATCGTGGGCACCTCCGCACTCTTCGTAACCATGGATGCGTACCGCAGTTCTTCCTTCCGCTCCGACCGCGATCTGCTCTTAGCCACGCTGCAGCGCGCTCGCGCGCAGGCGATGAATAATGTGTGTCTCGGTACGGGATGTGTTGACGGTGTGCGACATGGGGTCGCTATTAAGCCAGCTACTCACCTGAATTCCTTCGTTATATTTCAAACCTCAAATTCTGGGTCAGATAAGTATGTTGACAGCACTGCGTCCGACAAAGATCAAGATGCAATGTTTCCTGTAAATCCCAACACCACGTTCACAATCTCACCAAGTGCAGCGAACATCGTATTTGCACAGCTGTCGGGCATTGTTCCCGTTGCGCTGACCATTCACGTCGAACAACCGGGGCACCCCGCTGATATTCATGTCGAAACTAATGGTCGGATTTGGATTGACTAATGTATGAGCCGCGGATTTTCAATCATCGAGCTTATCATTGCGATCGCGATCGCGTCGATCGTGATCAGCGGTGTCGTGGTCGGTACGGTTGGGAATGCAGGTGGATTCGGTGCCGCGATAGGGGGCAAGCAGACGGTGGTGAGCGATGGTGAAATATACAGCGAAGCGTTGCGCAAAGCGCAAGACTTGATCGAAGAAGGTGCGGCGACCGCTCGCACAGACTACGGCGCGGTGGTAGAAAAAACAGTGTCCGACCCTCGGTATCAAATCAAGCTTACAATACCGCCTGCATACATCACGCAGTGTTCGCAGGCGATAGCGGGCACCGTGTCGTGGGCCGGTACCTACGGCCGCACCCCGTGGGTCGGCGCGACCACGACCATCGTCAACATCCCCGAAATGTTCGCGTTAGGTCATGACTGCGACATTACGCCGCCACCAGGCGGATGGGATCCACCCAAAATTTATGCATACGATACATTTACGGGGAAGCCAACGGCGTTGGATGCCTTGGATCACATCGCATACATGGGCGAAGATAATTCGCCTTGGCTCCGCATTGCCGATGCGCGCACGGTGCCCCCGCCTCCACCCATACAAAACGGCGGTATTTTTGTCCCACTACCGTATGCGAATAATTTCAACTCTACCGGCACAGTTCTCGATCAGATAAATGATATTGATGTGTACAAGGATCAGGCTAGTGGGAAGGTATATGCATTCGCCGCTACCGCAAGTTCTACAGCACAGCTTGTTGTGCTTGACGTTACTGATATCAATAATCCGGTGATCGCAAAAAATGGTAGCGTCTTAGCGAAACGATCGCTCATCGGCGTAGATCCAGCAGGATCTTTTCCTCAGGGATGGAGGATCCAGTATTACGATAAAAAGGTGTATATTTCGACTCGGGAAACCTCAGGGCCAGAATTTCACATATTCGATGTGACGGACCCAACAGATCCGACTGAACTCGGATCAGGAACAAAACTCACCGGATGTACGCCGCCAAATGGCACAACGGCGAACGACTTCGTCATTAGTAATGGAATTGCTTATCTTGCGACCAGTAAGGATGCATGTGAGTTGATGGTATACAACGTTGCGAATCCCTTGGGTGTGACATATATTGCCGGCGCTTCTAGAGATTTTTTAGACACTGAAAATGGTCTATCAGTGTTTTTACTAAGCACAAGACTTTACTTTGGTCGTCAAAAAAATTCCGGACCCGAGCTTTATATGCTGAACGCAAGCAGTCCCTTCCCGACATTGGGAGGATTTCCTACTCTTGCATCGAAAGAGATTGGCGATGATGTCACTGATCTGCGAGTTGCTGGTCGGTTTGCCTTTGCAGCCGTTGCGCATGCAAACGAAGAATTCCAGGTGTGGTCTTCGGATCTTTCGGGCCCCTCTATCAACCTCTACGATTTTGGAAATGTCGTAATAGCGGGATTCGATTATGACAACGATTGGGTCTTTGCAACTGGGAACGCTAGCCCCAATCTTACGATACTTTATAGTCCAACTCCATGAGCAACCGCGGCTTTACCCTCATCGAGACGCTCGTGTATCTCGCGCTCTTTGCGCTTGTCATCAGCGGTATGGTGGTTGCTGCGCACCTACTCTTTGCGACGAGCGATCGCTACCAGAGCAGGGCGATGATGCAGGAGGAAGCAAATTTCATTATGGCGAAGATCGGGTGGGCTTTGAACGACGCCTCGTCTGCCAGCGTTTCGGGCGGCGCACTTACAATCACCAAATATGCCTTACCCAGTGTCGTGGTTGACTCATTAGGCAATAATGCCCGGGTGGATAGCGAAGTGCTAAACAGCTCGAATGTGAAGGTTGATAACCTCTCATTCGTCCATGGCGGCGGAGGCGCGAGCCCGGAGAGTATCGAGATCGATCTTACAGTGAGCGCGGTTACGCCGACGGGGAAGCCAATCACTCAATCAGCCTCGACGACGCGCTACATACGCAAATGAACACGCACACACATGAGAGGGGATTCATTGCCTTAATGTCGGTGGTCGTCATGTCCGCCATTCTGCTCGCGCTCCTCTTTACCCTCGGCGCCTCATCCTTCCTCAATCGCTTCGACGTGCTCGATACAGAAAACAAGCGGGTGAGCCTGGCGCTCGCCGAAGCCTGCGGCAATATGGCGATGCTCAAAATCGCGCAAAATCCCGACTATGGCATCACGCCACCACTCCCTGCAGCTGGCGAGTGTGTGGGTGTATCAGACACCTGCCCGAGCGGACCTCGCATGTGCAAGATCTGTAAAACTTCACCGTACGTTCTCGTGCGCGCGGTGTACAATGGTGCGTATACCAACCTCCGCGTGGAGGGGGCAATCAGTGGCTCCAACTTCGCGGTCAGTAAGTGGGAGGAAATCGAGGCCAATCTTGTGCCGGGTTGCAACTTACCATAGCCCTTGCATGTGGCATGGGGGTATGATATAAAGCCGGAATCAAGGGAAGGTTTATTTATTAATTATCAACAAAATATGCTTAAAAACAAAGCTAAAAAAGGGCTTGCCCTGAGCTCGTCGAAGGGATTCACGCTCATCGAGGTTTTGGTGGTTATCGCCATCATCGCCATCCTCGCAGCAATCGTGCTCGTAGCGATCAATCCGGCCCAACGTTTTCGTGATGCACGCAACAGCCAACGAAGGGCAAATGTGGAGTCAATCTTGAGTGCTATCCAGCAGAATATGGTTGATCACAACGGAATCACGACCTGTACACTTCCGGCTGCAGCGACTGTAATTAGAAGCACTGCCGGTGGTGCAGATCTCTCCGCTTGTCTGAGCGTATACCTTGCCATACTTCCGGTCGACCCGAGCGCAGCTGCTGCTCACTGGACTACGGCTGCGGATTACGACACTGGATACACGGTCATGCAAGTTGCTGGTACAGGACAGGTCACAGTTGCCGCTCCTCAAGCACTAGTCGCCGCCGAGGGCCCGGTACCAGCTCCAGGTATTACTGTCACTCGCTAAAAGAGGGAAGAGGGGTTTTGAAAACACCGGCCGCTTGGCCGGTGTTTTCATTTTTGGTTTAAAGAAAGAAACGGGAGGCTGGAATTAGTGCGCATCTTTGAGTAATTGCGAGATAACTTTGTAGCGGCGGTCGCGCCTCAGGCCGTGGTGAGCAGCGAGTTTTTTCTTGAGCGCGGAGAACGAACCATCGAGGTC
>DATDWX010000024.1:0-3272 GCA_036517335.1 Minisyncoccota bacterium | reverse complement strand
CACCAGAGATACACCATATCTGCTCCGCGACGAACATTTTGATGGGAATTTTACGCAGTGTAAGGATAGGGAATCCCTCCTTTTCGATATCAATACTGAAGTGCATCCCCGGCACGGCACACACCTCGTGCCCCGTCCGCGCATTCTTTTCGCGCACGCCCTCTTCCACTATCCGTCGCAACATGTCTTGGTAGAGCGCGTCAAACTTCGTCATGGTGCTATACTGTCATGCATGAAGAAAATTGACTACCCCTACCTTCCTGCGGGCCGCGACATCAAATACGTTCCGGCCGATAACCCTTTCATGCAAGAGGCTCGCGAATACGCACGACATAATTCCAAAGATTTCAATCAGCAAATAGGGTCAGTGGTAGTTAAGGACGGTATCGTTATAGGCCGCGGAGCCAACGACAGCGACTATCACAAAACGCACGAATGCGAGCGCGTGAAGCGTGGCATACCGACGGGGCAACAGTACGAACTGTGCGAAGGTTGCCACCCCAAGAATCATAGCGAGCCGCGCGCGATTGCTGATGCGAAAAAGAATGGACACGACACGAAAGGCGCTGATCTCTACCTCTGGGGCCACTGGTGGGCCTGCGAGACGTGCTGGCAAACGATGATAGCGGCTGGTATCAAGAATTTCTATCTGATGGAGGGCAGCGAGAAGTTGTTCAACAAAAGCCATCCCAAGAATATCATCGGTAAACAGTTCGCCTAAACCTCGATTTGCCGCATCTCTTTCACCGATAAATCGAGTGGTCGCCCACGTCCAAAAAGACACTCTTGTCTTTTCGCTTATCGAGAAATTGAAAGAGGACACGATTGCCTCCGCCAACCGAGAAACTCCAAAAACCTTTCAGCTTGCCGTGCAAGGAATGCGTGTTGAGTTTGGGATCGAACGGATCTTGCTCAAATAGTGCGATGTGTTGTTTGATGCGCTTTTGAATCTGCGGATCGAACCGGCGAAATACGCGCAGAAAGCGCGGCCGGTAATAGACCGTCATAGATCGTGCAGGTTCAGTTTCGGCAGTTTTCCGGCTTTATAAAGTTTTTTTGCCTCGCGTCCCCAGCGCAAAATATTTTTTTCGGTGACCGTCTCCTCGCTGGCAGCCTCGGCGCGAGCGACGAGCGCATCGAACTCCTTCTTGGGCACTACGACCAGATCGTCCTTACCCGCGAGCCGCTTAGGAATAGTGATAGTTGTCATAGTGCAATAGTATAGAAGCGAGGAACAAATGCAAGATGAAAAGAAGAAGGCCGCGGCTTCGACAATACTGGCGCCGATCCCTACCTCTGGGGCCACTGGTGGGCCTGCGAGCCGTGCTGGCAGGTGATGATAGCGGCGGGTATCAAGAATTTCTATCCGATGAAGGGCAGCGAACGGCTATTCAACAAAGCGCATCCCGACAACATTTTGGGGCGGTGGGAATGAATGGTATAGAAACGTGTTTGCTAATTCAATTGAATAAGTAAGTAGCAAAATAACAAGGAGGCCAGTCCCCTGACAACCGATCTGCTAGGGAGGGCGTGCTCAACTGCTGATATAATGAAGCCATGAGAATGGGCCTCGGCTTGCGCCAGGAAATGAGCTTGTCCCAAAAACAGACGCAGACTGTGAATCTTTCGCAGGATCAAAGACTCGAATTGAAGCAGTTGCTCTCGTTGCAGCAAACGCTTGAAACGCAGCCTCCGCCGGAAGCAATCCGTGGTCTTGGCGGAATGATAGAGGCAGACGAGCTTCTCAAAGACAAGGGCCGGGCGGGCCTTCTCATTGGCAGCATAGCCCGAGATATATGGGACAAGAGGAAAACCGTTTATGACCTTGATGCCCGCAAGGACGTTGACGTACTTGTTCTCGATACTGATACACCGCTCCATGAACCGTTTGCCGGCGGTATCGATTGGTGGACAACCCACGAACGGCGCTTCGAACGCATCACGAGCAGGCATGGGACTGTCTTAAACAACGTAAATGTACGCTGGCATGAGAATGGCTATGGCGTCGTGCTTCGCTTTATCGCGCGTCCGCAATACCGCGATGCCAAGATCGTCACATCCGGTTTGTATATTCCATCTCCCGATCTGGTCACAAAGCTGCGCGCGACAGAGATCAGAGCGCTCGCGACATTTCAACACCGAGAAGTTGACACAGAAGTCGATGAAGCCTTGGAACAATCCCTTCATCGGGGACTTTCACCGAGGCTTATGCCCGAACTGAGTTCCTTTAAGGATCGCGTTATTGGCGCCGGAGTGCACGCGATTGATCCGGATTATTATCAAGCAATAAGAAGCGCCAAATAAAAAAAGAAGAAGGCCGCGTCTCTGACACGCGGCCTGCATCCTCTGTATTCCGCTGAGATGCTTTGCGGTTTGCGACGGACTAGTCTTGGTCCTCGTCCGCCGCCTTGGTCGCGAGCTCCACCAACGACAGGAGCGCGACCCGACGCTCTTCCTTCGAGTTGAAGGAAGCAGCGTTAGGCGAGCCTCGCCCGAGCCGCACCTGAAACCCCCAGGTCTCAGATACGTGGAACAACACGATGGAGATTTTTTTCTCCATCATTGCTTTCCGCCGTTGCGGCCGCGGAACAAGCCCGCGCCGTCGACGACGACATCGAACGCGGGCGTGTGCCCGCCGACCCCATCGGAGTATCCGGCTTCGTATCCGGCCCTCCAGCCCTCGTCGTAGAGGGCCCGGACAGCTGCCGAGGACACTTTCACGTCCTCGACGGTCCTGACGACCGACTCCACGCGCACTTCCATGCGCGCATAGCGGATCACGACGAAATCTCTCTCGTCGCGGCCGCCATGGAACCGCACCGATCGCCCCCGCTCATCGGTCTCAAAAACAGCCCGATAAAATGGGATGTCCAGCGGACACCCGATCAACGCCGCGAGCTGCCGGTCGCTGCCGGTCGGCATTGCGGCCACCACCTCGTGGCCGGCGGCCGAGAGCTCTTCGAGCTTCGACTGCAATATCCCAATGGGGTCGTTGCCCCATTGGAGATCTTCGGAGAAGATCTGAACGTCTTCTCCGAACTGCCGCCGCGCGGCATACTCATGCGTCACATTATGGTGACGCATGGCTAGAAAAATTATTCGTGCCATCACTTCCTCCATTTGCATCTCGCTCCGCGCAGGAGTCGCAGATGCAGGTTGAAGATTGCGCCTTGCCTTGCAGGCTTGGCGCAGCAATCAATTGAGGCCGACGACGTTGCGCCGGTTGGGCGGGAGCGTACATTGCGATCCCTGTTTCTGTGCTTGGGTAAGCG